>JACRII010000028.1 GCA_016235875.1 Planctomycetota bacterium
ACAGACAATATAATTTTAGATTTACGATTTCGGATTTCGGATTTTTTTAATCGTTCGACTGACCCTTCGATAGACTCAGGATGCAGTGCCGTTCATGGAGAGCCTGTCGAACCATCACGACGAAGTCTCAAATCGTAATTTGTAAATCGTAAGTTTGTATATATATATGAAATTAGAAAAAGCTCTTTTATTTAATCCACCCGTAGGCCTTTACCAGCGCGGGGAAGACAGGTGTCAGGCTGAAGTGGATGGAGGCAGCGCCACATCCCTCCGCCCACCCAATGACCTTGGATACATCGCCTCCATGCTGAGGCAGATAGGAGTCACACCCTCTATCGCTGATTATCCTGCAGAGAAGAAACTGTGGAGTCACTTCGAAAATGATCTCAAAACGATACAACCCGACTTCCTGATAATGAGCATCACCACCCCCACGATCAAGGACGATATGAAGGCATTTTCCATTGCAAAGACATTCAACCCGAATATATTCACCATTGCAAAAGGCGCCCACTTTTTCACCTGTAACAGGGAAGACCTGAAAGAAGCGGTATATGACGTCATGGACACCGCCATAGTTGGTGAGGCTGAAACAATTATAAACAACCTGACCCTCGCTAAAAGGCAGGAATCGGATTTAAACAAAGTCAGAGGCATATTATTCAAGAACCACACTGGCCAGATCATTCAAACAGAACCAGAACTATTCTGGACGAATCTCGATAAAATCCCATTTCCGGCAAGAGACTTAATGAAAAACCACCTTTATACAAGACCCGATACAAGCGAACCGCAGGCTACAATCCAGACCTCCAGGGGCTGTCCTTCACAATGCATATTTTGTCTCTCTCCCCTCATTTCCGGTATGAAATTACGGGAGCGATCGGTAGGCAACATCATTGGAGAACTTGAAGAGTGCGTAAACAAATACCACATAAGAAACTTCTTCTTTCGTGCCGACACATTCACCCTGAACAAGAAATCTGTGATCGAATTATGCAAGGAAATTATAGACCGTAAGCTTGATATTGCTTGGGTAGCCAACAGCCGCGTTAACACGATCGACGAAGATCGTCTCACCTGGATGAAGAAGGCCGGATGCTGGCTGGTGGCGTTTGGGATTGAGTCTGGAAATGATGAAATCCAGAAACAGATTAAAAAAGGCGCTACCCGGTCACAGGCGCGAGAAGCCGTAAAACTCTGTAAAAAACTTGAGATCAAAACTTACGGCTTCTATCTCATCGGTTTTCCGTGGGAAACAAGGGAAATGATTATGGACACCTTGAATCTGGCAAAAGAGCTGAGTTGTAATTTTTCTGAAATACACATTGCAATACCTTATGAAGGAACGGAATTTTATGAGATTGCCAGAGATTTTGGAATCCTGGAGGAATCAGCCATTGGACACAATTATTTCTCAAACCCTGCCATTGGCACGCTTCACGTGACTAAGGACGAACTCATCGAGATGCGCAAAAAGGCATTAAAGTCATTGTATATGAATCCACGTTATATTGCCAACACCCTCATCCACATCAGAAGCCTTGAAGAAGTAAAAAACTACACCCGGTACGGGGTGCGTTTGCTGAAGAATTTGATGAAACGCTAAAACCCATCCTTGTTTTACTTTTAACCACTAACCAGACACAAAGAAAAACAGGTAACTGGATAGAAGACTACTCCTATTGGCGACATTGTGACAATTGTAAACCGATGCGAATTGCCAATCGCCGTCAGGAGATTACTCTTACTAGACATTATCTTGCATCGTGTATCATGCATCCTACATCATGCATCTTACCTCTTCTTTTGACGTCTACTCCCCGTTTCTCCCTTTCTCAGCGCCCTCTGAATCTCTTTGTCTCCTGTTATTCATCCGGCAAATCCTGTCAAAACAAGATTGATTTGTTTCATCAAGGCTTTCTTATACAAATTTCCTGGCAATAGCTCATCACAAAGGGTATTGTCAAATCGCTTGATTTTGTTTCTCACTTTGCATTACAATTAGGAAGCATGAAAGATTTTATCAAGTTACTTCAGGCAAATAAGCAATACAGCGAGATACTTCACCAACTCCGGACAGGAAAGGATTGCACTGTCAACGGGCTGTGGGGATCGTCTGCAAGTTTCTTCATCGCTGCCTTAGCAAGTGAGCAACTAAAGGCAACCAAAACACATCCCAGGATACTTCTGGTTGTTCCCAGTGTTGAAGAGGCTGAAGAGGACGTTGAAGACCTGAAAACCTTTCTGAATGGGCACGTCGGATTATTTCCTGCCGGGGAAGACATTTTTACCAATAACTTCGAAAATGAGGGTGAAGTGCTGGCACAAAGGCTGCATATCCTCAATCAACTACTTTACGGCGACATCCATGACGGTAGCAAGTTCGATATTATTGTAACGCCAATCCAGGCGCTATTACAGCCCGTGCCATCTCCCAAATCTATTACGAAAAATATCATGAGTCTTCAGAGGAATCATGAATATCCACGGGAAGAACTCGTCTCATGGTTGCAGAAACATCATTATCAACTGACGTCTCAGGTCGAGAATTTTGGGGAATATGCTCTGCGCGGCGGTATTGTTGATATTTTCCCCTATGCCTCTGATGTCCCCTATCGTATCGAGTATTTTGGCGACGAAATCGAATCCATTCGCAGATTCAATATCGAGTCTCAGCAATCTGAGCGGGAATTAGATAGTTGTCAGATACTTTCCGTAGATAAGATACATGAGACAAACGCACTTCAATCAGAACACGGGAAAACGTCTCTCCTCTCGTATCTCAATAATTATACGTGGATAGTCCTTAAAGAACCGGCACGCATCGAAGATCGTGTAAGGAAGATATTGACAGATGCCAAAGCTAACGAAGGATTGTTTACCTATGACGAAACAGTTCACCCCCACCTAAACCTCCCTCCTCCCCCTTTCTCCCCCTCAGTGAGGGGGACAGGAGGAGGAATACAAGGGGATAATGAGTATTCCCCGCCCCTGGTGGGAGGGGTTAGGGGAGGGGGGAAACTGTTTACCTATGATGAAATTTCCAGTCAATTCAACACCTTCGTAAAGATATCTTTGGAGAAATTACCTTTAACATTAAACACCGGTGATTATACGTTTCATGTAAAATCTGCGGACAATTTTCCTCACAATATCCAGGCAATTGCGTCGGAATTCAACACAGTAATCGAAACCCATGCCAGAACGATAGTCTTCTGTAATAACGTAGCTGAGGAACAACGGTTTCAGGAGATTATTCATGATTTACGCTTCGAACGTGATAAACGACTGGAACTCCGAATAGGACACCTGAGCAAAGGATTCCAGTTCTCTGATATACAAATCGCCATCCTTGCACACCACGAAATCTTTCACCGTTACAAACAGCGACGTGAGGTAAAAAAGCCTATCCAGACCAGGGCAATTGATTCCTTTCTCGACCTGAAAAAAGGAGACTATGTGGTGCATATTTCCCATGGTATTGGACGTTTCCTGGGCATGGAAACACTGGAAGAAGAGGGATATAAAAGGGAATACCTGATAATCGAATACGATGAAAGGACGAAGATATACGTTCCTGCCACCAAGATTGAGCTGGTGCAAAAGTATATCGGGAGTTCAGACCACAGACCCAGGCTCGACAAGATCGGGTCGAAGTATTGGGAAATCAGAAAAAAACGGGCAGAAAACGCCGCTGCCGATATCGCCAGCGATTTACTGCACGTGCAGGCATTACGGAATGCGAAAGAAGGCATTGTCTATCCGAATGACACTGATTGGCAGACTGAGTTCGAAGCGGAATTTATTTACGAAGAGACTCCTGACCAAATTCAAGTGATTCGTGACATTAAAAAAGACATGGAATCAAAAAGACCTATGGATCGGCTCATTTGCGGTGATGTTGGATATGGAAAAACTGAGCTTGCCATGCGGTCGGCCTTTAAGTCCGTGATGTTTGGGAAACAGGTGGCTGTGCTGGTGCCAACAACTATTCTTGCACAACAACACTATAGCACCTTTTCAGAACGGATGGCTGATTACCCGGTAAAAATCGATGTATTAAGCCGTTTCAAGACACGTAAGGAGCAAAAGGAAACCCTGGAGAAGACATCCGCAGGTCTTGTTGATATCCTGATCGGAACACACCGGATTCTCCAGAAAGACGTCTATTTTAAAGACCTTGGTCTTGTCATTATTGACGAGGAACAGCGATTTGGCGTCGAACACAAGGAACGCCTCAAAAAATTCCGGCAGATGGTAGACGTGCTCACTTTAACTGCCACACCGATTCCCAGGACACTCCACATGTCACTTATGGGCATTAAAGATATCTCATCGCTGAACACCCCGCCGTTGGGCAGACAGGCCATCCACACACAAATTATTCGATACGATCAGGAACGTATACGCCAGGCCATCAGACTCGAACTCAATCGTGATGGTCAGGTATACTTCGTTCACAACCGCGTATATAATATCGAGAGGATCGCCCGAAACTTATCTGAAATTGTGCCAGAGGCACGGATAATGACCGTTCACGGACAGATGGACGAAAAACTCATGGAACACAGGATGCGAGCTTTTGTTGATGGTCAGGCGGACATCCTGGTAGCTACGACGATTATTGAATCAGGACTCGACATTCCAAACGTCAATACGATATTTATCAATTGCGCCGATACGTTTGGTCTTGCGGATTTGCACCAGTTGCGCGGCAGAGTGGGTCGATACAAACATCGCGCCTATGCCTATATCATATTACCCAACGATCGCCCGGTCACTCCTGAGGCTGAAAAGCGTGTAAAGGCAATTGAGGAATTTGCAGAACTGGGCGCTGGATTTAAGATCGCCATGCGAGACCTGGAAATCCGGGGAGCAGGGAATATCCTGGGGACCGAGCAGCATGGCCATATTGCAGCCGTAGGTTATGAAATGTACTGTAGATTATTGGAATTAGCGGTACGGAAAGCAAGGCACGAACCAGTAGAAGAGCCTTTAGATGTTTCCATCGATCTCAATCTCGAATCATTTATACCAAAAAGCTACATACCAGAAGATGCGCTGAAGATGGATATTTACCGCAGATTGAATCGGTCCACTACCTTTGAGGAGATACAGCATATTTCCGAGGAAATGACAGACAGGTTCGGCGGCGTCCCTCACCCCGTAAAAAACCTGCTTTCTGAGAGCGAATTAAGGATTCTTGCACAAAAGTCAAAAATTCGTTCTATGGTATGGGTAGACAATATCGTTATTATACAGGTAGCAGATTTAAAAAAAGCCGAGACAGGTTTATCTAACCTGAAAAAACACATACGGGTTATTAATGAAAACACCTTGCATCTAAGACTGCCTAAAAAAGAAATGAAACCGGAGGATTTACTGGATTTTTTCAATAAATCATTTAAAATTTAACTACTATTTCACTTTTATCTTTACCAGCAGAGGCTAAACATTGAAAATATTTATTAAGTATCATCTTTTATCAATATTCATTGTCATCATTGCCCATACCATTTCTTACGGGGCTGCGAGCAATTATAGCCAACAGAGCATAAACTCTATTAAGGCAATCGTGGATGACGAAATTATCACACAGGAAGACGTTGTAAAACATGCTGCCGTAGCCATCAAAGAGGCCCAGAATCGATACAGAGACAATGAGTTGATGGATAAAATTGATCAAATATTAAAAGACACCCTGGAAGAAGTTATTAACAGGAAGGTACTGATTAAAGAGGCGAATAAGTTGTTCGGCACAAATGAGGCAATGAAGAAAGAGGTGGATAAAGACCTGGATTCTTTTGTGAAAGGCGCTGTTAAGAACGTGGGTTCGTTATCAAAATATTATGAAATTGCCGAAGCCCAGGGAATAAATCCCATCGAAAAAAAGAATGAACTCAAGGAAGATATCATGATAGATAAGATCATGAAGGAAAATGTCCATGATAAAGTGAAAGTCCAGCCGAAATTGCTGAGACGCTACTATTGCGAGAATATTGACGAATTCCGCCAGAAAAAAGAGGTAAAATTGCGGCATCTCATGGTCAAGTTTTCTGCTCATAACAATAATAAAGATGAAACGCTTTCGATGGCGCACAAGATCATGAAACGCATTGAAAAGGGTGAGGATTTTTCAACCCTGGCCAAACAACTTTCAGACGGTCCCAATACCGAGAATGGGGGTCTCTGCACCTTTGAGGAGGTAAACGAATTACGGAAAGACCTTCGGGACGTGGTTTACAGTTTAAAGGACAACGAATGCAGTAAAATTGTCGAATCTCCCGTCGGATATCATATTTTCAAAGTAGAACTTATCAAACCCGAAAAGATACAGGATTTTGAAGAAGTACAGGATGATATTTATAAAAAGCTGTATCGGGAAGAAACCGTGAGATTAAAAAAACAATACATCAACACCCTGAAACAGCATGTCTTTATCAAGGTTATTAATTAAGCATTCGGCAACTATTTCTATTTGCATATAGTGGTAATTCATGAATTACCACTACCAGATTGAAACTCCTTGAACATCGAGCTAACAACCTTAAACTACATAAAAGCATTTTCGATCGTGGGGGTATTATCAGTCATTTTTGTTCTGGAAACATGGTTACCATTCTTTTATGGCAGGCAACGCAGGATTATACACGCCCGGCGTAACCTTGCGATTGCAGTACTCAACGCAGTAATACTCGGATTGCTTTTCTCAAAACCTACCTCACTGATAGCGGATTGGACGGCATCACTTTCTCTTGGAATAGTACACAGGTTGAATATAAATACTTTTGTTGATACCTTACTGGCAATTATTTTAATGGATGGTTGGATGTATCTGTGGCATCGCGCCAACCACCGCATCCCCTTCTTATGGCGATTCCATCGCATGCACCACAGCGACCCCCAGATGGATGTAACGACGGCCTTAAGGTTTCATACAGGAGAACTTGTGTTTTCCTCCCTGTTAAGATTTGCAGTCATCCCTTTACTGGGTATGAACCTCTGGCAGTTAATCTTTTACGAAATCCTCTTATTACCAATTATCCAGTTTCATCACAGCAACGTCAATTTACCGGAGAGTTGGGATCGATGTCTTCGAACCATTATCGTCACACCAAATATACATCGTGTGCATCACTCCCGTTGGCAGCCTGAGACCGATTCAAATTACTCAAGTATTTTTTCCTTTTGGGACAGAGTGTTTGGGAGTTTTCGACTCAGGAAAGATCCCCATACGATTCAATATGGGCTTTGTGCCTATGACGCCCAGGAATGGCAAACTACCTGGGGGATGCTGAAGACCCCTTTTTTAACCACTTCCCTCATTACGAAATAATAGGCACACGTAATTTTAAAGCTCGATATACCGCAGTGAAAGCGGAAATCACAGAGATTTCCTTGTGATTGGACGGTCAGGGCTGGTTATCCATTCGCTCCACGAACCGGCATACAAGTGTGCATATCCCAAGCCTGCATGAGACACGGCAAGAAGGTTGTGTGCTGCGGTAACACCAGAACCACAATAGAATACAGCATGTTCTGGAAGCACATTACCAAGCAACTTTTGAAAACGAGCTTTTAATTCATCACGCGAGAGAAAGAGTCCTTCTGAATTCAGATTATTTGCAAACGGGGCTGATAGAGCGCCGGGGATATGGCCCGCGACAGGATCAATCGTCTCATTCTCACCACGATACCGGTCAGCGCTGCGAGAGTCAAGTAAACGATAGCTTGGATCATGCAGGATTTTCTGGACATCTTCGGTACAAAACAGTAAATTATTCCGAATTCTTGGTGTAAAATTTCCTGGTTTTCTGGTCTCCACCTTGTTTGTCACTGGAAAACCATTGTTTCGCCACTGCGGCCAACCTCCGTTTAGTACGGCTACGGCATCATGGCCCATCCATCGCAGTAGCCACCACAGTCGGGCAGCTGCTATTGGACCACCCTTGTCGTCATATGGCACAACTTGCACATCAGCATCTATCCCCCAGCCTGACAGGGTCTTGACAAATGTTTCCAGTTGTGGCAATGGATGGCGACCCGTCTTACCAGGAATGATTTGGCCGGACAGGTCTTTATTTAAATGGGCATAAACCGCACCTGGAATATGTAACTGAAGGTAATCTTTAAGGCCACGACCTGCATCATCCAGCGAAAAACGGCAATCAACAATCACCCATTTCGGATTGCCAATTTGATTAAACAGTTCTGAAGCAGATATAAGCGTCGTATAAGACATAAAAAGACCTTATTTAAAGTCACTATGCTTAAGTAGTCAAGAAGAAACAAAAGATACTATTTTACTTACTATCCAGTATTTTTATTGTGATTATGTAATAAATACAAACTAAAATAGCCTGATATTTCACAGAGTTTGTGAAATATCAGGCTATTTTCCAAACTCCCTCATATCTTTTCATCGCCTCCTTTGTTACATAAATTTTTAAGGAAGTCTATATAATTAACAGTAGCGAGTAAAGACCAACGCACTTTATATATTTGTTTAATTTTGCTACGAGTGGCTTTATGTCGCTACTGATATTTTCAAAGAACCTCTGGAGTCGGGGGCGGTTGTTACTTCTCTTTTACTACTCTAAAGGTGTTCTTGCCTCGTTTCTTACACCCTCGGGGGACGTTTAACCCCAATAACTCTCCCCCAACTCCAATATTATTATATCACAGAAAGCATCTTTTGCAAATTTCAAGAAAAAATAAATCTGCAAATAGAGTATCTTTATTGACTGCATAAAATGCTTGTTTTTTTAGATAAAATAAGTATGCTTTGTATAGTAAGAATTTTTGCCGTAAATGTTTCATTGAATAATATAAAGGAGTTGCGAAATGAGAAAGTTTTCGATATTGTTTGCTTTGAATGTAACTGTATTAACCATAGTTTCCATACACAGCACATATGCCGGGAAGCCAGCCGAAGCGCCAAAGGCGGATGTATATATGAAGGCCAAGCAAGAAGTCCCTCCCCCTGATACATCTTCCCTTTCCGGTAAAATCGTTGAAACGATGAATAGCGGCGGTTATACGTACCTCTGCATCGAAAAGGATGGTAAAAAGACCTGGGTGGCGATACCGGAAACAAAGATGTCCGTTGGTGAAAATGTATCTTTACCGCCAGGTTATGAAATGGTCAATTTCACCAGCAAGACACTTAATCGGACGTTTGAGAAAATCATCTTCACTACGGGTCCCACATCAGCGCCATCAGCGCATGGGGCATCTGACAAAATGAGTGTCCACGGCGGTTCAATGGGCAGTAAGAGCGCAGATACATCAACAACTGAGAACATAAAAGTAGAAAAGGCAACCAGCCCGAATGCTTACACAGTGGCAGAGATTTTTGGGAAAAAATCTGAACTTGACAAGAAAAGTGTTGTTGTCAGCGGTAAAGTTGTGAAGGTTTCTGCCGGCATCATGGGAAAGAACTGGCTGCACATACAGGACGGAAGTGGGAATGCAAAGGATGGCAATAATGACCTGGTCGTTACCACTCAGGACATTCCTAAAGTAGGCGATATTGTAACAGCAAACGGAACATTATATAAAGACAAGGACTTTGGGAGTGGTTATAAGTACGATGTAATTATTGAAGAAGCCACTATTAAAAAATAAGGGCTTAATGTGTTTTTCTAATGCTGTGGTCTATAAGGTCTACATTTACTGCTTACGGGTTAATGGGGTATAGTATGTTCGCAGGTAATTAATGATTTGCCTCGCCGAGTCCTCTGAAATCGGAGCACCATATATATCGATCATCTTGTTAACCACGGACTCCCACGTAGCGGCTGGAAGCGGAGGCTGCATGGTGATGTACGTGGTGCTGTGACAGAACCTGCAAAATATCTGAATAATTTCACGACCTTCGCCCTGAGCAAGTTCTGGAGTATAAAGAGGATATGCCCCCACGTTGTACACACCATCGGTTGACTGTTGAGCCGGACTTGATTGGCGAACACTCCCCAGTGTACCCTGACTGTACTGTCCGCTATGAATCAAACCAGGAATCTCGCTTTCAGCGAAAACAGTCCCAATCAACACAACAAGAAAAAATCCTATTATGATGCATCTCACCTTTTTCATTTCCCCCCAGCCTAAAGCAAAAATTCAGCATTCAGACCTGAAAATGTTTCTTGTTTCTCGCTTCTGGCTTCCAATTTACGGTGGATTAAGCGGA
The DNA here is from genome assembly GCA_016235875.1 of Planctomycetota bacterium. Lineage (GTDB taxonomy): Bacteria > Planctomycetota > Brocadiia > Brocadiales > Brocadiaceae > Wunengus. The sequence continues at coordinate 10,193 of JACRII010000028.1, forward strand.
GCGAACCCGCCATTTACAAATACATTGAAGGTGGATTCGGCGTAAAAACCAACGCCTTAATCGTTCGACTGAGCGCACACGACGAAGTCCACCCTACTCATAATTTAAAATTGAAATACCACTATCTATCCTACTTCGCTGCACCCACAAACACTTCCTGTCGCTCAATCTTGTTCCACAGGTAGCCACCAGGGTTCCAGACCCCTTCGTCTGGCTGCGTATTACCTTTCACATCGGTTGCCCGCACGGAAAGCACGTACTTGCCGGTACGCTTAGGAATCCAGGTAGTCTCCCAGGTGCGGAATGAATACTGGCCGTAATCTTCCCCAAGTTCGGCCTTTGTCCAAAACTTGCCGCCGTCCCATGAGAACTCCACCTTGACCACACGCCCATAGCCACTGAAGGCAATACCCCGCGCTGATACCGGCATCTCTTCTGGGATTTTGCACGACCCATCCGGGGTAATAATAAACGATCGTACGGGCATCGACCCAATTGGTATCATCTCTACCTTACCTTCATTGACGTTTTCTGGGGTGGTATTACCCCGTGGAGTATTGGGAATGCAATAAGCCTTCGCCATCCAGTAATTGGTGTCAGGTTCGGTCAATACCCGTATCCATGTCAGCGCCTTAGTCCAGTACGTCGCAAACTTACCCGGAACTACCAGCCGTACCGGAAATCCGTTAAGCATGGGCAGTGGCTCTCCATTCATCTCATAAGCCACGATGGTTTCATCTATAACAGGGTCACTAAGACCCAAAGACTTCAGATAACTATGCGAACCCTTACCCTCCGGTCCTCTGCCCCTGTCCAGCCCCTCAAATTGTACCTGAGAAGAACCTGTCTTGACCCCGACAGCATTCAATAAATCTTTAAGACGCACTCCCGTAAAGAGGGCGTTACCCATGGCACCATTCCCCCATTGCCCACCGGGCACCCTCGGTTGGAACCGACTGCGGCTATTGCCAGAGCATTGGTTAACAGCCGCAATGGAGACAGGCTTGAACTGGTTCATCAGGTCTGACATGGACAAGGCCAAAGATTTTTCAACATTTCCCTCTACAAGAAGACGCCAATCCGACAGACTCACGGCATTCGGAATTTCGTCGAGATGCCACCGCACGTAAAAGGCTGCATTTGGTGTGAAAGGGGCGAGGAAGTAATTTCTGGGCGTTTCAAGCTGGACAGGTCGGTCAGTAAGCTGGATCAAGGGAAGTTTTTGCGGATAGACGACGAATGAGCCTACCGAGTTCCAATAAGGATTTGCATCGGGCCCGGTAAAGCTGGGTAATGACTCAATGGCCTGCCCGGATACCTGCGCAGAAGCAGGGGTCAACTTGTTTAGACCCAGCAAGACTGCTCCTCCCCCGATCATCTTCAGCAGAAATCTCCGCGACATTAACCCTGATTTTTCTTCTAACATCACCTCACCGCCGATGTTAATGTAGAGACGCATTGCATGCGTCTCTTTGCATGCATCCCTATTTTGTCAACCTTTTTTAGACGCACAGCAGTGCGTCTCTACAAAAACATTGAATTTCCTGAACATCCATGTTAGGTTTTTAACTACTCGTGTTTGCTTGTGGTTTGAGTTGATTCCAATTTCTGGGAAATAGCGAATTCAGATTCGGCTTCAACGTGCATACCCTTCTCCTGGTAAAGTAATCCCAGATTTTTATGGGCGCCAATGTCATCCGCATTTATATCCAAAACTTTTTTATAGACTTCAATCGCTTCATCGTGTTTACCAAGCTTTTGGTAGACAAGCCCAAGATTGTAATAGGCGTTTACAAGGTTTGGGTCTATTTCCACTGCCTTTTCCCATTGTGGAATGGCTGTGGTGTACATGTTTTTCTTTGCATAGGCATTGCCTAATTTATAATATACCTCCGCATCGTTGGGATAAACCTCTGTAATCTTTTCCCAGGTTTGTATGGCCTTGTCTGTTAAACCTTTTGCATGATATGCATCAGCGAGGCTGGTAAGAGCATCATAATCATTCGGGCTGATTTCAACAACTTCGGTCCACATAGAAATGGCCCTGTCAAGCTTGCCCTGATTATAAAATGCCACTCCCAGATTAAAGTATGCATCAGTATTTTTCGGATTTAGCTCGATAGTCTTCTTCCATGCGGAAATGGAACTATCATGCTTACCCTGAGCCGCAAGGAGTTCACCGTAATTATAATATGCATCCGAATATGTGGGTTTGACGTCAATGGCCTTTTTGTATTCAGATAACGCTTCCTCCATCATATCCTTTTCCGTATAAACCTCACCCAGGGTAAAGTGTGCCTCCGCAATTTTCGGGTTAAGCTTTAGCGCCTGCCCTAGTGAAATTACGGCATCTTCAGGATTGCCCTCTTCGCTATAGAGTAGTCCAAGATTGTAATGCGCCTCAGCAAAATCAGTCTCCAGTTCCAGTGCTTTTTTAAAGGCATCTGCAGCTTCCCTGAGATCACCCTTTGCATAGAGTGCAATTCCGAGATTATTAAAGGCCTCAGGATAATTTTTATCCAGCTGAATGGCTGCTTTATGTTCGGTGACAGACTTTCCCAAAAACCCTTGCTCGTAATACAATGCACCAAGATAATTGTGTGCCTCCGCATCCTTAGGATCTAACTCAATTGTTTGTTTGAACTCATTGACGGCCTTGTCAAATGCCTTTTTTTTATAATAGGCCATTCCCAGGATAAAATGAGTGTCAGCTGAATTCGGATCAAGTTTGTTCGCCTTTTTTAATGAAGCAATGCACTCATCCTGCATATCTTTTTCATAATAGAGAAGTCCCAGATTATAGTGTGTGTAAGCCACTGATGGATTGAGCTCAAGGCTTTCCTTAAAAGCGGAGAGTGATTCCGTAAAGGCATTTTTCTTTTTGTAAGCTAAACCGAGATCATTGTAAACATCCGCCTTTTCCGCGGTTTGGCTTGTCTTATAATAAGTTACGGCAGCAAGCAACTCAGTAACGGCATCATCATACTTGTCATTCTCATAATAGGCCTTTCCCAGATAGTGGCGCAGTTCCCCATCCTCTTTTATTCCTTCAGATGCCAGTTTCAATTCCTCCAGAGCCTCTTCCGTCATCCCTTTTTTGAAGTAAGAAATACCCTCTGTCTTATGCTGCGCCGGTGTGGTTGCGCCTGTGATCTTATCGGTAATTGAATTCAGATATCCCCTTTTTGGCTTCTTTTCGGCCTTTGCATAGTAGGGAGATCGGCACGCTGTTGGCAAAGTAATCAGTAGTAAAAGAATCCAAACCTGTTTTTTTATGTTCACGTTTAGGAGTTTCAAAATTGGATATGGTTGAACGTGGGTTATTGAGATTTTAAAACAAAACTAAAAATAGAATATTATCTGCGTCCTCAACTATTGTGAATTCAATCTATCAAAGTAGTAGCCTATTGTCAAATAGTTATTGAATGTGGTTAGGGTGTTATAGTAAAATTTGCTTTGCAAAATATAATTTAGGATATAGAGCAGGAATAATTCTCATGACAAATAACATAATTATTTTTGATACCACCCTTCGCGACGGGGAGCAGTCGCCGGGCGCCAGTCTGGATATTAATGAAAAAGTAAGCATTGCCAGGCAGTTGGCTTTGCTGAATGTGGATGTTATCGAGGCGGGGTTCCCGGTATCATCGCCGGGTGACTTTGAATCGGTCAGCAGGATTGCCCGTGAAATTCGGGGCGTTTCTGTGGCAGGTCTTGCCCGCGCCGTCGAGAAGGACATTGACAGCGCTGCCAGGGCGCTTGAAAAGGCCGAAAAACCCAGAATCCACGTCTTTCTGGCCACCTCGGAGATTCACCGTAAATACAAGCTCCTCAAGGCAAAGGAGGAAATTATCAATTTGGCCGTAAAGGGGGTCAAACATGCCTTAAAGTATGTGGACGACGTTGAGTTTTCACCGGAAGACGCCTCGCGGACAGAATTGGATTTTCTCATTCAGGTTGTAGAGGCAGTTATCGACGCCGGCGCAAGGACCGTTAATATTCCCGATACAGTAGGCTATGCCGTACCTGACCATTATGCCTCCATCATCCGGGGATTAAAAGAAAACGTGAGAAATATCGGGAAGGCTGTTATCAGCGTTCACTGCCATAATGACCTTGGACTTGCCGTTGCAAATTCACTTGCTGCCGTGAAGGCCGGCGCACAGCAGGTAGAATGCACCATAAATGGAATTGGAGAACGGGCAGGGAATGCAGCATTAGAAGAGATCGTTATGGCCCTTAAGACACGAAGGGACTTTTACCATTGTTCCACCCGTATTGTTACAAAAGAATTGATTGCCAGCAGCAGACTGGTAAGCACCCTGTCAGGACTGCGGGTACAGAGGAACAAGGCCATTGTCGGCGAGAACGCATTTGCACATCAATCCGGCGTACATCAGGACGGGGTACTCAAAGAACGTACGACCTACGAGATTATGAAACCGGAAGACGTTGGATTACAAAAAACCAGAATTGTACTCGGTAAGTTATCAGGACGACATGCATTCAAAGAACGGATTAAGGAACTGGGATATGAATTGTCTGAAGAAGAATTTGAACGCGCTTTTGAAGAATTCAAGCATATTGCCGATAAAAAGAAAGAGGTCTTTGATGAAGATATCGAAGCCATCGTAGGGGTAGAAAAGATGGACGTTCCCAATATCTTTCATTTGGAGAGCCTCAGTATCAGTTGCGGGCCTGATGCAGTGCCTACCGCGGGGGTAAGACTCAAGTTGCAAGACGGTCGTGTGGTAAATAATGCCACGATTGGAGACGGCCCTATCGACGCACTTTTTAAAGCAATTGATCTCTCAACGGGAATTTCCGGAAAATTGCAGGACTATAACATTCGCGCTGTCACCGGCGGGAAAGACGCCATGGGCGAGGTTTCCGTGAATGTCGAAGTGAATGGTAAAACAGTCAGGGGCCGTGCCGTGAGCACAGATATTATTGAAGCAAGCGCAAAGGCTTATTTGAATGCCATCAATAAGGTAACTGCAAAATAATGATACTTAACTAGCCACACATTGACACCGAATCGACACGAATAAAAATACATTCGTGACAATTCTCTGCTAATTGTTTCAAGTTATTATGATCTGTATACCCATCATTGCAAATAACCTTGCGGATGCCCTTCACGATATGACAGAGGCATCAAAGGTCGCAGATATAGTCGAATTACGCATAGACTATATAAAGAACGTCGACCTGAAACGTTTACTGGAAAAGCGCACAAAGCCTGTAATTGTCACCAACAGACCCGTTCGTGAAGGAGGCAAATTTGACGGCGGCGAAGAAGAAAGAATCGCTCTCTTAAAACTTGCCGTACAGTTACAGGCCGATTATGTGGACGTCGAGCACGACAGCATGCAACACATACGTAGGGACACGGTGCACCGTGTCCCTACAAAAATTATTGTATCATACCACAATTTCCGTGAAACACCCAATGACTTAACCGATATTTATAAAAGACTCAGCCAGAGCGGCGCTGACATCGTCAAAATCGTTACTCACGCCAACAACATTACAGACAACGTCAGGATATATCAACTCCTCCAACAATCTCAAATGCCCGTGATATCATTTTGTATGGGTGAACTGGGCATCATCAGCCGCATCTTGTATAAAAGGTTCGGCAGCTATTTGACCTTTGCCTCGCTTCAGACCGGGAAAGAATCTGCTCCTGGACAGATCAATATCCACGAGCTTTTAAATACCTATCAGGCCCAAAAACAGGATAAGCGCTCGACAATTTACGGGTTGATCGGCAATCCAGTTTCCCACAGCATTAGTCCAATCATCCATAATACGCTTTTTAGGGAAATGAATTTTAACAGCATTTATGTTCCTTTTAAAGTGGATACTATTGGTGATTTTATGAGGGAGTTCAGAAAATTAGACATAAAAGGTTACAGCGTAACAATCCCTCATAAGGAATCGGTAATAAATCATCTGGATACAATCGATCCAATGGCAAAGAAGATCGGCGCTGTTAATACTATTGTAAATATGGATGGGCAATTGATTGGTTTTAACACCGACTGTGAGGCAGCTATTAAAGTATTGGAAGGCGTCGATCAAGTATGCAGTAGGGGCGAACGGTCGTTCGCCATTACAAAGGATGTGCATTTGAGAGGAAAAAAGGTTACCATCGTAGGCGCGGGAGGTGTAGCTCGCGCAATTGCCTTTGGATTGAAGGAATGTGAAGCGCAGATAACGATTATTAATAGAAATTACGAACGGGCACAATCACTTGCCAGGGACGTTGGATGTTTTTCCAGAAAATTCAATGATCCACAGGCACTCGATACGGAGATACTGATTAATGCCACGCCTGTGGGTATGTATCCAAAAATCAACGAAACGCCAATCGATAAGGATAAGTTGAAGCCCGACATGATTGTCTTCGATACCATTTATAACCCTATAGAAACAAAACTATTGCGTGACGCAAAGACTCAAGGTTGCACGACTATAAATGGTTTGACGATGTTTGCCTATCAAGCGGCAGCACAATTTAAACTCTGGACAGGCAAGATGCCGTCTATTGAAATAATAGAAGAAATTGCTTATAAACATTTAGCGTAACAGTTCAGTACCCCCACCTGACCTCCCCCCTCCCCCTTTCTCCCCCTCAGTGTGGGGGACAGGGGGTGGAAATATCCCCCGCCCTTGGTGGGATGGGTTAGGAGAGGGGACGAACTGTACAAAATTTAGCTATGGAGAGTGATTGAGTCACTTTTACAAACTTGAACATCATCTTGATCGGTTTTCGTGGCACTGGTAAAACCACTATAGGTAAAATGCTCGCAAAACGGCTTGGTAAGGAATTTGTTGATGCCGATGAGTATTTAGAGCAAAAGGAAGGGAAGACTGTCAAAGACATTTTTGCAGAAGGCGGAGAAAAGCTGTTTCGGGAGATTGAAACTCAGATCATTGCCGAGCTGTGTCAATCAGATAATAGGGTTGTAGCAACGGGCGGCGGGGCAATCCTTCGGGAAGAAAATGTAAAAACGCTCAAAAAAAGTGGGATTATAATCCTTTTAGAAGCAGATACTGATACAATCTATAAACGAATCCATAGGGATACCACAACAGAACAGCGAAGACCCAGCCTTACAAATAGAAACGCATATGAGGAAATTGAGTATCTGTTGGAATACCGAAGACCGCTTTACGACAGAACAGCGGATTTTGTTATAAACACAACCAGCATGTCTACAATTGATGCTGCAAATAAAATAATAACCTTCCTTCACAACCACGTAATGGATCTCAAAGAATAGTAACAAGCATCACAATAACATTTTCTGCCACAAGCCACAAAAACCCTAAGGTTCCCAGAGGTTTTTTTATTATACTTCTTTTCGTGTCTGGTGATTTCGTAGTCTGGTTATTATTAAGTGAATTATTGTCTTGAGTTGTTAATTTCCCGTACCATCTTAAATATTAATCTTTCGTACGATTGGACGATCTTTTCCCGCTCTTTCTTTTCAAAAGATTTTAGGGGTTTGGTTTCTATTTCTTCACCAACTTCGTCGGCTTTCTTTATAAGCGACACGGAAGATCCCACAACAACAGTAGATTTTGTTGGAACCACTTGTTTGGGTTGTTCTTTTTGAGGTAATTTGGCGGGAGATTTTTGTCCTGGTACGGATTTCTTTGAAGGTTGACCCTCGCTGTTCTTATTTTTTCCTTCAGCCATGTTTTTTTCTCCTATACTGAATTAAATTAGGATACCTTATGTAGTGACTTTTTATTTATAATGCCTGCGCAGGGGCAGGTTTGAAACCTGCCCCTACATGGAAATTTCTTGATACTTTCTATATGTATACAATTAATTATAATCAAAATCAATAATTTATTTATATTGATTTGGATATCTTTGAGTTTGGTAGCTGAGATTAAAAAAAGATTGAGAATGCTTTATGCATAAATTATAATTGTTTACGATAACAAAATCGGAACTAAATTAACCCTCTCTTTATTTCCTTGCAAAGGGGGAAAGAAGTAAGGCGAACTTAAGTTCGCTCTACAGGGTAGTCTGAAAACCCGCTTAAAAAGAAGTATTTCAATCTAATTATATATTGGGACGTAAGCTTGCTTCTTTTTTTAGTAAAAACGAAAAATATAAGAAGGATTATATAGGATGGAAGAAGTAAGCATCATTATCCCCGCTTATAATGAAAAAGTGGGAATAACACACGTAATTGAATCGCTGCGTTTATTAAAAGAAAAACACGGCCCACGATGGGAAATTATTGTTGTAGATGATGGTTCTACCGATGGCACATCTGAAATGGTGAAAAATTTTGGGGACATTGTCCTGATCCAACACCCCTTAAATCGGGGTTACGGAGCCGCAATTAAAACAGGTGTCCGGCATGCTAAATACAACACCCTTGTCATTTCAGATGCAGATGGGACGTATCCTGTAAACGACATTCCAAAACTTATTGCGCAGTTGCCAAAAAGCGATATGGTCGTTGGTGCAAGACATATCAACAGTTCTAATATACCATTGTCCAGGAGACCGGCAAAATGGATGCTCAATAAACTCGCCAATTATTTGACCGGAATAAAGATTCCAGACCTGAACTCCGGGTTGCGGGTAATGAAAAAAGACATAATATTGAAATATTTTCATTTACTCCCCGATGGTTTTTCCTTCACAACGACGATTACACTCGCCATGCTTACAAATAATTATCTTGTTGAATTCATTCCTATAGAATATAAAATCCGCTCCGGAAAGTCAAAAATACGCCCTATTCGGGATACGATGAACTTTATTCAACTTATTATACGGACTGTTTTGTATTTTGATCCCCTAAAAATATTCCTGCCCATCAGTGCATTTTTCTTCGTCTCAAGCATAGCCGTCCTTGTACTCAGCTATTTATTCACGCCAAAGATTATGGACATTACCACCGTCATCCTTTTTATCTCCGGCGTTCAAATCCTGGCCATTGGTATGATTGCCGACCTCATAGACAAAAGAAACCGATAATGAAAATCCTTCTGATTAATCCGCCTTCTGAAAACGAATTGCTCGGCAATAACCCCAGTATTATCGAAGAGGAGCGAGGCTATAACCCACCGCTTGGAATATTATACATAGCGGGTTATCTGGAAAAACATACTAACTTCGGTGTTGAAGTAGTAGACACACAGGCAGAGGAGATAGATTATGATCGTTTGAAGGACATGATTCGGGCGAAATTGCCTGACGTCGTAGGTATTACAGCCATGACCTTTACCCTCATAGACGTCATAAAAGTTATTAACTTGATCAAATCTATTCGTCCGGAAATAAAGATAGTGCTGGGCGGTCCTCACGTCCACATCTATCCGGAAGAAACGGTAAATATCCCAGGGGTTGATTTTCTTGTCTTAGGCGAAGGGGAAGTCACCTTTAAAGAACTGGTAGAAAATATTGATAACCCGGCACGACTAAGAAATATTCCAGGATTGGTTTTTAAAAAAAATGGGAGGGTCATCAACACAGGCGCCCGCCCGCTTAACGAGAACCTGGATAGCTTGCCCTTTCCTGCCCGCCATTTGACGCCTGTTAAGAAATACAGTTCACTCATGGCAAGGAGAAGCCCTATCACTACCATGTTTACAAGCCGTGGCTGTCCGTACCGATGCACCTTTTGTGACCGACCACATCTTGGCAAAAATTTTCGTGCACGGTCGGCAATGAACGTGGTGGACGAAATGGAGGAGTGCGTAAAACTAGGCATAAACGAATTCCTGATCTACGATGATACCTTCACGATAGACAGACAGCGGGTAATTGATGTCTGCGATGAAATCAAAAGAAGAAAACTCAACATCGGATGGGATATTCGTGCACGGGTAAATAATATTGATAATGATTTGTTAAAAAAACTCAAAGAAGCAAATTGCGAACGTATCCATTATGGTGTGGAATCGGGTAATCCTGAAATCCTGAAGATATTAAATAAAGGCATCACTATTGAACGTGTACGAACCACCTTTCAACAAACAAAAGAGGCTGGCATATCCGTACTGGCGTATTTTATGATAGGATGCCCAAAAGAGACACGAAAAGAAATTATGGAAACGATTGCATTCGCCAAGGAGTTGAAGCCGGATTTCGTACATATCACCATTTTTACGCCTTTTCCCGCTACGGAAATATACAAGATGGGCCTGAAAGACGGCATTATAAAGGAAGATTTTTGGCGAGAGTTTGCTAAAAATCCGGTGACTGGATTTCAGCCCAGGTGCTGGGAAGAGAATTTTACTCGTGAAGAACTTCAGGAATTAATCGTTTATGCCTATAAGAGTTTTTATACCAGACCGAGTTATATTTTAAGGAGATTGACCCATATCCGGTCAATCGGTGAATTTAAACGGATGGCACGTGCCGGTCTCAAGGTCTTTGGGATGCAGTCATGAAACAATTATATCGACGGTTCGGCACAAAGAGGGATGAAGATGTAGCGCCGACCTTCATGGTCGGCATTGGGCTGGGGATAAACCCCATAAGCGCCAACTTGTTTTTGCTATTTTTTTATCAGGTTGGGATAGTGCTATTACTTTTTATGAGGATTCCAATATCGAATATCGAACAAGGAATAATGAATGTCGAAGGATAATAGAATATTTGATCTTGAAGAACGCTTAATAGATTTTGCCGTCAGAATTATTCGTACAGCGGAATCTTTGCCAAAAACCAGGGTGGGAAATCACATTGCCGGGCAACTCATTCGCTGAGGATAAGAAAACCTCATAATTCGAAATTCCTTGTTCGATATTCGTTATTCAATACACGGTTAAATTGATCCGTCATTTTAAGTTAGCACTTATGGGGATAAACCCCAGCGCTACAGGCCATTTTTGGAGTATGTCCAGGTGAAAGGGATTTTGGATAAAGAGTATGCTGTCGCGCGTCAAATAAAACGATCTCATATTTACAGATTAAAACGCAGAACTTTTGAGGTATTAAAAGGCATAAAAACATTCCATCCAGAAAAGCCAGGGTCGATCCTGGATATTGGGACTGCAGATGGTCTCATGCTGAGCAATTTAAAAGATACATTTCCCAAGACAACCTGTGTAGGCATTGAATACGCCAGGGATTTGATGGCTTGCTGTGCGAGCAAAACGATTCGTTTAATCCAGGGAGACGCCCTGACATTGCCTATCAAAGACAATTCGTTTGATGTTGTTATTGCCACGGCAATTATTGAGCACGTCTCTGAGCCGAACCAAGTAGCCCGCGAAGCCTATCGAGTTCTGCGAGGGAATGGCATATTTATCGTAACAACTCCACACCCATTCTGGGAAGGGATTGCTACGTATATTGGACATTTAAAAGAAGAGGAACATCACGAACTCATCACCCTCCGCAAGTTAAAATCATTGTTCGATGCCGTAGGTTTTGAAATTGTAAATGCACAAAAATTTATGATATCGCCTGTTGGGATGCCATTTGAATTGACACTCGAAAAGATATTAAAATTCTTTAGATTAAACTTCTTATTATTGAATCAAATAATTGTTGGAAGAAAATAGAAGCAGATATTCATTACACATAGGTGATTTTGTGGCTTCATAATTGATGAATATTTATGGCAATTTTCCATTTTTCATTTTCGATTAATATTTTGTGGGTCGTAAAAACTAAGATGGTCCGATGGCACTACATCCTTTTTTCGTGAGGAAGAACTCCATAATAGCTTTACTGCTGCGTCAAAGCCTATATCGTTATATTCAATTACGATTTTATGCCATCCTTTGTCTAAGTAAATTATAGCACTGTCTTCTGTTGAACGATGCGAGGTCCAATTGTCAATAATGGTATATCCATCAATCATTAATCTAATACCATCATCACTGACAGTATAAAATTTATATTCTTCGCTCTCATCTATTTTTATTAATCCATCCCATCGTATAGAAAAATTGTCGCTGTTTATCCCGGGACATGGTGATTCGCGTTGCCAGTTAAAGTCTATCATCTTATCTGTTCTGGAAACAACAAGGCTGTTAAAATCTCTTCCATTAAAATAGCTTCCCTTCAAACCACCAATAACTTCTGGTTTGATATCTGAAAGGTTAAGGATATCTGCCTTTTTTTCTTTATACTCCTTAATTTCATAACCAGCCCTGCCGTCAGGGAAAAAGATGGTTTGGAGAGTCTGGTGTTGTGGATACTTGCCGGCTTCTACAATCAAGGCCTGTCTTTTATTCGCAACTTTATCGATACAATTAAATCGGTATCGATCAAAATAGTTGGTTTTTTGCCATTTTTCCGGGTCGTATTTCGTATAAAATAAGACAAATACATCCTGTCTCCCCAGCCCCATGAAACTATAGGTATCGATACCTTTTAGATTTTCAGCAGTCTGAATAATTTCTTTCCTGCCGTAACTCCATGCACCAAATGATTTCTTGGGGTATTCCTTATAATACCTCACAAAATAATACCGTATGTTGTATACAGCAAATGCCAGAAAAAGAAACGATACAGAGGTTGTTAGATACTTGATACCCATTTTATACCCTGATTTATGTATTCTGAGGTATTTTATATAATTGAAAGATGATACAAGACCCAGTGCGGCAATTATCTGGAAAACCGGCAATCCGCAGATTGACCTTACGGCATGAGGAACACTTTCGTAGGTGAGGTTGCTGGGAACCGGAAATATAAGAAACCACCATAAGAGTATCCAATGTTTTTTCCTCTTTCTCAAGACAAGGAAAATAATGCCAATAACGAGGAGAATACCTTCAAATTGATAGAGCTGACCCATACCTCCGATGCAGTGTCTTGTATTTGAGTCGCCTTTAAAAAATAAGAAATCCGGCGATATATGGAGAAAATAATTCCTTAAAAAGGAGTACAAAATCAAAAAGAATTTATGGTCAGACAAACTTTTAAATAAAGAAGTAGACCAATATTTATCATTTAAAATATTATCCCTTGTTAGGTTTAAAGAGTGTTTTGTAAAAATAGATACTATGTTAAATCGTGACTGACCTTGCCCGTGAACAGTAAAGATTAAAAGAGGTACTAAAATAAGAAATGCTAATGCTAACGATAAAAATAGCTCTCGTTTAAATTTAATGAGCCTACGATAGTTCAGGGCAAAAAAACCTGCCAGGAAAAGCGGCACGAATACTTTGGCAGGAGCATATGTATAAAAGGTTAAGGCCAATAGAATACTGCTGTAAAATAGACATTTGCCTTTTTCCATACCTTTCAATAAGAAATAGCAACCGATGGTAAAAAGGCACGGTAGTGAAATGGCCTCAAATGCAATACGGCTGAACTGGAGATGCCAGGGAGATATAGCTAAAAACAAGGCAGCCCACAAGCCAACCCTTTTATTAAACAACTCCTTGGCGAGAAAATATGTAAAGAGCACGGTCAATGTCCCGAACAAAGCAGATGTCAATCGAACAGCAAATTCATTTAGACCAAAGATGTTTATGAAAGGAACGGCTGAATAGATATAAACAGGATTTTTGTACTCCCCAAATGCCTTGAAATACAAAGGTAATAGCATGCCATGTTCATCTTTTCCTGTTTTTAGAATCGAATACGCATTGTAGCCAATAGACGCCTCATCAGAATAAAAACCGTTGGGAACTTCATTCAAAAAGATAACCCTGAGAAAAATTGCTAAAAATATAATTGCCATGAGATAGGAATTATTTGTTAACCATAAACGATTTATTTGAAACAGTTTTCCTTTAGCCTCTGCATACTTTGGATACAGGTATTCCCGTAAGTTTTTCTTATACTTAACGAGAGAGACAAAGAAAACAACAAATAAAAGAAGAGTAGAAATCTTCAATAAAGGGAACTCAGGAAAAGTGCCGGTTATGATTTTACCCAGATAGTATTTAAAAGCCCATATGTTCAACGAACAGTACATCGTTCCCTGTAAAGCCCCTACGGTAGAAATAGCAATTGAAGCAGCACCGGTTATAACAATTATTGTGACCAGATATTTAAACCTTAAAATTTTACTGATAAAATTTGTATTCAACCCCATCCAGTACCCACATAAGCCTAAACTTAAAAAGGGCAACGTGGGAATCAGATAACGAGGACCATATTGGCAATGGCCGACCGTCGTCATCATCACTAAATATGAAAAAAGGAAGAGGAACTGAAGCAACAAAAATAATTTCTCTCTCATATATTGCTTTGGAAAAATGAGGATGCCGAGAAATGAAAAGGCAGTAATCGGTGAAAAGACCAGAATACTGGTATTTGGCGAAAGGAAATAGAATCCTATTTTTTTAACAATATTTCCAAAAGAAAATGCGGGATATGTGTCATTAAAATTGCCTGCTATGTTTGCTGGCAGCAAAGGATTGCCGAATGCATAATAGTTATAGATCAATAAAGGCGAAAATGAAATAACGCAGGCCACGAAAAACAGAACTATTTGCTTCCATCTCTTGAAAGACAGGAGATATAAAATTTCTGCAAATACAATAAACAATGGCAGGATGGATAAGAAAATGGAAAACCCGGCAGCAGCGCCAGCTAAAATAGGATAAAGTATTCTAGGAGAGGGGTTGGCATGATGGTTCACCATAAGAAAATAAAATGAAGCAAATATAAAAAAGGTACCATAAACATCGTGATGGGTAACCCCGCTATATGGGAAGGCCATGGTTCCCAAACCGTAGAATATGGATATCAAAAAGCCAATTTTTTTACCTTTCGTAAGAAAGACAGAGAGTCTATAGATCATCACTACAACGAGTGAAGTCATCAACCCTGAAGTAAACCATGTTACCAGGGATGAGGTGAGCAAAAAGTTATTCTTATAGGTAACTCCTAGAAAATGTAGTATAGAATAAATTATAGCGCCGAGGAAGAACTGTCCTGGCTGTTTAGCCGCATAAAGATGACCGTTGTGATTGAAAACGTCTCCTATCTTCGTTAACTGAGAAGTAGCACTGCCATCGACATATAACGTTCCTCTTTCTACCAGGGCCTCAATTCCTGCATGTTGCAAGGTATAGGCATTCTGATTGTGGCTGTTGATAAAGATCCCGTAAATAAAAAAGAAGCAAAAAAATAAGAGCGCACTATCACTTATATTTCTCATAAAGGGTTGAAAAATCATTATTTTAATGATTTTACCTTTTTAGCGGGTCGTATAGATCGGACAGGTGGTATACAATATAAATGTTCATCATGATGAAAAGAAAGATATAAGTATAACTGGCTGCTCTTGCAATTGTGGCTGTAATTTGATTTTTAAAAAAATCAGAGGCCAGAAAAGGGAGAACACCAACTGCAAGATAACCTCTATATAACCATGGTGCCTTATATAACTCTCCAGGGAGGATTTCTTTCAACGGGACTGCCATAAGCACCAAGAGTAGTAAAAGCGCCCTTGCTGTATTGGGTTTTGAAATGAAGTCTCTCATAAAAATACCTCCGGCGATTGCCATAAACGGATATATGGGCATAAGAAACCATCCAAATGGATAGATATCCGTCGATAGAGCACAGACGGTCATGAGAAAGATAAAGACGGTTATTGGAACTATCGGATCTCGTTTTCCCATTGAATAGACCATTACAAACCAGAACCACAATATATATCCTATGCCAAAATTGGCATAGTTTAAAGCAATTCTCGCGTCCTTTATATACTTAACCACCATATCAAATACGGTACTTTGATGAGCGTCACGGAAACTTAACATCTTAAAAAAAGCCTCCGGATTTATTAAATAGTTATACAGCATATAACTTATTGCAACAAAAAATCCAATTCCAGCAATAATGCAAGCTTCTTTTTTATATCCTTTTCGACCCAATAATAACGGAAGAATCACAATCGCACAGATACCCATTTCTTTGCACCAGAATGATACGCCTGCCAGGAGTCCTGCAAAGACTACATACATCTTCTTTTGACATTCACTATATTTTAAAATACATAATATTCCCGAAACAAGAACGAGTGCGAGCAAACAATCACCTTTTGCAATTCGTCCAGAGGCAACGATGAGTGGAACTGTAGCATACAGCAAGCTGGCAATGATGGAAACTGCATTGGATTTGTATATTTTATAAGAGACGAGAAATACAAGAATGATCGTGAACGTTGATAAAAAAATGGGAGTCAGTCGGATAGTAGTCAAACGACAATCTAAATAATCTTTGGCCCCAGAAATACTCGGTGGAATACCGGCAAAAATAGAAAATAAAGGGGGATGTGCTATGTAACGTTTCACGATGATAAAACTATCCCCAAACCATTTCATAAATTTTTTATCTTCGTTTTTATAGGCCGATACAAAATAAGCGCCTTCCCACGATTTGGGTCCATCACCATGCAGGATATGATAACCATTCCACGCCTCCTGGTAACTATCCATCGTATCACCGTGTGGTGGAACTACACTATAATCGTTAAGCCGCAAAGTAGCACCGAGAATAACAATGAGAATCAAGGCAACTATAGACCAATTTTGGTTTACATATGCAAAGTATCCTTGAATGCGATTTTTGATTACGTTCCTAAATACGAGAAAGAAGCCAAGATAAATGATAAGGAGTGCAACAATAATTCCTATTGCATACCATACTTTAGCGCTGCCAAAGACTGTCATATCTTCAGAAGGCAATAAATATCGTGAGGAGATGTTTGTGGGTTTACTATCACCGGGTTTTTGCCAACGCAAATTCAGAGTAGCGTACTTTGCCTGATTACAATAATTGATTTGGATGGGTTTCCAGCCTTTTTTCAAGTGAATTTGTGCTTCTGAATTACTTCCAGTATGGTATTTTAAAACAAGTTGTGCATCTATAAATAAAAACACATTATTACCATTAGTGTTAACTTTAAATGTATACTCACCGTTTTTGGGTATCCAAATAGATCCCCTCCAAAGGATGTTATAGTTGGGAATATCAGTGGGTGGTTCAAAACGGTAATTATCCCAATAGTTCACATAATATGTCCTGAGTATTCCGTAATTAGTAAATGCTAAGGTAGGATCGTTTTTTCTGAATACGACATAAGATTTATCAATGGTGTCATCGGGTTCAATTTTCAAAGTATAAGGTGTCGTGGTGTCGATTGTATGTAAATCCTGGATTGTTGTTTCCTGATAGAATTGAGTGGGAGGTATTGCTGTTTCATCTACATCTCTATACTTCCACTTAAGATATACCACAGCACCTCCGCCCTGATCAAAATATGTTAAGTGAAAACGATAAAACCCAGGCTTAAGGAGTACCGTTTGTGTTTTTTCTTGAAGTCCGTGAGTCCCGCCATTATCGATGATAAGTTGACCATTGAGAAACAGCGCAGACCCATCGTCGGAGCCTAATATAAAGGTATAATTACAACGATGTCGTATTTTTAAAAGGCCGTCCCATTCTATGGTAAATGGAGATTGGTAAGATTTTTTATCTTCAGAATGCCACTCAATATTTATTGGCATTTTCTCTGTTGTTTCTTCTATGAGAGATCCTTTTGGGTATCCTTCGTAAATCTTTTTTTTGAGGTAGGGCTGTGTTTCTGATAAAGATATATCAATCGGACGAAGGGACGGATCTTCTTCAGGAATGAATAGATAGTATCCAGTCAAACCATGACTGGGCAACAATAGTTTGATGCCTGTATATATGCCACCTATTAACAGGATAATGAGAAGGGTTATTAAGAGGCCTTTTGATTTTGAGAATGGTGAGTTATGGATTACGATATACCTCTAAATAGTAACGGTGACTTAAATTCACTATTGTTATTCAAAACTATGTTAATATAATATATTAAGAATTGTTTGTAAATAATCAAACGATTTATATAGCTTTGTCGAAAGTAATTGATTTGATTTTAAAAAGAGAAAGGGAAAAACTTAAAAAGTAAGATTATTCTATGACGTTCGTTGTTCTATTTATTATTATTTCAATCATAACAGGATTTTTGCTTACCTATTTTCTGTCAGCAAGATATTCAATCTTTGAAAGAATTGCTTATGGTACGGTTATTGGGTTGGGATTATACACATGGATTGTTTATCTATTTTCATTAATGTGGGGACTTCAGATTAAAAGCCTCTATATTTCGGCTATCTTGCTTATAGCGCTTTGTTCCGTAATTTTAATAATCAAATGGACCTCTTTTAAAGAAAGTATCCTCAGTGAAATACGAGATATAAAAAACGATTTTCTTCTCAATACAATATCCTATTATGTGCATATTGCAGTATTTTCGTTTTTTACTACGATATTTTGGCGTCTATTCTATAGAACGATCATCTGGAAAAAGGACGGGATGTATATTGGCCTTCCAAACAATTATGGAGACTTACCACTCCATCTGGCCTATATCACATCTTTTGTTTGGGGGAATAATATCCCTCCCCAGGACCCATCTTTTGCGGGTGAGAAACTGGCCTATCCATTCCTATCCGATTTCCTATCTGCTATTTTTCTTAAGCTAGGTTTAGATTTTAGAGACATATTGTTCATTCCCGGTCTATTATTGACTGTTGCTTTTTACAGCATATTCTATTACTTTGCTTATCGTTTGACGAAAAGAAGGTTCACTGCAGTAATTTCTGCATTTATATTTTTTTTTACCGGAGGGTTTGGCTTTTATTACTTCTTACAAGACCTTTCACATACTTCGGGCAATATCTGGTCATTCCTCATGAACCTCCCCCGGGATTACACGAAAATACCTTCCCTGAATTACCATTGGATTACACCGTTGACGTGTCTTAACATACCACAACGGCCATTTCTCTTTGGTTTTCCCATTACAATGCTAATTTTTACTCTTCTCTACACGGGTATCGAACATAAAAAATGGAGAGAATTTCTCTTTGCAGGAGTTCTCGCCGGGGCATTGCCTTTCTTTCACTCACACAGTTTCCTGGCTATGCTAATGGTCACCATCCCATTGGGCATCATATTTTGGGACTGGCGTAAGTGGATTTTGTTTTTTATGCCAGCCTTTATACTATCACTACCGCAGGTGCTTTACCTTTCGGGACACGTCGGTGGAGGAAGTTTTTTTAAACCAAGTTTTGGATGGACGGCGGGTAAGGAAAATTATTTTTGGTTCTGGCTAAAGAATACCGGACTTTTCTGGCCTTTGATAATAGCTGGATTCACAACAATTTTCATTTTTCGTAAGGGCACGGATCACCGTGCCCCTACACATCTTGGATTTTATTCTTTACCATTTATGATACTTTTTCTGTTACCCAATATGGTGCTTTTTGCGCCGTGGAACTGGGATAACATAAAAATATTGATCTATTGGTTTCTTGGTACGACACCTATGGCGGCTCTTGCACTAACGTGTTTGTATAAAAACAAGCGTTTCAGGATTCCCTCACGGATAGGCTTTTTCATTATTATGTTTGTTCTAACAGTTGCAGGAGGTATTGATGTTTTTAGATATGCCGTAGCACCCATTTCTGGATGGAAAGAATTTAGTGCAGAAGAAGTGAAGCTTGCCAAACGCATTTCTATTGAAACTCCTCCAGATGCAATTTTTTTAAATGCACCGATATTTAACCATCCTGTGTTTTTGTCCGGTAGAAAGTCATTAATGGGTTATCCATCTCATATATGGAGCCACGGCTATAACGATGCCCATAGACGTGAACAAGATATCCAAACGATGCTAAAAGGTAAATCTGATGCAATTGCATTGATAAATACATATAAACCTTTCTACGTTACGGTCGGTCCGTACGAAAAACGTATCGGTGTAAACAAGAAATTTTTTGACACAAATTACCCATGCATTATTACCACAGAGAACTATAGAATCTATGACCTTACCAAACGGAAGGACAGACAACCATTCGCCCCAATGGTGGGCAACAAGCAAAATTTGATCGATGAAAGGTATGGATTAAGTGGATCTTACTATGGTAACACGAATTGGGAGGGTGAATCAGTATACGAAGAGATTAATGAAGACATTGAATTTAATTGGTTCAATGAAGAAGAAAAGCCCATACCAAGTCCTTTTAGCGCAATGTGGAAAGGTTATATCGAGATTAATACGCCGGGTATATATACATTCAAATTGACCTCGGATGATGGCTCCTGGCTTTACATAGACGATATTTTGGTGATAGACAACGGTGGCAATCATGCGACAAAACCTGTGGCAGGTATGGTTGCATTGGAACCCGGCAAACACAAAATAATGATCAAATATTTTGATGCCGGAGGCGGGGCCATTATAAACATGACATGGGTACCACCTGGTGGTGTTGAAGGGAAGATACCGGTAGAAAAATTAAAGATAAAAGATTAAAGACAAAAGATAAAAAAGGAGAATGTGCCATGACGATAAAACATAACGTTGAGTCTAATAAAGGCAAATTGATTATATCTGAAAAAACTGCGAACTATAAAATAGATTTGAGAGAACGTTTAGTTGATTTTGCTGTAAATACTATTAAATTTTTAGGAACTATTCCTTACAGAAAAGAATATGACGTGATTCGTTATCAGTTATCAAAAGCTGCTACCTCAATTGGCGCTAATTATGAAGAAAGTCAGGCCTCTACACCAAAGGAATTCCACGCAAAAGTAGCAATAAGTCTGAGAGAATCACTGGAAACCTGTTTTTGGTACAAAGTTATAAACAAACTCAACCTGGGAAAAGAAGATATACGCAGATATTTAATCCGAGAATCAAAAGAAATATCTCTAATCATGGGTTCAATTGCATCAAAAGCTAAATAACAATAGAATTGTTTATCTTTTATCTTTTATCTTCAAACCATGAAAGAACGACAAAACCAAATAATTCCACTACTCATCGCTTTTTTTGTACCCATTTTCATTGCATCATTGATCCGTTTTTGGGACATAGACCTCAGACCTCTTCATTCGGACGAAGGGGTGAATAGTTTTTTCTTGTTGAATTTATATAATAACAATTATTACCACTACGACCCTGCCAATTACCACGGACCATTCCTCTATTATATTGGTTTAATTCCATTTTATGTTTTGGGAATTTCTGATTTTTCGTTCCGGCTCATGCCTGTCCTGTTTGGCATTATGGTTGTTGCATTACTGTATCCTTTACGGAAAAGAATTGGCAAGATGGGTTTACTGACAACGGGATTACTTATTGCCGTTTCTCCGGCAAATTCTTTTTTTTCAAGGGATACCATTCATGAAACCTATTTAGTCTTCTTTTCACTCGCAGCCGTTGTTTCATTTTTTCTTTACTCTGAAACAAGGAAATCGAGGTACATATTTTTCGCTGCCGCAAGCCTCGCCTTTATCATTACCATAAAAGAAACTTATATAATGACTTTTGCCGTCTATGCATTGTCTTTAGCTATTGCGTATGGTTATGAAATTGTTTTCTTCCCTAAAGGAGCCAGATTCCGACATTTTAAAGATGTCTTTGCCACATTTGCGATTGATTGCAAGAAAAACAAATATGCCATAGGTATTAGTGTCGGGGTATTTTTGCTTATCAATTTTTTGTTTTACTCATCTTTTTTTACGTATTATGCTGGCATTAAGGGTATTTTGACCACACTTAAAATATGGTCAAAAACTGGTGTACATATTGGTGGTCATGCCAAGCCCTTTATTTATTATTTTAAGGTGCTGTATAAGTTTGAACTTCCTATTCTGGTTCTTGGAATCGCTGGATTTTATTATGCATTCAGACGCGGGAACAAATTTACCGTCTTCGTATCATTATGGGCAATTTTCATCTACATCATCTATTCTTTGGTACCATATAAAACACCATGGCTAATTCTGAACATCACACTCCCGTTTACCATTCTGGCGGGTATTTTTGTAAATGGCATATTTGGAATAGTAAAAAAAAGATGGCATTACGCTATCTTTTATCCAATATACGCGATCATTTTCGGTTTTTTTTGTTATCAGTCCATTATGTTAAATTTTAAAAATTACGACGATGAACGATACGAACTGGTTTATGTTCAGACCAAACGAGGTGTTTTTAATTTATTAGACAGAATGAAATCACTCTCAAACTCTTGTGGGAAGAATATGGTCGTCAATGTTGTTTCTAAAGAATATTGGCCATTACCCTGGTATTTCAGGGAGTATAAAAATGCAAGGTTCTGGGGTCACGTTATTGACAATCCCAACGCCCCTGTTATCCTGGTGGATAAGAGTGGAGAAAGCAAACTAAAGGAAAAATTAAAGGGAAACTACAAGAAAGAGCGGTTTGTATTACGGCCTGGTGTATGGCTCGTAGCTTATATACAAGAAGGTCTGTATAACGCCGTATATAGTGAAGAAACAACATCAAAGGCAGCGACCCTGCCAATTACCAAAGTTTCTAAGGATGAATTAGAGCAGGGATTGATAGGTAAATATTATTACAATATCGAATGTATCGGAACGCCTTTTTTGTCCAGGGTGGAAAATAATGCCATTTCCTTTACCTATAATGATGAAACACAAAAGCCCTACAGGTCTCCTTTTGGCATCGAGTGGGAAGGATATCTGTCCATAGCGCAAAAGGGAGTCTATCAATTTGCAACAAAATCGGATGATGGTTCAGTTGTTTATATTAATGGGAAACTGGTCGTTGACAATGACGACCTTCACGCAACGAGGCATATTTCCGGGGTTGCCTCACTAGATGAGGGATTTCACCATGTTCGAGTGAAATATTTCGATGGCGGGGGTGGCGCCGTTATGGAATTTTTATGGACACCACCTGGTGGAAGCGAGTCCCTTGTTCCACTTCAAGTTTTATTTCATAAAAAATGACATCATCTATAGTCGCCTTTTAAATCTTTAATTTTTATTCCTATCAGGTCTTTGAACATTTGAAGGGAATGTTTTATAGGGCTGACCTTACTTAATGTAGAGTTTTCCCAGCGAATAGGGATTTCCTTGATCTTGAAATTATACTTCCGTGATAAATAAAGAGCTTCAACATCAAAGGAAAAACCATCGATTTTACACCTGCTGAAGACTGTTTTGACAACATCTCTTTTAAATCCTTTAAATCCGCACTGCGTATCTATAATCCCTTTCAGCAACACCGTGTTTACCATGAAATTGAATATCTTCCCCATCTTTTCCCTGTACCAGGGTTGATGGACGATGATGTTGGAGCCTGCTATACTTCTTGACCCGATAACTACATCATAGCCATTCATAAGATACGGCAGACATTTTTCTATCTCTTCGATAGGGGTGGAAAGGTCTGCATCAGTAAAAAAGACGTATTCCCCTTTCGCAGATAACATTCCTCGTCTGACTGAATAACCTTTGCCCTTGTTCTGCCCATTCGTAAGAATAAGAATGTGTTTGTCTGACTTTGCAAAATTTTCTACTATTTGTAAGGTGTTATCCGTAGAGCCATCATCCACTACAATGATTTCAAACGGAAAGCCTTTTGTGGAAAGATATGCATAAATCTTACTGAGGGTAGGCAATAACCTTTTTTCCTCGTTATAGGCAGGAATTATTACTGATAGGAAGCATTCTTTCATTAATCAAATTAAAATCGTAAGTCGTTTACACTAAGGATTGCCGTTAGCATAGAAATTACAATTACGCCGATAACTGCGCCCATGAGCAATATAAGCACGGGTTCTACCATGGTTACCAGCCGCTTCATGCGCTGTTCTACATCGGCATCAAAATTATCTGCAACTTTAAGGAGCATTTGATCCAAATTCCCTGTTTCTTCACCCACCTTTAATAAATGGACTGCAATTTCCGGCAAAAATCCTTTTTGCGCAAGCGAAACCGTGAGGCTTGCCCCTTCTTTTACGTCAGTCTTTACCGTGCTGAGAATATCAGCAAGATATTGGTTGGATAACACATCTTTAACAATGTCCATTGATTTAAGCAGAGGTACGCCGTTTTCCAGCAGGGTGCCAAGTGTTCTCGCAAATCTGGATATTTGCATTTTCCATAGAAGGTTACCCATGAGTGGTAGTTTTAATTTTTTTTGGTCCATTTTTATTGAAGTGTTTTTATCCTTCATTGCTTTTCTATACAAAAAGAACGTGATCATGGCTACAATAATAGAAACCCAGCCGTATCTAATGGAATACCGACTCAAACCCATGAGTACCATAGTCGAAAAAGGAAGAGAAATTCCCATTCCTTCAAATATCTGAGCAAACTTAGGGATAACGTAGACAATGAGAGCGCCTACTGACACGAGGCCGGTACTGCTTAACAGGAGCGGATAGATCATTGCAGAAATAATTTCACCCCGAACTTTTTGCAAGCGTTCCTGAAACGATCCCAACCTTTTCAGTACCTGCGGCAATACCCCACCTTCTTCGCCAGCACGTATCATGTTTATGTAAACACTGGTGAATAGTTTGGTATGGTTTGCAAGTGCTTCAGCAAAGGATTTTCCGGATTTTATCCCGTTCAACAAATCTTCAACAACATTTTTAATGGTGTTATTGTCCTGTCCGGATAATAGAATGGACAAGCTTTTATCAATAGGGATGCCACCTTCGAGCAGTGTTGCTAATTCTTGTGTGAAAGGTAAAACGGCTTTCTTGTTTACACGATTTACAAAAAGTCCAAATTTTTTATTCTTATCCACCTGACAGATATTTAAGATGACATGGCCGGATTTGCGGAGATCATTAATCAGTTCCAATTTACTGATCGCCTCTTTTTCCCCTTCAATAATGCCACTGGAAGTTGTTAATAACTTATATTTAAAGATACTCATAAATAGCTATTTTTTAATGTTGGATCTCATAATAACAATATGTTCTTCCCCGTACCAGTCAAGTTTTACCTGGTCTTGTTCAATATTTTTTACCTTGTATTCTGCAATCTCCTCGCCTTCTTCGATAAAAATAAAAGGTTTTTTGTTTTTTGTTGTATCGGGATTTTCTATTAATGCTTTTCTGGTATCTCCAAGAATCATGATTCCTCGCAGGGTAATTTTTTTGGGAGTTCCTTTTGGTTTTTGTTGATTTTCTGCAGATTGAGCAGCCCCTTCTTCTTGTTTGGAATCCGTTTTTGTTTCAGGAGGATTCCAGGCAGTGCGGTTTGGTGAAAAAGGGTTATTTGAAAGCATAAGTTCATAGTAGTCTGCCGATTTGTTATCGACAGCCAGGGAAGTCAGTGGATTTTTCTTTAAAAGGGTTTCTTCAATATATTTTTCTGGTTTTGTTATATTTTCCGGAGGATGATAAACTAACAACACGCAAATAATTGCCAGGCTGGCGACTCCTATCAGTAAGGCAAGGTTTATTATGGGTAAATAGCGCTTCCACTGCCTTACCTTTTTACCAAAGGTTTCTATGACAGGTTGTAATGATTTTATATTAAGGTTAATAGACTTCATGTACGTTACAATTTCTTTCCTATTGAAGCAATTGCCGTTAAGGTAGAAGAAATAGTCGCCCCCTTTATAACATTTAAACCGAGGGTTTTTATTCGCAAATTATCGATAAAAAGCAGTTTGTCATTATTGTATTCTATATCGTATAGAAAATTTTGTAGTTTTTGAGAACTATCTAAATCACTTATTTCGAAATTAATTGACATGGCAATGAGATATGGTTTTTTGTTAATTACCTCTTTTTTTAAGGCCGTACTCCTGGATACAACTAATCCATTCTTAGTAGCCAGATTATTTATCATTTCCTGTAATTTCGCAGATGCGAGTTCCTCCGTTTCTTCAGACAGGAATTTCTCCTGGAGTTTTATGTAATATTGTTCCAGTTCATCCAGCCTGGTCTCAAACTGTTTTTTGTTGGCTGTAAATGAATAATATTTCATAAGCAATTTCTTTTGAGTCTCTAACCGCTCTTTTGTTTCATTAATTGATTTAAAAAAGGGTGTAATCACAACCCTATCGAGACTCATATAAAAGAGAACAATAAGGGCAACAACCAACAGTACTCTTTCTCTTATTTTGAGTCTATAAAATAGTTCTAAGAATCGTCCCATATTACCTATTTTTCGATGTTTCCTTTAATTCGGAATTTTTCTCTGCCACTCTGTGTTTTTGTAACGGGAGAAGTTAAACCCACGCCTGAAAAAAGAGAAGAATTTTCTAGAATTGGTATCAAATTCGTCGAAGATACTGCATCTCCCTCTATTTCAAAAGTATTGTCCATGATTGTAATGCCCTTTACCCATGCGTCATTAGGCAATGTCTTCGCCAACTCGAGGATCACATCAATTCTGGGAATGTATTTCCCTCTTATTGCATTGGCCTTGTTAACAACTTCATCTAACACGATTATGCGTTCTTGTAGTTTCTCAACGATTACAACGTCTTTTTTAATCAATTTAACGTGTGCATTCACCGTTTTTAGTATTGCCAGATTATTTATCTTTTGAATGTATGGAATAAGGAACGAAAAAAATATCAAAAATCCTATAAGGAAACATATTAATACAATTTGAGGATTTAGCCGCTTTCTATGTGATTTAACAAGGCTCAAATAGCATGGGTATTCTGCTAAACCGTAAAGCGCCGCCCCATACGATTCAGAATTTTCTTCTAACAATTTATAATTGGTTTTGTATTCATCTGGTAATAATCCATTGGTAACAGGTGCTAACAGTATTTCATCTGAGCGCCTTGATTTGACCTGATTAGCTAATTCAACCTCAGTTTTTGCAACCGAAGATAAAACCAAAAGGTTATTTTCAAATACATTGTAACTGTAATATTTTATGTTCTTACTAACCACTGCGACCGAACCTTTTCGTTCCTCAAGGATAGGGAGAAAGGCGAAAGGTGAAATAATAACCCGGGAAGGAATAATTTCAAGGACTTTCAGTTTTGATAGAATAGTATCCAATTCCGTTTTCTTTATAGCAACAATCAGAACTTTTGTCTCGTGTCTATTTTGCGATAACGAATGAATATCAAAATAAACGTCTTCACTGCTGAAAGGAATGAAACTATCCAATTGATATCTGAGCGCTTCTTTTAATTCTTTCAGGTTCGAATACGGACAGGTTGTTTCTCTGATAATAGCAAGTTCCCGCGGCAATGAAAGAATAGTCTCTCCCACAAAATTCCTTTTCTGGATTAGTGCATGTTTTAATTGCTGGGTATCCTTAAGCATAAAATCTTCTATCTTGAGCGTTTCGTGTGAATATTTAACCAGTTTTTTGCTGACGACCGTTATAATGAGGTCATTTCCATTGATGGACAAGCCCGTTGAACTCTGGGAAAATAAATTGACGAACGGTATTTTATTCATACTTACAAGGTGTCAAATGCTATTCAGGATATGCCGCAATAATTCTACAATGATCCGCACTCTTGAAAACAACTATTTTATAGGAATTATATATTTTTTCTGCCGAAGAAGTTGAATTGATTGTCATATAATTTGAATCATATACGGTTAAATAATTCATAATCTTTAGAAAATCCGCACCGATAATGCCAAAGTATCTAAAGATTTCTTTTAAATCCCCGATTTTTGCAATTTTCCCTCTCTTCCCTCTATATTTAATCATTGCCCTGGCTATCTCCTCGGTAATTGCAGGCACATAAAGAAGAACTTCCTTCGATGCAAAGTTGACGTTGATCTTGCCCGATCCGTAAATCGTCAGGTGATCCCGCAGCAATTCAAATATTTGCGGGGTAATTCCCTTAACTAAGGTCAGTTCCTCAAGAGATTCGAACGGCCCATTCTTTGGCTCATACGGTTCCGGGAATGTGGCATAATAGTCTTTCTCTGCACCATTGACATGATGTAAATCATCCTCATCGAGCCAATCCAGGATAGAATCCGTTATGATCTCTGCTGTATGTTCCTCCAGCTTATAGGCAGTAAGAAATTTAATAAAATTCTCCCGCGTCTCTTCTGTTATTTTATTTACATCAATCTTTCCCCCCTCATCGCTGATGAATACATCACAATTTCTATCGCTTATTTCTACCAAGTATGGGTCGCTGCTTGGCGTCCAGGGATCGCTGCTTCTGTCTTTTTTACTTGCGTTTCTATCTCTGTTCTTTTTCAATTTTTTGATTTTTCCGCCTTTGGTTTCCTTTTCCTGTTTTTTCGGCAATAATAACATCTGTGTTGCATAAATACAGGCACCTCGTGCTGCATAAACGTTTTTTACACGTTCCGTAGAAGTAATTTCTGTTTTTATAGCAATTCCGGTGTTCCGGGTAAAACTTACTGCAATAAATCCAAAGATTACTATTGCCCAGAGGCTAAAAATGAGTACATAGCCATGATTGGTGATATAAGCTCTTGTGCCTTTCCATTTTTCGTGACCGACAACTTTATCGCCCGCGGGATTCTCTCGGTTATTTTTTCTTTCCATTTTAAATCCGTACCTTCAATAACATCGGCATCTAGAGTGGCTACATGGACTTCTTCCTCATTATCGGTTTCCTCTTCCACTGTATCAAGATACGCGAATGAAATCACATCACAATCCTTAAGGAATATCGTGTAATCCTTGTCCGTATTCGGTGTGGTTTCAGATTCTTCGGATAATTTAACCAGGATTGTGGGGGTAACCCTGGTTTCCATGTAAATTAGATCCCACAAGCCATTATCGTTTAACCTTACTTTATAATCAGTTATTATCAATCCTTGTCCATAATGTTTTTTGAAAGAAAGAGGGGATACGAAGGAAAGATAATCTTTTTCACCTGTAAAATAATTGGTTTTCTTTTTTTTGGCCATTTTGTTTTCTTCGGCAAGGAGGTCATCCTTTCTTGGAATCTTTTGAACACGTAATGAAGAGACCTGTTGCCAGAAAAAATCAAAGGCAGCTTTTTCTTTTGTTGTATCATTAAACCATGCCTCTTCTCTTTCCATCGAGAACAAGCCCGTTCTTATTGCGTAAGCGCCTGACATAATCAAGATTGTGCCAATGAACATAGCTATGAGTAATTCAAATAAGGTAAAGCCTTTTTTGCGTTTAATCATCATTTTCCTTCGCAGATTTTCCAGCGGCATCCTCTTCAACCGATTCTTCACTATCATTTTCATCTGCTTCTGATTCTTCAGCAAAAAAAACGGTGTCGATATTTATTCCTTCAACGTGTATGCTCAGCGCCGTAGTTCCTTTGGGTGGAAGTTCTACATCGCTTTCATCTTCATTTGATGCTTCCATAGTGATTTTTTTCCTGGCTTCTTTATATTTATCTACCTGCGATACTTTCCATTGAACACCGTCTTTTGTAACGCCTTCAAAGGTCTTTTCCTCATTCAATTTCTCATATTTTTTACCCAGTATACCCAGAAAAGCCTCTTCTGTTTTGGTTCTTGCTAGAAGCAACAATTTTGTGTGATCATCAATTTTTCCTCTTAATCTAGAAGAATTCCCGATCAAACCAAAGAAAATACCAATGGAAATTCCAACGATTGCCATTGCAACCATAACTTCTAAAATGGTAAAGCCGTTTTTATACTCAACTTCAATATTTCTCAACTTCATTCGTCCTTTGGGTTATTAACGGTTCAATTTCTTTTAGCTTCTTTTGGAATGCGTTGGTCAAAGAATCTGCTTCTTCAACATCGTTTGCAACATAGGGAGTTATTAGCATGATCAACTCTGTTCTTTTATTGGCAATGGATGTAGTTTTAAATAAATTTCCCAAATAAGGTATGTCCCCTAGGAGGGGTATCTTGCTAATACTTTTTTCATTTTTTTGTTCGATAATTCCACCCAGACTTATGGTATGTCCACTCTTTATCACAAGAGACGTTCCTGCCTTGCGGGTACTAAAGGTCGGTGAAGTACTAACGCCTGTAGTTGTTGTTTCGGCAGTACTAACCTCTTGTTTTATTTCTAATGTTACAAAATCATTTTCTCCAATATGAGGAGTTACGGTCAGGATGATACCGGTATCACGATACTGTACTTGCTCAAATACGACATTGGTACCTGTTGTTTGACCGGAGCTTGAAAGAATAGGCACTTCGCTGCCAACCTGTATGTTTGCAGGCTGTTCGTCTCTTACGAGGATATGCGGTGCAGATAATATCTTGGTATTAGAATTTGTCGCCAGAATATCCATCAGGACTTCAAAATTCCCTTTCGTAAATTTTATAGCCGGTGTTTCGGCAGTCCTTTTTAGATCTCCCAGTCCGAATAGATTTGTGTTTCCCATTTTCAATGACCACTCTGTGCCGTAATCCAAAGTACTCTTAAGATCAACTTCCAAAATCAGCACTTCGATAAATACTTGCTGAGGTGTTGCGTCTATCGCCTCTATAATCGCTTTAATACCTTTATAATCACTCGGCAATGCCTTAACAACAATGGTATTTGTTTTTGCATCGGCAACGATCTTCATTGTCTCAAGCTGTTTCTTCCCCAGCGGTTTAGGCTGCGCAGCCATTTTTTCATTGTAAATCTGTGTTAGCACAGGCACAATCGTTTCGGCTTTTTGGTGTTGCACCTTATACACATATATTTTTAGCTCTTCTTCTAACTCTGATGGAGGAACATCCACATTTTTTATCCAAAGATCGATTTTCGGTAAGAGTTCCGGCACCCTGGTAACGATTAACATCTTGTTGGTGTCAGAAAATGGCACGAAGTTAAATTCCCCCTCACCACCTGCCTTTCCGCCCATCGATTGTGCAATGGCGGCAAGATCTTTTGCCATATTTCGCGCATCGACATATTTGAAATCGTAAAATTTTACGGCTTTACCGGCAAAGAACGGGACGTCAAAGGTTTTTACCAAGGTAAGCAGTTTTTCCATATTTGAGGCAGTTTCGATGAGTATGATATACGGAGAGTCGGCGTGAGTAACTATATTTCCAATCCCGGTCATAAATGGTTTTATCGTAGCGTTCAAATTCTTTGGGTTTTCGTATTGAAGAGGAACTATTTGAACCATTATCTCTTTACTCCACGGGGGAATTTTATCCCCGGAAATAACAATATTTGATTCCTGTCTGGATTCTGCCTTAGGAAGTATTTTATAGAGATCACCGTCCTTTATTATTGCAAAATCGTATACATAGAGAAGTGTGTTGAGCATCGAAAGGAGTTCTTCTTTGTAGACCTGCCCGGTGGCGTGAAGATTGATGGTACCCCCGACTCTCTTATCTAAAATATAGTTTACATTAAGAATCTCGCCTAAAACAACCTGTAAAACATCCTTTATTTCTGCGTTATCAAAATTTAAAGCGACATCGATTTTATCGCCTGTATATTCTGGTTTGTGAAGAGCAGGTTCCGGTTTTTTGCGTTCCGCCGGATATACAAATTCATCCGGTACACCCTCCTTTTTCTCCTCTACAACCTCTTTTTCAGGTGATATTTCATACTCCCAGGGTTTCTTCTCTACCGCCTCGGTTGTTGTAGAAAGTGTTACTGGTTTTCTAAATGGTACGAAATCAGACTGCTTTATCTGGGTTTCTTTACAACCAATTACACAAATAACAAGAATTGATGCATAGACGCATTTGTTCATCAATAAATCTCCCATTAATGGGTAAATTATTTACTTATTATACAACCATAATTTTATTTATGTCATGCATTATAAGGAAGTACAACTAAAATAGCTTATAAAGTACACGCTTTTATACTTCAGGCAGGGCGAAACAGAGTGGTGCGGAAGGGGGGATTTGAACCCCCACCCCGGTATCAGCGGGACTAGCCCCTCAAACTAGCGCGTCTGCCGATTCCGCCACTTCCGCATTTCATAGAATTGTTCGTATCTGATTAAACCAAAAATACTTAGTAATTTTAACATTACACCATAAAAAGTCAAATATTTTTAATAATAAGAAATTATTAATTTTTGAATACTTAACAGCGTCCTTTATCACTATCTTTACATTTATGTACCGTAAAAACACCTTTTTCGTTTATTAAGTTATTATTATTAACTTACTACTAAAATCGTTTTGTTGAAAAAAATTTGTAAGTATCAAACGCAGTTAGTATTTAAAGTTTATCTTTTCTATACAAAGAGTATTGGCATTCAACATGCCGAATATAAATATAGTTAACAAAAATTTCTTTCTAAACCTGTAAAACTATGTATGTAACCGTTAAAAGTCGAGGGTTTACAGTTATTGAGTTATTGATAATTGTTATCATTGTTGCAATCCTGGTTTGTATCGTAATTCCAGCGATTTTCGCAGCCAAACAAAAAGCGCAACAAATTATTTGTGTTAA
>JACRII010000033.1 GCA_016235875.1 Planctomycetota bacterium
CCGAAACATGTCCTGAGAGTTATCCGCGAACTTCTGTGTTCACAGCCGACTGGCAAAGGGACAAATATCTCCGTTGCCTTAGAATATTTAAACAAGATAACCCACCGGCGCACAATTTCGTTTGTTGTGTCTGATTTTATAGCAAATGACTATGCTCATGCGGTGCGTATTGCGAATAAAAGGCATGACATGATTGCAATTACCATTGTAGACCCCAGAGAACAAGAATTACCCAATGTGGGTTTTATTGAATTAAGAGATGCGGAGTCAGACGAGATACTGCTGCTTGACACGGCAGACTCGCTCGCGAGAAGAGAATTTGGCGCTTTGAACAACCGACGGAGGCAGGAGCAGTCGAGGTTGTTCCGATCAATGGGTGTTGATGAAATTCTGATCAATACGAACAGACATCATGTAGAGCCCATTGTCCGTTTCTTCAGGATACGGGAAAAGAGATATTAAAGAAAATTAACAGCAGTTCAGCACCCCCACCTGACCTCCCCCATTCTCCCCTTCAGTGAGGGGGACAGGGGGAGTAAACGTTTTTCCCCCGCCCCTTGTGGGAGGGGTTAGGGGGGAATTGATACGAAAATTCACAGAATATTTATAATTTGTTGAAAAACAATCTTTATTTGACATGGTTATAAAAGGGTATCAGATATTGAGTAAACTATTGATTTCGGTGTTGGTTGTATATACACTGGTACTTTCAAAAGATATTGCTTTCGCGCAGCAATCGAATGATACGGAAGATAGGGGGACGATAGAGGCAGTTGCAAGTGTCGATAAAGATGAAGTAACGATTGGCGATAAAATAAAATTGGCAATTCGGGTAAAATATAAGGACGATATTAGCGTACAATTCCCTGAAGTTGGTAAGCAAATTGGCGTATTTGCTATAAAAGAAGCCGGCATTGCCGGGACACCAAAAAGAGAAAAAGACGGGTATTCGGTTGTTGAACGAGACTACCTGCTGAATTCATATGAAATAGGTCGTCATGCGATTCCATCTTTGAAAATAAAATACAAAGGGAGTCGTGGTGATGGTGAAGTTGCTGCAAATGAAGTAATTATTGATATCAAGGGGGTTATAAAAGAAGGAGAAATGTCGGGCGACATAAAAGACATTCTTCCACCTGCTGACGTACCGACGAGTTTCAAGCGGTTGATTGTATGGATTTCTCTTGGGCTGGGATTACTTTTATTATCGGGTATTATTTATGGATTAGTCTATAAATTTAAAAAGCGATCAAAAATTCAGGAACAGCCGTTTATCAAACGAACGCCTCATGAGATTGCCTATGAATTACTGGAGAGGTTATTAAAGGAGGATTTGATTGCGAAAGGATTAGTCAAGGAGTATTATTATCGTATAACCAATATTTTGCGCCACTATATTGAGGATCGATTCGGTTTGTTGGCCCCTGAGCGTACGACAGAGGAATTTTTTACGGTAATGGCACATACGAATCAATTAGATGATACTCACAAAATGTTGATTCGGGAATTTCTTGAGCGCTGCGATATGGTAAAGTATGCTAAATACGGGCCATCTAATTTGGAAATTAAAGAAACCTATGATGCAGCAAAGCGATTTATAGACGAAACGACGGAACGTTTAAAAGAGAAGGAGGTGGTTGCTGATAGAAAATGAATGGGTAACATTTTGTAGAGACAGGTTTAAAACCTGTCTGTACTCAACAGATGGAGGTATTTGTTTTTGTCTGGATTTTCACCTTGAAAGATTAATGGTAACGTCTATTTTAAACCTTTTTTAAAAGGGTAAAAAAATGGTTAAAGCGCCAGAAAAATTTTTAGATACATATTTAAGCCGTGGAAAAGGTGTTGCAAGTAAAACAGGTAAAAAGTCATCAAGGGTGCAAATGCGTAAAATTTCAGATGAAGAACTTGCGAGACTTAAACAAAATTTGCAGACAGTGTGGGGTATTTATTGTACACCGGAGATTAAGGAAATCCTTTCTAAGAAACAGGATGTTAAATTATTGACAATAGACGGTAGTAATGCGTGTGTAAATATAGGTTTCACGGATAAGGGTATTTTAATGGAATACGAACTGGACATGGGCGATCAGAAAGAGTTAGCAGGCGCCCGAATATATAAACAAGACAGGATAATTATAAACAGGTATTTTACACCGGAGAGTGGTGTAGAAGCGCTTCTTAAAACAACCAACGATGCGCTCCATGTGATGGTTGATATTCTCATAGATAGAGAACTTTCCGAATCAGAGATATGGAATGCCATTGAAAAAGGTGAACAAATTCATCTATCAACCATTTAGTATTTTCAAAGGTAATAACTGCGTTCAATGATTTTTCATGACCCTTTAATACTTTTTCTAATTGTTGTCATTCTTCCACCCTTAGTTTATTTTTACCTTCGCCGTAAGGGAACAAACCAGGTTCTCTTTTCTTCTCTAGAGACGCTAAAGAAACTGAAACCATCATTCTTTCAACGTCATAGATATATATTGATTATACTCCGGTCCGCAGTCATTGTGCTGCTTGTGGTTGCCCTGGCGCGACCCCAATACGGAAATGAACAAACAAAGGTAACCACGGAAGGGATAGATATTGTGCTTGCTGTGGATGTTTCGGGGAGTATGCTGGCGGAAGACTTTGAGATGGGAGGCAAACGGTATAATCGACTTTATGTCATTAAGCAGGTGGTGAAAGATTTTATTCAGAGGCGCATAAATGATCGTATTGGTTTGGTCGTTTTTTCCGGACGGGCATATACGCAATGTCCCATGACTCTCGATTATGGGATGTTATTACAGCTATTAGAAAAGGTGGAGATCGGGATGATAGAAGATGGCACGGCAATAGGCTCTGCCATCAGTTCGTCTGTGGATAGGCTCAGGGGCACTAAGGCAAAAAGTAAGGTGACAGTCCTCCTGACAGACGGAAGAAACAATGCGGGAGAAATAGATCCCTTTACTGCCGCAGAAATAGCCAAAACCTTTGGTATTAAAATTTATGCAATAGGCGCCGGCACGAAAGGGCTGGCGCCATTTCCCGCGATAGATCTCTTCGGGAACAAGGTGATGAGACAGGTGAAAATTGACATAGATGATGAATCCCTAACGGAAATCGCAAAAATAACCGATGGAAAATATTACAGGGCTACGGATACCGAATCTCTGAAGGAAATATACAGCCAGATAGACAAACTCGAAAAAACAGAATCAGAGGTAACGCACTACACAGAATACAACGAATTGTTTCATTATTTTTTACTGCCAGCCTTCGGGTTATTATTATTTGAATTGGGTTTAACCAAAACAAGATACAGGAAAATACCATAAATTAGGCTGCCAAAGGTAGCGTTTTAAAGCTCCCCTCTAAAAAGAGGGGCCGGGGATGTGTTACGGCAAACTTACACACCCCATTATCCCCTCCCACTGTCCCCCTCCGTGAGGGGGAAAAAGGGGGAGGGGAATCATACAAGATGGAAAATTTCTGAACATTAATCTATGAAATACGGAAACCTTAACTATCTTTATTTACTTCCGGTAATTCTACTCTTAATTCTTGGATACGTCCTCGTCTTCAGAAGAAAGGCGAAGGATTTGAATGTATTTGCAAATATCGAATTACTACAAAAGGCCGGACTCTCCATTAATTGGAAGAGACAATGGCTCAAGGCCACATTGATAATCGTGGGTGTGCTTTTTTTGATATTTACACTCATTGAACCCAAGTGGGGATATCACTGGGAAGCAGTGGAGAAAAAGGGTATTGACATTGTGATTGCCATTGACACTTCCCGCAGCATGCTGGCTGACGATGTGAAACCCAACAGGCTGGAAATGGCAAAAAGGGAGGTCGAAGATTTGTTGAATGTGTTGGAAGGAGACAGGGTTGGCCTGGTTGCATTTGCAGGTTCGGCATTTACCTATTGCCCATTAACGTCAGACTATGGGGCATTTCGCCTTTTTTTAAACGATTTAAACACAAACATTATTCCACTGGGGGGCACTGCCATTGCAGCGGCAATAAGAAAAAGTATTTCCACCTTTGAGGTAAATTCAAAAAATCACAAGGCTGTCATATTGATTACCGATGGCGAGAATCATGAGGACGATCCCATGAAGGCGGCCATGCAGGCAAAAGAACAGGGTATCGTTATTTATACGGTGGGTGTGGGAAAGAAAGACGGTTCTTATATCAGGATTAAGGATGAAAGTGGCAATGATACATTACTGAAGGACAGGCAGGGACAGGTCATCAAGTCAAGATTAGACGAGATTACCTTAAATAAAATTGCGTTGGAAACGGATGGACTTTATACACCGGCGTATGGAACACAGTGGGGTTTGGAGAAGATTTACAAGGATAGCATTGCAAAGATAGAAGAGTCCACGTATAAGACTCAGCGGGTGAAAAGATATATAAATCGTTTTCAATTTTCTCTTTTTGTTGCAGTTGTGCTTATCGCGCTGGAAAGTTTTTTGATGGATAGAAAGAAAGTAAATATTCACCGCAAAGGCGCAGAGGACGCAAAGGAAATGCAAAGTGCGTAGGGCTTAGGTTGGGTTGAGCGAAGTGAAACCCAACAGTTTGCTGAATCAGCAGGCAGTGATGATAAATATGTTCAATAAGAAAAACAAAGGGTATAAATTAAGCTTTTCTATCGTCTTATTACTTAGTTGGTCATCTATCGGATGGATAGACCCGCTGGCCGATAAAATAAGAGAAGGAAATCAGCTTTACCAGGATGGCAACTACGACGGGGCGTTGGATAAATACGTGAATGCACAGATAGATTCCCCGGAAATACCGCACTTGGATTTTAACATTGCCGACGTTCAGTACAAAAGAGGCAAATATAACGAGGCATCTCAATTATTTGAAAAGGTAATAAAATCCGATGATAGAGGAATGAAGGCAAAGTCAGGTTTTAATATGGGCAACACCCTGTACCGGCAGGGTAAAATGAAAGAGGCGCTGGAATGTTATAAAAAGACGGTGGATCATATTAACGAAACAGCGCCAGCTTCAACAGAACTTGATGCATTAAAAAACGACGCCAAATATAACTATGAATATGTTGAAAAGAAGATGAAAGAACAGCCGCAGAAACAGCAAAATCAGGATCAAAAGGACCAACAGCAGAAAGAAGACCAGGACAAGAAAGATGAA
Organism: Planctomycetota bacterium; assembly: GCA_016235875.1. Lineage (GTDB taxonomy): Bacteria > Planctomycetota > Brocadiia > Brocadiales > Brocadiaceae > Wunengus. The sequence goes on from JACRII010000033.1 coordinate 5,167, forward strand.
CAGTCCGGTGAAAAGAAGGGTGAGGACAAAGAAAAACAGGAATCGCAGAAAGATAAACAACAGCCTCCGCCGGAAGATACGCAGGAAAAGAACAAGGACAAAAAAGACGAGAATCAGAGTCCCTCTGATAACGATAAACAAAAAGACCAGCCCGAAGGGCAGCAACAGCAGCGGCCGCAGGAAATGAAACAGATGTCTAAAGAGGAAGCGGAACGATTGCTCGATGCCTTGAATCAGTCAGAAAAAGAGGCAAGGGCAATGGTGAGAGATACGCAGCAACACCAGCATAAGTCAGTTGAAAAGGACTGGTGAATTGTTTTTAATATTTATGTTTTAGATGGGATATTACACAATGCAAAAATACGCCAAATATTTTGGTTTTTTAATTTCGGTCGTAATAATCTTTGGATGTATTCAGAATACATTTGCAGAGGATATTAGTTTAACGGCAACCATTGATCGAAATTCCTTAACAGTAAACGACCGGTTACAATTGACCCTTACTATTCACGGAACTCAGGACACTGCACCTCCTTCATTTCCCAGCATTGATGGATTTACCTTATTATTCGGCCCAAAAATATCAGCAGAAACAAATATCATCAACGGGGTTGTTTCCGTCAGTAAGGGGTATACGTATGTGTTGCAGCCTGCCGCAAAAGGCAGGTTTACCATCGGGCCGTCGACTGTTGAGTACAAAGGGAAGGTCTATACTTCCAGTCCTGTAACCGTGGAAGTAGCTGATACTGCCCCCTCGTCTGGTTCACAAGCGCCGGACATCAGTAAGCTTGTTTTCGTCGAATTGCGTACTGACAAGAATGAAGCCTATATATACGAGCAGGTTATTCTATCCTTCAGATTTTATTTTCAAAAGGGATTGCCGGTTGCTGATATAGATTATGTGTCGCCAGGCACAAAAAATTTTATGGAGGAAAAACTTGGCGACCAAAGGCAGTACGAAGAAATCCGGGATGGGATTGTGTACAACGTTTTGGAATTACGCACAGCCCTTTTCCCGATGGTTTCCGGAGAACTTCCGATATCACCGGCGAGATTAAAGTGCAATTTAATTATTCAACAGCGAAGAGATCAGCGGGATTCGCCGCTTGACAGTATTTTTTCAGATGCATTCTTCGATGACTTCTTTGGCAGGGGGCAGAGGAGGTATCCCGTTGAGAGGACAACAGGGGCGATTGCCGTAAAGGTTAAGCCGTTGCCTGAACAGGGTAAACCCAAAGAATTTAATGGCGCAGTAGGTACTTTTGACATGGAGGCCTCCGTAAAGACACAGCACGTAAAAGTAGGCGACCCAATCACGATCTCCATGTCGGTATACGGTGAAGGGAACATTCAAACAATAAACGAGCCTTTGCTGGCGTTGAATAATGAAAAGGATTTTAAATTGTATCCTGCCGAATCAAATACCCAGATCACCAATCAGGAGGAATTGATTCGTGGTCGTAAGGTGTTTAGTAAGGTCATCGAACCGCAAAAGGCAGATCTGAAATCTACTCCTGCAATTGTGTTTTGCTTTTTTGACCCACGCGCCGGGCAATACAGGACGATTACCAAAGAACCTATACCCATTGTTGTCGAAGCAGGTGAACAGGAAATGCCAATTCAACTGACACTTTCGGGAAGCACTATCGCTTCTGCAAAACAACAAGCACAAATACTCACCCAGGATATCCTGCCTATTATGACAAATCTGTCTTCGTTGCGAAACCAGGGAGACCGCATGTATACAAGCCCGTTTTTTATAGCGTGTCTTTCTATCCCGGCAATTGCGGTCATAGCCTCTTTTTTTGTAACGAGACAAAAAGAAAGGCTGCAAACGGATATCGGATATGCCAGGGATAAACGGGCGCATGCAATAGCCAAAAAGAGATTGGCGCTGGCAAAATCTGCGCTTTCCCGGAATGTTCCTGAAGAGTTTTATTCATCTCTTTCCAAATCAATGGCAGATTACCTTGCGGATAAATTTAATATTTCTGCTGCGAGCGCTATAGGTGATAAGGTCGGCATTTTATTAAAGCAGCGAGGGGTTGATGATAATATAATCGAAGAGGTTTCTCGCTGTTTGACCAATTTCGATTATCGACGCTTTTCGAAAGATGGCGGAACAAAGGAAGAAATGGATCATTCTTTAACGCTTGCTGAACAACTCATTACAAAACTGGAGAAACAATTATAATGGAAGTACGCCTTGCGCAATCACTTTGTAAAAGGTTTTTTTCTTATTTAATTAGGCTGCCTTCGGTAGCGACTTTTAATCTCCCCTCTAGAAAGAGGGGCTGGGGGTGTGTTACGACAAACTTACACACCCCTTTATCCCCTCTTTTTAGAGGGGAATCACAAAAGTTTGAAATTTCTAAACATCAAGCTATTGCCCCCCCATTTCCTCCCTTCGCGAGGGGGGAATTAAGAGGGGTAATCGGGCTGAATCTATACTGGGCTAAGGTTCTTTTTTTATTGATAATTCCCTTTTTGAATTGCGGAATGCGGAGTGCGGAGTGCGGGATGCCGAAATCCGAAATTTCCAGGGATGAGGCTATAAAATTATTTACCAATGCAAATGAAAATTATCTGCAGGCTGCAAAGGGTATTGCAGCAAGAAATAATCAAGAGGCAGACCAAAAGTTAAAAGAGGCAGCATCACAATACGAGACTATATTGGCAAATGGATTCAAGCACGGTCAGATATATTATAATCTGGGAAACACCTATTACCGAACGGGAGAATTGGGGAAGGCCGTATTAAATTATCGAAAGGCCCAGCGGCTTATGCCTAGAAATGCAGACCTGGATGCCAACCTGAAATTAGTAAAAAACTCCATAGAAGATAAAGAATTACCGAACGAAGTCCCGGTTGTACTCCGAAGGATTTTTTTCTGGTATTTTCTCTTGAGCGGAAAGGAATTAATCGTAGTAGCTGTGTCTCTTTACGTAGTGTTCATGACGTTGGTTTTCTTCTTAATTATTCTCAAATACGGATGGCTCAAGAGATTGATGATAGGTTTTTCTGCCGGTTTATTTATTGCGGTAGTATCGCTTGGAATTAAAATCTATAGTGAACAAGGTGTGAGTCACGGAGTAATCACTACCACAAAATGCCAGGTGCGGTACGGGCCTGGAGAAGAGTACGAACCTAAGTTTGAAGTGCATAACGGTGCGGAATGTCTGATCAAGGGAGAAAAAGAAGATTGGTACAATGTATACGTTTATGTGGGTGTGAAACAGGAGGCTGGCTCAAAACCGGGCGCTGAGGAAAAGGTCGGCAAAGATGTAAGAAAGGGATGGCTGCAAAAAAAGGATGTAGGTGTAATTTAATATCTCGTACAGGATCAATATTTTCCCCGATCGAAGTCGAGGACAAGCGTGATTCCCCTCTAAAAAGAGGGGATAGAGGGGTGTGTAAGTTTGCCGCAACACACCTTTCGCTGGTTCAATCGTCCGCGATTGAACCGAAATGTTTGGTTCAGGCTGCAAGTGAACCAGCATGGGAGGGGAGCTTAAAAGTCGCTACCAAAGGCAGCCTAAGTTAACAAGAAGCTATAATCTACGATTTATATCTTAAATCGTGAATCTAAAAATATATTTGTTCAGATTGGGGGTAGCATGGGTGGATTATATGGAAAATTGTTGATTGCTGCATATATTACGTTTTGTTCTATTTTGTTGGGGTTTATTGTTATGTGCGTGGTGTTTGGGAGAAAGGGTGATAAGAAGTCATTAAAATGAAAAATACTATAAACATTGAAAAACTAAGATTTGAAGATTTACAGCTGTCGAAAGAAATGCAAAAGGCGGTTACCGCGCTTGGTTTTGAAGAAGCTACCCCAATTCAGTATCAGGCCATTCCCTGTATTATGGAAGGGAAAGATGTAATTGGCCAGGCGCAAACAGGCACAGGGAAGACGGCGGCCTTCGGGATTCCGTCGTTGGAAATGGTAGACCCGGAAAGCAGGAAAGTACAGGCAGTGATTTTGTGTCCCACAAGAGAGTTAGCCATCCAGGTGGCAGAAGAGCTGAAAAAACTCTCTAAATATAAAAAGGGCATTGAGATATTACCCATTTACGGCGGTCAGCCTATAGAACGCCAAATTAATGGATTGAGAAAAGGTGTGCAAATTATTATCGGTACTCCTGGGCGCGTCATGGATCATATGGAACGCCGTACTTTAAAAATGGATGGCGTAAAAATAGTTATATTGGATGAAGCAGACGAGATGCTGGATATGGGGTTTCGGGAAGACATTGAATTTATTCTTAAAAAAATTCCGGAACAAAGACAAACCATCCTCTTCTCCGCCACCATGCCTCAGGCTATTTTAGATTTGACGAAAAAGTATCAGGACAACCCTAAATTTATAAAGGTGGTGCATAAGGAGTTGACGGTTCCCAGTATCGAGCAGTTTTATTATGAAGTCAAAGAGAAGGCGAAACCAGAGGTACTGTCTCGTTTGATCGACACCTACAATCTGAAATTATCACTGGTGTTTTGTAATACAAAGAAACGTGTGGACGAACTAGTGGGACACCTTCAGGCAAGAGGTTACACGGCTGATGGGCTTCATGGGGATATGAATCAGACGCAGAGAGACAGGGTCATGTCAAAATTCAGAAAAGGCGCCGTTGAGATTTTAGTGGCAACTGATGTGGCAGCCAGGGGAATTGATGTCGAAGATATAGAAGCCGTTTTCAATTATGATGTGCCGCATGACGAGGAATATTACGTGCACAGGATTGGAAGAACAGGCAGGGCGGGCAGAACAGGGCGTGCATTTACCTTCGCGGTAGGCAGGGATATTTATCAAATAAGGGATATACAACGATACGCAAAGACAAAAATTACATTCCAGGAGGTACCCTCTGTCAGCGATGTAGAAGAAATTAAAACAAACCTGCTTTTGGAAAAAGTAAAAGAGTCTATTGGTAAGGGGCATTTGGGGAAATATATCAATTGGGTTGAACGGCTGATCGAGGAAGAATATACTTCCCTGGATATTGCCGCATCTCTGTTAAAAATGGTTATGGGTGAAGACGGTAAAGAATCACCTGCACAGAAGGAAGACTTTGGCGACACGGGGGCTGCGCCTGGAATGGTGAGATTATTTATCAATGTCGGCAAAAAGCAGAAAATACGGAAGGGAGACATCCTGGGTGCAATTGCCGGGGAAACAGGCATTTCTGGCAGGCTCATCGGAGACATCGACGTCTTTGACAAGTTTACCTTCGTCGAAGTGCCGGTAGAATATGCACAAGATGTCCAGGATGCCATGCAAGATATCAAAATCAGAGGTAAGAACATTACGATAGAACCCGCCACAAAAAAGGAAACAGCAAGATAAGAAAGAACAATAAAATTGATGCGCAATTCCGCATACATCTTAAAATGAAAGGAATGAAAAATGGCACAGGCAAAACACGGCGACACCGTGAAAGTACATTACACAGGTAAATTAAACGACGGTACGGTGTTCGACACCTCGAATAACCGGGAGCCTCTGCAATTTACCATCGGCGATGGACATTTGATTCCAGGTTTTGAACAGACTGTGGTAGGTATGAACACGGGCGAATCGAGAACTATTAACATCCAGGCGGAGGATGCGTACGGTCTGCACCATAAGGAAATGGTCGGAGTGGTTGGTCGGGACCAATTCCCGCCTGACCTGGAAGTGAAAGTCGGACAGCAATTCGAAACCAGTGATGCAGAAGGTAGAACAATTATAGTTACCGTAGCCGATGTTTCCGAATCGAATGTGACGTTAGACGGAAACCACCCCCTGGCCGGCAAAGACCTGACTTTTGACATCCAGCTTGTAGCGGTTGTATAACCCTGCCAGAGTAAATAGTGTCTGAGTGGAAGCACATTATTTTTGTCATTTCGACCGCAGGGAGAAATCTGTGCGCCCTGTAATTTAACGTACAAGGAATTTCAAACTTTTGTGATTCCCCTCTAAAAAGAGGGGATAAAGGGGTGTGTAAAAATGCCTTTAACACCCCCCCAGCCCCTCTTTCTAGAGGGGAGCTTAAAAGTCGCTGCCTATGGCAACATAATTTGATAATTTTCATCATGAAGAATACAAAAGGCAAATATTTTTTACCTATCTCTGCCTGCATTTTTGGTCTGTGTCTATTGTTAGCCTCTGGCTGTAGTTTTATATCCGTCTCCCTCGTCCCATACGTTGCGCCGCTCAAAGAGACAACAGTTATGGGGAAGGGAAAAGAGAAGGTACTTATTGTAGAAATTTCCGGCATTATTTCAGAGGAGGAAAAGCGCGGCATTGCCGGTCTTTCAGGGGAACCGGATATGGTTGCGCGGATCAAGGAAGAACTCAAAACGGCTGCAAAAGACAAACACATCAAAGCCGTTATCCTGCGTATTAACAGTCCGGGTGGAACGGTTACTGCCTCAGATTTGATCTATCATGAAATCGAGCAGTTTAAGAAAAAAACAGGAAACAAGGTCATTGCCTGTATCATGGATTTGGGGGCATCGGGTGGTTATTACGTAGCCGTTTCAGCAGACAAAATAGTTGCGCATCCTACCACCGTTACAGGCAGTATCGGCGTTATTATGCTCAATCTCAGTGTCGAGGGACTTCTCCAGAAAATCGGTGTGAAAGATACCTCTATCAAGACAGGTGAACACAAAGACATGGGTTCTCCCTTAAAGACGATGACAGAAGAGGAACGGAA
>JACRII010000036.1 GCA_016235875.1 Planctomycetota bacterium
CCCACAGCGGCTCAAATGGCTTCGCTTTCGGCATTAGTAGGGTATCTCCAGGACCGGTGTCGTATCCCTTCAGAAAATATAATTATGCACAGACATTTCAGGGAGACAGAATGCCCTGGAAGAAATTTTCCTTATTATAAATTGCTTGCGAAAACCGTCCGATGGTAGTTTCTGGCAGGTTGGCAGCAGAAATCAATGTAGCGCGAACTTCAGTTCGCTTATATCCTCTGCGAACTGAAGTTCGCGCTACAACTGCAACTTTGGAATTCACTAATATCAAGACTAAATGATACCTCTCCGTGATCGAAATCCGTCGGGTACCTTTCCATTTGTTACCGTTAGTATTATTCTTTTAAACGTCCTTGTTTTTCTTTTCGAACTCTCATTAGGACGACGCCAATTGGATTCCTTCCTCTTTCAATTTGGCGTTATTCCCGTCAAAGTATTCTATTCCGCAGATATTCCCGGTTCCACTTTTGTAAATACCTACTTCCCTTTTCTCAGTTTTATGTTTCTCCACGGAGGGTTCATTCACCTCATAGGGAATATGTGGTATTTATGGATTTTTGGCGATAATATCGAGGATAAGCTCGGACGCTTCAAATTCATTCTATTCTATCTCATCTGCGGGATTGGGTCTGCCGTTGTACATGTTTATTTCAACACTCAATCCGGAGTTCCCTGTGTGGGTGCAAGCGGTGCGATTGCGGGAGTACTCGGCGCTTACATGGTTACCTTTCCAAGGGCACGGGTGCTTGTTCTTATTCCTCTGTTTATTGTCTGGGAGATGATCGAATTACCGGCAATCATCGTGCTGGGTTTTTGGTTTCTTATCCAGTTCTTTAGCGGGACTGCATCTATTTCTTCTGCTCATGGCGGGGGTGTGGCGTGGTGGGCGCATATCGGGGGATTTGTTTTAGGCATTATCCTCATAAAAATATTTCCAAAATCACGGCCGCTATCATAAAGTTAGATAAACGATACATAACCATTTTATTTTGTGTCTTCTGTTATTCCTTCCATTTCTTCTAGTTTTCCTTCGGCAATCTCTTCTTCCAGTTTTACTACATCACGGAAGGCAATTCCTTCCCGCCAGAGAAAGAAAAAACCCATAAGTGTGGAAGGAAGGATGCTGATGGCCCATAAAACAATGGCATAGCTTTGAGCTGCTGTAGTTTGTATTCCAAAGATATCCAGTGATTTTAGGATTGCTATGTGGAATACGCCGATGTATCCGGGCGCCTGGGGCAAGGCAACCGCCAGCGCTAAACAAATGGCAACAAGACATGCGCCCATAAAAGGAAGGTGCATGTGGAAGGAAAATCCGAGGAGATATATTTCCGCTCCACCGAGAATCCAGATTACGAGAGAAAGCGCCAGCATCCATACCGTTTGTGTCTTGTTTTCCAAAATTTTCAAACCATGAACGAAGGAATCATAAAATCCGAAGACTTTATCTTTGAGTTTATGCGGCAGGAAGAAGCACATTTTGGAGAGTAGTTTTTTGAAGAAATCGGGTTTGATAACGATCAAAAAGAGGGAGACGATGGTGAGCACCCCTACCGCAGCAAATACCTCTGTCCATTTTTTCAGAGTAGGGATAATTGATTCTCTGATGGTGTGTGCCTCATTTGCTGAAAGCGGGACAACGGAGTTGTGATGAGCAGGATGCGGCAGCAAGGCAATAACGGCCACCGTAAATATGATGAGCCCCAACATGTCAAATATCCGCTCTACGATTACGGTAGCAACGGAGGTTGAGAATTTTACATTTTCTTTCTTATACAAAATAAATGGCCTCAAGACCTCTCCCACACGGGCAGGAAGAATATTGTTTGCCATGAAACCGATGGAGGTAATAGACAGCAAATTTAACACAGATACTCGTTTAATATGAGATAACAACCCCTGCCACCGAAGCGCCCTGACGACGTAAACCAGGAGGGTTAAAATGAGCGTGGGGATAACATACCAGTAATTTGCTTCCTTTAAGGCGTCTTTAAGGAGCGACCAGTCGATCTTTCTGACAAATAACCATGAGCAAACAATGCTGAGGATAATGCTCAGGATAAATATGATGTTTTTTTTGTTAAATTTCATTGTGACCTTTCAAGAAAAATAAGGTTTCAGGTACCGGCCGGTATAACTCTTCTCTATCCGCGCTATTTGTTCCGGCGTACCGCATCCAACAATAAACCCTCCCGCATCGCCGCCTTCGGGCCCCAAATCAATAATATAATCGGCAGACTTGATAATGTCCAGGTTATGTTCCACGATGATTAAAGAATGTCCTGCCTCAACCAATCTCTGAAAGCACGTAAGCAATTTTTGAATATCATCAACGTGGAGACCAACAGTGGGTTCGTCGAATACAAAGAGCATGGTGTCGATACTTTCCTGTGCCATATATGTAGCAATCTTTAGTCTTTGTGCCTCCCCGCCCGATAAGGTGGTGGCGGGCTGGCCTAACCGCAAATAGCCCAATCCAGTATCTTGAAGAAATTTCAATCCCTTGGTAATCCTGGGAGATTCATGGAAGAAGACAATGGCTTCATCCACGGTCATTCCAAGAATCTGATGGATGTTTTTGTTTTTGTACTTTACATCGAGTACCTTTTTATTGAACCGTTTTCCGTTACACTTGTCACACGTGACGTAGATGTCTGCAAGAAATTGCATGTCAACACGGAGGTAGCCAGCGCCCTCGCATTGTTCACATCTGCCGCCAACCACATTGAATGAGAAAGAACCGCTATTCAGATTGTGCATCCTCGCATCCCGTGTTGAAGAAAAGAGTCTTCGAATCTCATCAAATACTTTTACATAGGTGATGGGATTAGAACGCGGGGTGCGTCCTATAGGTGACTGGTCTACAAGAATAACATCGTTAATAAACTGTACACCGTCAATATTTTCATATTTTCCAACGAATCCTGTGTATCCTTCCTTCTTCTTTTTGATCGCTCCGTAGAGGGTGTCTTGTACGAGTGTGCTTTTACCCGATCCTGAAACTCCTGTTATACACACCAGCATGTTGAGGGGAAACGTAACGTCTATACCCTTCAGATTGTTTTGCAATGCCCCCTTTAATACAATGGCATTGCCTGTAGATTTTCTCCGTTTGGAAGGTATTTTAATTGCCTTATTGCCTTTTAGATATTGTGCCGTAAGCGAACCGTTGCGTGCGGGTAAATTCTTAAATGACCCGTGATAAACAACCGTGCCGCCATTTTCACCCGCGCCCGGCCCAAGGTCGATGATCTCGTCGGCAGCGCGGATGACCTCTTTATCGTGCTCCACAACAACAACGGTGTTTCCGATGTCACGCAATCGTTCGAGTATCTGTATCAACCTGTCTGTATCCCTTGAGTGGAGTCCAATGCTGGGCTCATCCAGTATGTAAAGGGTATTTACCAGCGAAGAACCCAGTGACGTTGTAAGATTGACCCGCTGGGACTCACCGCCAGAAAGTGTGCGAGTCATACGGTCTAAGGTAAGGTATTCCAAACCTACCTTGATCATATAGTCTAATCGTTTTTTGATTTCTTGCAAGAGCAAATGGGCAATGTTCTTTTCATAATCGGTAAGCGGAAGTCCCTCAAAAAACCGGTAGGCATCATCGATCGTCATGGTACAAATATCCGATATGTTTTTACCGGCAATCAAGACGTTCAGCGCCTGGCTTTTCAACCGCTTTCCAGCGCACGTCTGGCATAAATTGTATCCCCGGTATTTACTCAGGAAAACACGGACGTGCATCTTGTATTTTCGCTGTTCCAGCCATTGAAAGAAGTCATAGATGCCGCAGAAATCTTCTGTGCCTTCCAGAATCAATTTTGCCTGTTCTTTTGCCAGCTTGCGGAATGGAACGTTTAAGGGAATATTATATTTGGATGACGCCTTTTTAAGCGATTCGTACATCGAGGAGTACGTGGGCGTATTCCACATGGCAATAGCTCCATCGCTCAACGACTTTTCTTTATCCGGTATGACGGCATCCATATCAATATCAATCGTGTGCCCAAAGCCCTGACACTTGGGACATGCGCCAATCGGATTATTAAACGAAAATAGCGCAGGGACAGGTTCCGGGTACTCAATTTTACAATAACTGCAAAAGAAATGTTTGCTGTATTTGAGTTCGACCCATTGCGAATCCTGAATAGCGATAGGGTTGCCTTTTATACGCGCCCCTGTATTAACAGAGGGTTCCTGAATGTTGTATATTATACTTAAATGTCCAGAACCCAGTCGATACGACGTTTCCAGAGCGTCCACGAGTCGTTCCTTGATGACGTCTTTAACGATAAGCCGATCGACGATTCCGGAAACAGACTGTGCGGAAAGGATATCGATATCTTTTGTTTCGGATGTAATATCCACGATATTGCCATCAACCAGTATCCTTACCAATCCACGTTCTTTGAGGAGATTGATTTGATTTTGACTCGAAACTTTCTGGCTGACGGTGATGGGAAATGTAACCAGGAATTTTGTGCCTTCAGGTAACGTCAGGACGGCATCGACGATGTGAGAAACCGTATCTATCTGCACCTGTCGTTTGCAGGAACTGCAATAGGTCTTGCCAATC
>JACRII010000037.1 GCA_016235875.1 Planctomycetota bacterium
ATATAAGGTTGGGTGAAGCGAAGCGCACCCAACAAAAATGGTAGCGATGGGTTCGCTGCGCTTAACCCATCCTTATTGGCATTACCTTGAGTCGTTTACTATAATTTAGGTTTTTGAGAGTAACGCTGTTGATACCTTCGTGAATTCTTGGTATCATCGTTTTTATGAACGATACGTCTGAAACAGATTATATAAAATTTCTCGGTACTGCCGGCGCCAGGATTGTCGTGTCCAAGCAACTACGCGCCTCCGGTGGGATGTGGTATTCCTTGGACGGTTATAATGTGCTGGTGGATCCCGGACCAGGGTGTCTGGTACGGTGCATTTCAAGCAGGCCAAAGATGGATCCAATGAAATTGGACGCCATTATCCTTACCCACAGACATCTTGATCATGCCGCCGATGTGAATGTAATGATTGAGGCGATGACTGAGGGAGGCTTTAAGAAACGCGGTGTACTTTTTACTCCTGAAGATGCTTTAACAGAAGACCCGGTTGTTTTCAAATATGTGAGAAACTACATATCCCGCATAGAAATTATAAAAGAAGGTGGAAGATATAAACTGTCCGATACGGTTACTTTTGAAACGCCTTTGAAACACCACCATCCGAGTGAAACCTACGGCATAAATTTTTTTACTCCAAAGTACACGATTTCGCTGATTGTGGATACCCGCTATTTCCCGGAATTATTGAAACACTATAAAGGGGATGTGTTAATAATCAATGTCGTTCGCTATACGGTTGACAAAGATATGAAGACATGGCTCTATCATTTGAGCATTAAAGATGTGAAAGAGATAGTAATGGCATTGAAACCGAAGGTAACGATCTTAAATCATTTTGGGATGACCATGATCAAGGCACAGCCGCGTGTGGTTGCAGAACAATTATCGAAGGAAACAGGGTTGAAAATTATAGCGGCCGGAGATGGAATGAAATTTAATCTTATTCCCGTCTCGTGACTATATAGTCTGCTAATTCGTGGAGGGCAGTTTTATATTTGGAATCCGGTAGCGGGGCGATCTCTTCCTGCGCCTGTTTGACGATATTTTTGGCCGTGTTGAAGGCATATTCTACCGCATCGTGCTTAGTTAAAAGCTCGATAATGGCACTCTTGGTCTCTTTTCCATTATGCTGGAAAATCAGTTCCCGCGCTGATTCAAGCTTATTTCTCGGAAGTTGATTAACCAGCCGGATAAGCGGTAACGTAAGCTTCCCCTTCTCTATATCAGAGTTTAGTGATTTACCAATCTCTTCTTCGGTGCCCATCACGTCAAGGCAATCATCCACGATTTGAAACGCAATGCCAATTTTTAAACCATAATTGGATAACATATCCGATACCTTTCGATTCGCTCCGGCAAATGTTGCTCCCAGACGACAGCTTGCAGCGCACAGGGAAGCGGTTTTTCGCTCAATAATATCGAAATAATCACTTTCACTGAGTCCAATATCGTACCGCCTTTGAAGTTGAATGAGTTCGCCTTCGGACATGATATTAACGGTCTGGGAAAGCAGCAAAGTCGCAACTTGAGAGTCGAGGGCAGAAAGTATCGTAAACCCGCGAGAGAACAGATAATCACCAAATAGAATGGAAATTTCCCTTCCCCATTTTGAATTTACGCTCTCAACGTGCCGCCTCATTGAAGCTTCGTCGATAATATCATCGTGAACGAGGGTAGCGGTATGAACCATTTCCACCACGACAGCGATATCTATGTGTTGGGGCGCTATTTCTCCTACGCATTTACCGGCTAACAATACTAAAGCAGGGCGCAACCGTTTCCCTTTGTACTTGCCAATATGGGAAATAAGGTCGGCTAATGAATTGGTTTCGGGTTTTAGTTCCTTATGGAATCGGGTTTCAACCTCATCCATAAGGGCTTTTATCGGGCCAAAGATATTTGCAGTTTCCACAATTAACCATGTCCTTTTCAGTCATTGATGAAAATAAAGAGAAGTTATAATATCAAGCAATATTTAAAAAGTCAAACTTCTTTTTTAACTTGCAAACGGCATCGAAGACATCATCCGGTGTGACAGAATGAATGCACATGACATGGTCGCACGTCCGCTTTTCACAGGGGCTGCAGGGGATGTCTTTTCTTACTACCACGGCATTATCATTGTAGGGAGCATAAATAACAGGATCTTTGGGCCCAAAAATCGCAACCGTGGGAATTCCGATGCATGAAGCAATGTGGGTAGGTCCGGTATCACCGCCGATAAAAAGATGCGCATGCTGCAACAATGTTATCAATTGTTTTACCGATGTCTTGCAGGCGATCGTAGCCTGATAACGCATGAAAGATACGATTTCCTCTGCTATTTTATATTCCTGTTCTCCCCACGTAAAAACAACCGAGTAACCGAGTTCCTGTATTAATCTATCAGCCAGATCGGCATAATTTTTAGGCGGCCATCGCTTATATTTCCCAAACAGGCTTGTCCCCGGATGAATTATTGCAATGGACTTTTGGTTCAGATGTTTTTGGTGAATAAAATCTTCGATATAAAGGCGGTCGGTATCCGGGATAGAAAATACGGGTCTCTGATAGTGTGCCTCTATACCCAGACCACGTAAAAGGGTGAGATATTTATCAAC
>JACRII010000035.1 GCA_016235875.1 Planctomycetota bacterium
AAAACGGACCTGGCAGATCCGTCTTCACATGCGTCCCCTGAATAAACCCAGCACTCGCTACCCCCCCTACTACCACCGACAACCCCAACACCAACGCACCTACCAATCCCTTCCCTTTCATCGCTTCTCCTTTACCTCCTAATGTCTTTTAGGAATATAGACCTCAATCTTTAAATACACTTCTTCAAATACTTTTTAAATATACACCCTATACAATTAAATCATCTATATTTGACAGCCACCTCCTTTCGTAAACTAAATTTAAATGTAAGCGGATTTGGTTAGAGCGCAATAATTGTACCATTATATTGCATTTCTAAAATATGAAATGTAACTACTTATAGTAACTAACATTATTTATAAATTAAATCTACAGCATCATTAGAAATAAAAGACTACAAATGGTCACTTAGGAATGGATTAAATTTGGTATAACAGTTCTATCTATTTAATAATAGACGTCATAAGAGAGATGACTATTTATGGTCACGAAATGTCCTATTGTAGTCACGCTATTAAGACAACACTTTTTCGAATAGCTGTAATTTAATCAATCTATTTCGCAGTGTTGTTCTTGGAATGCCTAATATCTCTGCCATTTTAACTTGATTGCCATTTGTTTTTTGATGTGCCCACTGGATGAGTTTCTTTTCAACTTCAGTAAGCGCATCTTGCAAATTTATTTCTTGTTTATTGGACAAATCCATCGATAATAAATCTGTGCGTATATCAACCCTCCTCAAATATTCTGGAAGCGTTTCTATCGAAATACCTTTCGATTTAGAAAATGCAACTGAGTGTTCGATAACATTTTCAAGCTCTCTAACATTTCCAGGCCAATTATAAGCCAGCAGAACATCCATCACTTCCTGCGAAACATCTGGCAGTGCATCTTCATATTGAGATACAAACTTCTTTAAAAAATAGTTGATTAAGAGCGGAATATCTTCCTTCCGTTCCCGTAATGGTGGAATATTAATTGGCACCACATTCAACCGATAGAATAAATCTTCCCTGAAATATCCTTCTTTTACGTGTTCCAAAAGGTCTTTCTTCGTTGCACAGATAATCCTGACATCAACACTCAGGGTTTCCTCGCCACCGACCCTTTCAAATGTCCTCTCTTGAAGCACTCGCAAGAGTTTGACCTGCATATCCAATGGGATATCATCAACGTCATCCAAAAAAATTGAGCCACCGTTTGCCAGCTCAAACCTTCCACGCCTTGTCTTAACTGCTCCGGTAAAAGCACCCTTTTCATGTCCAAAGAGTTCGCTCTCCAGTATCTCCCTGTTCAATGCAGCACAACTTACCCTGATAAACGAACCGTTTCTTCTTATGCTATGATAATGTATAGCGCCGGCTATTTTTTCTTTCCCCGTTCCACTTTCCCCCCGTATCAGGACAGTTGCCTCTCTATCAGAGACGCTCCTTACAGTCTCAAGCACTTTTTTCATAGCCTCGCTCTTTCCAATAATATTGCCGAACTCAAACTCAGACTGTATCTCTCTTCTTAGACGATTTACCTCAGCAGTCGTATTTTTATAGTATAGCGCTCTTTGAAGTTTGATAATTAACTCGTCGGTAGAAAATGGTTTTGCAATATAATCATATGCCCCTTCTTTGATAGCAGATACGGCACTTTCGAGCGTCCCATAAGCCGTCATGATGACGACTATAATTTCCTGATTATGTTTTTTAATCTCTTTGAGAAAATCCATCCCACTCATTCCAGAGAGTCTCAGGTCAGTCACCACAATATCATACTCTTCGGATTTCACCATTTTTAATCCATCAAGGGCATTATCCACTGATTTTACATTATATCCTTCCTTTTTTAATTGGCTTTCTAATGATATCCTCATGAGTTTTTCATCATCGACTATTAGTACCTTACTACTCATACATCACTCCTCAATTTTATTATAATCTGGAAATATTGCTCATCATGTCAGGACTGTCACTTTTCTTACCGGCAAGCAAACAAAAAATGTCGTCCCTTCACCCACCTTGCTTTCAACCAGTATATTTCCATTATGATCATCCATAATTCTCTTACTGATTGCAAGCCCCAACCCGCTTCCCATCTCTTTTGTGGTAAAAAATGGATTAAATATTTTACTGAGAACCTCTTCTTTGATCCCGGTTCCGGAATCCGTAATTGTAACTTGTATATTCGATGGTTGATGATCACAATAACCGGTCTTTATTATAAGGCTGCCGCCGCTTGACATACTATCCAGCGCATTTACAATAATATTAATGATTACTTGCGAAATATTGTCCGCATCTCCGTATATTTCAGGCAATTCGGGTGATAAAACTTTCTCCAAACGGATGCTTTGTTCTTTTATCCTGTGGTCTACAAACCGTAGGGAACTTTCAACAATCTCGTTTAGGCTATGATTGGCCATATGCGTAGAATACGGCCGAGAAAACGCCATCAACTGTTTGATAATTACTTCGATCCGTTTCAACCCCTCGGACATCAACTCGAGAAACTCCAGATTTTGTGATGTATTTTCAGGTTCTTTCTTCATCATTTTTACGAAATTCTGCAACCCGCCGAGGGGGTTATTTACCTCATGGGCAACACCAGCGGCCAATTCTCCAACAGCAGCCAAACGTTCAGCCTGAATGAGTTGCAACTCCATTTTCTTCCTCTCGGTAATATCCCTGCAAATCCATTGGATTGTCTTCTTTTTACCATGTTCAATCACACTTGCACTTATACTGGTTGGAGTAAGCCTCCCATCAATATGCTGACAATCGATATTATCCAGCATCCCGGAACCGGTCTTATTTATAGTCATCCACAATTGTTTTGCCCTATCACGATCATATTCAACGACTATTTCCCATATTTTCTTTTTACTCAGCGCATATTTAGAACAGCCAGACACCTCTTCTGCCTTTTTATTCGAGTCAATAATCAGCGCAGAATCCACATCCAGAGAAAAAATCGCGTCATTTGCCAGATTAATGGACTCCCTATATTTTTCTTCGGATTCCCTGAACTGGGTGGTTCTTTCACGAATCTTTTGTTCAAGACCCGCATAGGATTCTTCCAACTTTTCAGCCATCCTATTAAACTCTGATGCGAGTATACCCACTTCATCCCGTGATTTAATTAAAATACGATGCCCAAGTATTCCTTTCCCAATAGCATTAGCCCCCTGAACTAACTGAAGAATGGGGTGTGTAATCCCGTGCGCGAGAATAAAAACGATAATTACGATAATCACCACACTCACTATCGCAAGGGTAATAACCTGATTTTTTAATTCCATGATGGGCATGAATGCCTCGGAAGTATCCTGTTTTACAATTAAACCCCACTTCAACTGCGGTATGTACCGAAAGGCCAGGAGCACATCCACTCCCCGATAGTCAAAAGCCTCTATAATACCCTCTTCCATCACATCTAACATAAAAGATTCGGGTACAAGCAACTTCGCGGCAATACTCATTTTTAACGCAGTACCAGAAAGATGCCGCGTATTGTTAAGGAACATTAACTTGTCTCCCTCCCGCCGCACCAACAAGGTCTCGCCTGTTTCTCCCCTATTCGGCCAGTCCTGGATCAACTGTTCAATAGAATCTTTCGTATTCACGCGAATGAGTACGATACCATTAACGACCTCTGTTTCCTCCATAGTAATTGGGTCCGTTCTCTTCATCGTGCCGAAGATGGTCATTCCAATTTGTTTTGTATAATCCGAGTAGTGAATATCTTTAAAGGGAATTCCCTGATTTTCTAAAACACTGAGGTAATACTTGTAATCAAAATCTACTAACCCGATATTTGATTCATTGGTAGATATTGCGATTTCACCGTTTTCTACGTCCAGAATGGATATTTCATCACAATAGATAAACTTTCCCTTGAGCTCCCCTAAATATTCCGAAAGTCTTTTATAATAAACTTTACCAATCTCCGATTCTTTCATCCTCCCAATCGTATGAAATGCCTTCCGAAGGTAAAGCAAGTTTGAAAAAGATATTTCTAAAGATTTATTGGTTGAAAGAACACCAATATCAACAATTCGTTCCTGTAACCACGTACTAAGCTGTGTTTTTTTTAAATCCGCAATGGAAGTAAGCTTTTCAACCACTCTTTCGTTTAATGCCTTCTTTCCACTGTTGTACGCTGTACTGCTTACAATAAGGATAGGAATTGTCGTCATGAGTATGAAGTAGCAAATAAGCTTAACCTTAATACTCTTAAAAAAACTAACAAAACCCCTTATCCCGCCACGTTCTTTAACCATTTCTAAACATGCTCCATAAGTTTCTCAACCTTTTATCAGAGATTATATTGCCACATCATTCTTAAATAAAGCATATTTTCTTTATCACTTCCACCCGACTGGAACTTTTGAAATATTCTTTAATTGACATCACTTGTTTATATTATTATAATTCTGAAATTGGAGTTTCAACCAAATGCTTCTCCCAGCCACCTACGGACGAAGGAATGATAAATTACAAAAAAATTTAGCACAAAAAAGCATGAAAAATACTTCCTATAAAACCAACAGCTTAATTACATTTCTCTTTATTATAATTCCAGCTCTTCTTCAATTCAAATCAGTACAGGCAGAAACCCCCAGAATCCCCTGGCAAATGTTTCGCGGAGATATCCAGCATACAGGCCAGAGCGAATACAAAGGGCCACAAACCAATAATTTAAAATGGGCCTTTAAGATCGACACCCGTATCACCTCTTCTCCAGCCGTTGGATTGGACGGCACTGTCTATGTTGGCTCCATTGACGGCAGGCTGTATGCTGTTAACCCGGATGGCACTACAAAATGGGCTTTTCAGGTGGGCAGCGAAATAACCGCCTCGCCTGCTATTGGAGACGATGGAACAATCTACGTCGGCTCCAAGGACAAAAAGATGTACGCAATCACCCCGGACGGAAAGCCTAAGTGGACATTCACGGCAAACGGCGTCATCCTTTCCTCTGCAGCAATTACGGCTGACACCCTTTACTTTGGATCTGACGATAACACCCTCTATGTCCTCACCCTTGACGGTAAATTGAAATGGAAATTTACTGCCAAGAGCAATATAACGGCATCACCAACGCTATGGACTGACGGCACCGTTTACCTCTTTGAGACAAGCGGGGCTATGCATGCATTATCTCCTGATGGAATGGAAAAGTGGGTAAAGAGGGTCGGCACGGGTGTATATCCATCCTTTTCTTCCCCTTCAATCGGTCCCGATGGAACCGTATATGTGGGCACAGACAGCGGCAGGGTTGTCGCAATAAAACCTGACGGCAATGTCAAATGGTATGTGAATACTGGAAAGGCAGTTCACTGTACCCCTGCTATCGTAAAGGATGGAACGATTATTTTTGGTTCATACAACGGCTTTGTATATGCCGTTTCTCCTGATTGCAAATTCAAATGGAGTTTCAAAACTAACACCTGGGTGGAATCGTCCCCCGCCATCGATGCCGAAGGGACTGTTTATATTGGCTCAAGTGACGGGAAACTCTATGCCATCAATGCAGATGGCACCCTGAAATGGTCATTTCAGACCAAGGGCGAAATCGAATCATCCCCTGCCATAGGACCTGATGGGACCGTTTACATCGGCTCAAACGACACCCACCTGTACGCTATAGGCGGCATACCCCAGACCACAACAGCCCCTCTTTTTGAAAAATAATCCGCATAGCAAACACATAAACGCACAATCTGAATCGGAAATTAATTGTAATATTTTAAGACCCCATTTCCGACCTTTGGGGTTACAAGGATGCCGTCAATGGACGTACTTCACGTGCTACCTGTTCGGATAAGAAATCTTCTGCAATATCCATATCATACCGACTTTGCAAGTTCATCCAATAGCGAGGACTTTGACCAAAATAGCGTCCTAAACGCAAGGCAAGCTCTGCAGTTACGGGACGTTTGCCATGTACCACATGATTGATCCTCATAGCGGGCACGCCCAAATCCTGTGCAAGCCGGTATTGTGATATTTTTAATTCATCGAGTAATTCTTTCAGATATATCCCAGGGTGTACGGGTGCAATACGATGCTTAGTCATACTTAACTCCTTAATGGTAATCGACAATTTCGACCTGTTCTGCGTTACCGCTACGCCACTCAAAACAAATACGCCATCGATCGTTGATTCGAATACTATACTGTCCCTTACGTCCTCCCTTCAACCCCTCAAACCTGTTTGATGGTGGCAGGTGCAAATCTTTAAGTTGGATGGCTGCATCAATCGCATTGAGCTTCGCAAATGCGCGCATTTGAATATCACGCGGAAACTTTCGTGAATATTCGCGATGGAATATTTTTCGTGTCTCACTGCAACGGAACGATTCTATCATTGAATGATAATAAACATTATGTTTATTATCGTCAAGGGAAAATTAAGGGTTCAGATTGCAAATCTGAGCCCGCTCAAGGGTCTGAAGGAATCACAAAACCGGATATCTAATTTTCATTGACACATTCCGCTATCCCGTTTATATTCGTACCATGAACAAAATGAAGCCAATACCTTATAGACATAGACCCAAGGGCTTAACTATTCTCTATGAAGACAGTGATATTATTGTTATTGATAAGAGCGCCGGCTTATTGACGGTGAAAGCAGCGTATGAAAAAGAAAATACAGCCCATCACATTTTAACCAATTATATACGCAAGGGCAGCTTTAAATCGAAAAAAGAACTTTTTGTTGTGCATCGTTTGGACCGTGACACTTCCGGCGTTCTTGTGTTTGCCAAGAGTTTTGAAGCCAAAGAAAATCTTAAACTGCAATGGAAAGGTGTTAAGAAAATATATGTAGCAGTGGTTCATGGAATATTAGCTGAAAAAAGCGGGACAATCACTTCGTATTTAGCGGAAAACGAGGATTATGAAGTTTCTTCAGTTAAAGATCCCAGAAAAGGGGAATTAGCAAAAACCCGTTATAAAGTTATAAAAGAAGCAAAAAAATTTAGTTTACTTGAAATTGAATTATTAACGGGCAAGAAAAACCAGATACGGGTTCATTTCTCCGAGAAAGGACATCCACTCGTTGGTGATGATAAATATGGTAAAAAAGGCGAGCCGAAGAGCCGTCTAGCCCTTCATTCACACTATCTAACGTTTAAACATCCACGCAGCGGCAAAGAACTAACCTTTGAAGCCGAGGTACCTGGTTTTTTTAAAAGTTTTTTCGAAACAGATAAAAACAGGAGTAATAGTTCACCACCAGGGCGCGGAGAACCTAGAGAAAAACAATGAAAAACAAGACGTACGGTTACGGCAACGATGCCCGCTTCGTTTAACAATCCTCCTAAACTTATCATGATTATTATTAAAGGTTGCCTTCCACGATTACCGATGAGGCTTGTTATCCGGCTACTAATCAATACCCTATCCCCAGTTTTAAAGAAATCTCGTTGAGTTTCTTGTCGACTGTCCACACCGGAATCTCAGTTAATATAGCCGAAGCAATCAAATGAATGTCAAGGTACCCTAACCCTTTCCCCATAAGCGTATGATCTTCTATGAATTTCATCACTTCTTCATGTTCTACATGGGTTGCCATAGGGAGTGCCTGCAGAAGAGAAAGTATTTCAACCCTGTTTTTGTGATTACCGCAAGCAAGCTCACCAACGATGAACGGATGACAGACAACGTGTCCTTCATTTAGCAGTGTTTCAAGCCCAATATTTCCATTCCGCAAATGCACTACCCACACTTGAAGTGTCAACAAGAACCATCTTATGTGCCTGCCGCTCTTCTGCGGGGTATCGTCTTTAACTTCTTTTCGGTTCCACCAAGTTTTGCAAGTCTCGAAGCGCTTTCCGCCACGATAAGCGCTTCGAGACCGAGTCTCACCAGCGACGTTTTTTCCTTAATACCGGTCAGCTTCGCCACCTTATCAAGCAATTCGTCATTTATGTTTATTGTTGTTCTCATGAACTCACCTCTTAATGAAATATGCATTAATGTATGTATTTATAATATGTCATTGTCAAGAAATTTCTGGTACGGCATATGGGGTTAAAGATCTCTTCGCAAGAGGGTAGCTTCTCCAAAGTTGATTTTCTCTTCCGAGATTATCATGCAGGCATGTCCTCATGAAAACGAGGATCCGTACCTATCAGATGCTGCCAATAGGTAACTGACGACCGGTGCTGAAATTCCTAATTATACCTACAATTCAACCTTGACAAACATCAAGAATTAATGTATCTTCTTTGTAGATACATATAAAGGAGGTGCTTAGATGAAAACTCGTATACAAAAATGGGGAAATAGCCTTGCATTGCGCATTCCAAAATCGTTCGCTAATGAGGTCGGACTGGAACAAGATTCACCGGTTGAAGTATCGCTGGAAGATGGAAAGCTTGTTATAGAGGCCGCTCCTAAATCCAAGTTGACTCTCAAACGACTCCTTGCGCAAGTCACCAAAGATAATAGACATTCTGAATTTGATACAGGGCCTGCCACAGGAAGTGAAGTATGGTAAAGAAGGGTTACGTCCCGCAACGCGGCGATGTCGTGTGGATTACTTTGAATCCGCAATCAGGTCATGAACAGGCAGGGCGTCGCCCAGCGGTGGTGCTTTCACCAGGGATATATAATGAAAAAGTAGAACTTGCCATTCTCTGTCCTGTTACAAATCAAATAAAGGGTTATCCTTTTGAAGTGCTCATGCCTGATGGCTTGCCTGTGAGCGGAGTAATTTTAGCTGATCAGATTAAGAGTTTAGACTGGCGGGTTCGGGATGCAGAATGGATATGTACCTTACCCCCTCGAGTAGTGGTAGAGGTATTGCAGAAACTTGGCACATTATTATCATAATATAGACGTGTGATAAAAGTAATTCTTCGCAGAAGAATATTTTTGCTTGACAAGAGACTTCTCATGGGTGACCCAGGAAGCATTTGTTTTTTTGCATTATGAAGTATATTCAATAATCAAGGTCTGACGTCTTTGTTTCTCTGACGTCTTTGTTTCTCACTGCCTTCTAATGTCAGCAGCTAAATCACTAATCAAGGTCATTCCCCATTCCTTCATCATAAGTAAGATTCATATCGTCTTTAGCTCCAGTAGAAAGCGCTCAGCGATTTCCAAAAAGAACGTCTTTTTAAACTTGGACGTGAACATATGGTCTGTCATTTCAGGGGTTAAATAATAGCTTTGATCTGCCTTTGATCTGTCTGCTACTATCAATAGCCAGCACTCATTGCAATTCTTAAGATAATTCATTCTACAGGCTTTTGTGTGGGTACAAATTAAGTTTTCCACAGTGAAACAGGATAGCAGTTCTATAGTTGTAAAAGTTTCTGAACCCTCTTGCGGCAGATTTTATCTGTTGTATTTTGCTATTAATCCCTTCTGCTA
>JACRII010000038.1 GCA_016235875.1 Planctomycetota bacterium
GGAGTACAAAGACAACATAACTATCGGGGAAGTCGCAAGCAATATAGGTAACCGTTTGCGTGAGAGGGCACTGGCGGGAAAGGCTAGCGGCGTACTCGTAGACCTCAGTTTTCCTATCAAAGAAGACATTTCTCTGTCTGTAATCACGGAAGATACAGAAGAAGGTTTAGAAATCCTTCGCCACAGTACCGCACACATCATGGCACAGGCGGTCAGCAGGCTTTTCCCAGGTGTAAAACTCGGCATAGGCCCTACCATCGAAAATGGATTTTATTACGATTTCGGTCTCCAGCATAGTTTGTCTGAAGAGGATTTAAAGAAGATCGAAGAAGAAATGGCTAAGATTATCCGGGAGGATATTACCTTTAAAAGAATGGAAATCCCTCGTGATCTGGCCATAAAAAAAATGGAAGCCATTGGTCAGCATTTCAAGGTAGAACTTATTAAGGATATCGAGGATGATACAGTATCATTTTATACACAAGGAGATTTTGTAGACCTGTGTCGTGGTCCTCACATTTACCAGACTGGCAAGGTCAAGGCATTCAAACTCCTGAGTGTGGCTGGCGCTTATTGGCGTGGAAAAGAAACGAATCCCATGTTGCAACGTATTTACGGCACGGCATTTTTCACACATAAAGAGCTTGATAAATATTTAAAGTTTCTTGAAGAGGCTGAAAAACGTGACCATCGAAAAATCGGAAAAGATCTAGACCTTTTCAGTTTTCACGAAGAAGGAGGGTCGGGGCTGACTTTTTGGCATCCAAAGGGTGCCAGAATGCGCAACATTATAGAGAATTTCTGGCGGGAAGAGCATTTCAAAAGGGGTTACGATATTGTTTACAGTCCACATATTGCGAAGATCAATTTGTGGAAAACCAGCGGTCATTGGAATTTTTACCGCGAGAGCATGTACTCCCCGATTGAGGTCGACGGTCAGGAATATATTTTAAAGCCCATGAACTGCCCCTTTGCAGTACTTATGTATAAAACCAAGCTTCACAGTTACCGTGATTTACCTTTACGTTGGGGGGAGTTGGGAACTGTGTACCGATATGAGCGGTCGGGTGTCTTGCATGGATTACTGCGTGTGCGTGGATTTACACAAGATGATGCTCATATTTTCTGTACTCCCGATCAATTAGAAAATGAAATCTTAGGCGTAATTGAGCTTGCTCAATTTATGTTGTCGAGTTTCGGGTTTAATGAATACGAGATAGAATTGAGCGTACGGGGTAAGGGAGAAAAGGAAAAATACATAGGTCGGGACGAAGTTTGGGATCATGCCGAAAATGCCTTGAGAATTGCCCTCGACAAAAAAGGACTAAAATACACGCGGATGGAGGGAGAGGCGAAATTTTACGGTCCAGCTATTGATATCAAGGTCAAGGACGCTATAGGACGTGGATGGCAGGGACCGACTATTCAAGTAGACTTTAATCTGCCAGAAAGATTTGATGTTAAATATGTCGGTTCGGATGGGAATCATCATCGTGTCGTGATGGTACATCGTACAGTTCTTGGGGCAATGGAACGATTTGTTGGGTGCTTGATAGAACACTATGCGGGTGATTTCCCTTTGTGGATTGCACCAATTCAAATGAGGATATTACCCATTACTGATGCTCACATTGATTACGCAAAAAAATTACAAGCCCAGTTGCTTTTAAAGAATTTTAGGGTAGAATGTGACACGGGCAGTTCCAAGATCAATTATAAGATACGTGAAGGCACACTGGAAAAAATTCCCTATCTGCTCATTGTTGGCGATAAAGAGATGCAGAGTGGTTCTGTTGCCGTTAGAAGCAGAAAAAAGGGAGATGAGGGGATGATTTCAATTGAGGAATTTATAAATAACGTTGAAACTGAAATCCGAGAGAAAAAGTAATTTTCACTTTATAGGAGGAAAATATACATTTCACAAGAATTAAGAATTAACGAACGTATCCGCTCTTCTACAGTACGACTGATAGACGAGAACGGTGTGCAGGTCGGAGTGATTAGCAAAGAAGAGGCTATAGCAAAGGCAAAGAGTGTTGAATCGGACCTCGTCGAGGTAGCCCCCGATGCAACTCCGCCTGTTTGCAGAATTATGAACTACGGTAAGTTTAAGTATAAACAAAAGAAAAAGATGCATCAAAAGCAACACGTGGTTCAGTTAAAAGAATTAAGATTAAGGCCAAAGACCGGAGAGCATGACATTCAAACAAAAATACGTCAGGCCAGGAAATTTTTAGAAAACAAAGACAGGGTGCTTATTAACATGATGTTTAAGGGGCGCGAGCGGGCTCATGCTGAACTGGGCGATGAAATTTTAAAACAAATTGCTGCTGCGTTAGAGGACATCGCCAAGGTGGAGAAGGACAAGATATCAGATGAGCGCAGGATGGGAATGATCCTGTCTCCCAAATAAACAGTAGTTTCAATTTATTTATAGCATTACTCATATAAATGGAGATTTGTAGATGCCAAAATTAAAAACACACAAAGGGCTTAAAAAAAGGATAAAGGTCGGTGCTAAAGGTAAGATAAAGAGATCAAAGGCCGGGAAAGGCCATCTGCTGTCCGGAAAATCAGGAAGACGCAGGGCGCACATGAGGAAGAAATCAGGAGTTTCTCCGGCCTTTAGTAAAATTATGAAAAGGGCTTTAAATTTGTCTTAATAATACTTATTTTAATTTTTTTTTAAAAAGAGAGTTGTTTTATGCCAAGAGCGACAAAAGGTTGTGCAAGAAAAAGGTCTAGAAAAAGATTACTAAACAAGACGGAAGGCTACTGGGGTGGAAGAGGGAACTTGTACCGCAAGGCCATGGAAACATACATCCGTGCCATGGTGTTTTCATTCAGGGACAGAAAGGCGCGGAAGAGGAAATTCAGGGAATTGTGGATTTCAAGAATTAGTGCGGCAGTCAGAGAACGTGGCATTTCATACAGCCACTTTATTCGTGGATTGGTCAAGGCCAATGTGGATTTAAATCGGAAAATGTTGGCTGAGATGGCGGTGAATGATAAACCTGCTTTTGACAGGTTAGTTGAGCAGGTAAAAGCAGTAGTTTGAAAATTGTGTTGTGAATCATAAGATTTTATAAACAACACAGTTTATTATTTGTCTTTCGGTTTTAGGCACGTCTTCTTGGTATTGAACCATGAAGGAACGTGCCTACATTTTTTATATGCTTTTTAGATACTCATCTGCATGCTAGAAAAATTAGAAGAAGTAAAAAGAAACATACAAAGCGAAATTAAGTCAATTACTGCACTGAAAGATGCTGAACAGCTTAAGGTAAAATACCTGGGAAGAAAAGGTATTATTCATGATCTCATGAAGCTGATACCATCCTTGCCCTCAGAACAACGTGCTGCAATCGGACAGCGGATTAATTCTCTTAAGACCGAGGTTACAAATATTGTAGAAGAGTTATTAAAAAAATTTTCTATAGAAATAACTTCAAAAGCCAGGCATGAAATATTCGATATAACGTTACCGGGTAAACGTCCTCTTGTAGGGAAAAAACATCCTCTTACTCAAACAATTGATGATATCAAAGAAGTATTCGCACGGTTGGGTTTTGATGTGGTCTATGGGCCTGAAGTGGAGTCTGAATATTATAACTTTGAAGCCTTAAACATCCCTGCCGATCATCCTTCCAGAACCGATTTTGATACTTTTTATATCAAAAAAGACATACTCCTCAGAAGTCAGACATCTACTGTTCAAATTCGCGTCATGGAAAAGCAAAACCCCCCTATTCGAATTATTGCCCCCGGCAGGGTGTATAGGCCTGATACTGTGGATGCCAGACACTCGTTTATGTTTCATCAGGTAGAAGGATTACTCGTGGATGAAGGGGTAAGTTTTGCTGATTTGAGGGGGGTACTGAATCAGTTTATTAAAACCTATTTTGGCCAGGACGTTCAAATGCGTTTTAGGCCGTCCTTTTTCCCATTTACAGAGCCCAGCGCTGAGGTGGATATCTCGTGTTCTCTCTGTAAAGGCAAAGGATGCAGCGTTTGTTCTTATAGCGGATGGGTGGAGATATTGGGGGCGGGAATGGTTGACCCTAATGTATTCAAGGCAGTGCATTATGACGCTGAAAAATACACAGGCTTTGCATTTGGGATGGGAGTTGAACGAATTACCATGTTAAAGTATGGCATCAATGATATTCGCCTTTTCTATGAAAATGATATACGGTTTTTATCACAATTTTAAATGAAGATCAGCTACAACTGGTTAAAAGAATACGTAAATTTTTATTTGTCGCCGCAGGAGTTGGCAGATAAGTTGACGAATGCGGGGCTTGTTGTTGCAGATATTCAGTCCGTTGAAGACGATTTCTGCCTCGATGTAGAAGTAACATCCAACCGCCCAGATTGTCTTGGAGTCATTGGCATTGCACGTGAAGTAGCTGCAGTGGTAGGGGCGAGTGTTCAATTCCC
>JACRII010000039.1 GCA_016235875.1 Planctomycetota bacterium
CGGCCTCACTCTTTCCCAAAACGCCTCTGATACTTCCCATGATCGTGTCTGTGCCATATCCACCTCCATTAATCTAAGGTTATAGAGATGGAACTGAATATAACACGTTTCCTAAAAAATAGCTACTTATTTACGGATAAGTTCTAAACTTGATACCCAAGAAACATGGGCACTCCCAAATAATCTGTGTATGGGAAAGAAAACGCTGAAATTGGATACATTAGACGCATATAGAGTCTAATATAAGCCTAACTGAATACGAGCCATATCAGGTTGGGTTAAGTGAAGAGAACCCACCAACATGAAGGTGGATTCAGCACAAGAGACAGCGCCTTAATCCACCCTACCCGGCTTATATGTACGTATTCAGCTATCAGCGGTTAGTATGCTGGATTAACGATGACATTTGCCCGCCATAGGCAGAGCGCTGGACGTTACGAAGAAAGTGGAAACATTGAATGTCACTGAAGTTTTTAATATTGCTACTTCATAAGAGAGCTTTTTAAAAAAAGTCATCGTGCTTGTCACAGCGTAAAAGGGTAATGACATCATTTTTAATTAAGCATAAAAACCTATAACTTTCAGTAATTCTTCCCTCAAAGATATCACTGAACCCTTTCATGATTTCTCCTTTGGTTTTTTTGATATGTAATGAAGGATGAAAGGGGTGGAAAGGATTGGTTGCCAATAATTTTAATGCCTTTTCTGTCTGCCGCTTTATATCATCTGGCAGTTTTCCGAAATCCTTTTTAAAGGGGTCGGTTCTAATAATTTTCATGAGTTCAGGTCTTTAATAAGATCATTAACATTATCAAAAGCCTTTGCCGCTCCCTTTTTATATGCTTCCAAAGCCTCCGCTACTTTTTTTTCCCCCTTCGAAGATAGGGCCGGGCCCCTTTCCACAAAAGCCACGGGTTTTAAAATTATGCGGGATTCCTCAATCTCCGCCTCTAAAATTTGCCCTTCATCAATACCCAAGGCTTCCCTGAATTCCTTCGGCAGGGTTATCTGTCCGTTTCTTATAACTTTAATAACAGGCATTCCTGATTCTCCTTTCGTATATTTCCTCATACGTTATTACGTAAATTCGCAATTATGTAATCAGTATAATGGATTGAAATGTTTTGTCAATAATTCTTTTAAAGGCGGGAATAACAATGTTAGCAACACTGGGAGTAATTTTCATTGTTATATGTGAATCCGGCATTTTCAAATTCGTTTATCGCCAGTATAAGCTGAAGATTGTCGAAGGTGTTTGATTATTCAACCAAAAGTAGGCTTGTAAGAAGAGTGCCTTCGACAGCAAGATTAAAGACCTGCCACCACCGGATCTATTTACCAATAAAAAAAGCAAGATCTCATATAATGAAGTCTTGCCTTTGATATAAATTGGCTCCCCCGGTAGGATTCGAACCTACAACCAACCGGTTAACAGCCGGCTACTCTACCATTGAGCTACAGGGGAACCTGAAGTTTGGATTTCCTTAAGTTGCCTAAAAGTGCTTAGAATTTATTATGACGACCTAACTGAAAAATTCAGACAGTAAATGAAAAATCAAAATGCAAAATTATACTCGCACTTCACAATTTATATTTTTCGATTGTAGCAAATAAACAATCAATCTTGACAATTCCTTTTTCATGTCCTGCCGATGAACGATCATATCCAGGAAACCATGTTCCAGTAAAAATTCAGATGTCTGAAAACCCTTTGGGAGGGAACGTTTTATTGTTTCCTGAATAACGCGGGGACCGGCAAAGCCTATCAATGCTTTTGGCTCAGCTATTGTGATATCAGCCAGAGAGGCAAAACTTGCCATGACTCCACCCAGAGATGGGTCAGTTAGTATCGATATATATAAACCGCCTGCCTCCTGAAATCGCGCTATGGCTGCGCTTGTCTTTGCCATTTGCATCAGGGAAAAGACGCCTTCCTGCATGCGGGCGCCGCCGCCTGAACCGGAGATAATGATCAAAGGCAACCGCAGTTCACGGGCTTTTTCCGCAACCCTGGCAATCTTTTCTCCAACCACAGAGCCCATGCTTCCCATGATGAAAGACGAGTCTGTGATCCCGATCATCACCTCTTTGCCATTAATCTTTCCCTTGCCAACGATTGCGGCTTCTTTTAAACCTGTCTTTTGCTGTTCTGCAGCTACCCTTTCGGGATAGGTTATCCGATCCTTAAAATTTAAAGGATCGCATGGCACCATGTTGTCCCACATCTCCTCGAAACTATTTTCATCGAGCAAGAGTTTTAATCGGTCTCTGCTGAATACTCGAAAGTGATGGTTGCATTCGGGGCAAACGTACAACCTTTCTTCAACGATTTTTTTATACACCATGCCCTTACAGCCATCACACCGTGTCCACAGGCCATCGGGCATGTCCTTTTTTTTTCTAAAAAAGACCAATGGCAAATACCTTCAAATAGTTTATAAATTTTTAAATAAAAAACAAGTTATTTTTTACAAAGGGACAAAGTCGCAAAAAATAAGTCGTTTTTGATGTTTGCTGCAAAATTCAAGCATTTACTTTATGATGATATTCCTCTCGACTAGCCTGTTCTGCCTTTTGTTTGAGGGTTTTAATTGCATTGCCTGAATCGTTTGTCTTAAAAATTGCTGATGCTGCAACTATGACGTTGGCCCCTTCCCGAACTGCCTGGGAAATGTTTTCTGCTGTAATGCCGCCATCTACTTCTATATCCAGTTCATCCGGAGCCATACTGCGCAGTCTTGCAATCTTCGGCAAGGCATTCGATATAAATCTTTGTCCGGCAAAACCAGGATTTACAGACATAACAAGCACCATATCAACTGTATCGAGGAGGTTTTCGACTGATTCGGTTGGGGTATCCGGATTCAGAGAGACACCGGCTTTTAACCCAGCCTCCTTAATTAATGAAATAACCTCTTTTGGTTCTTTTGTAGTTTCTATATGGAACGTAATCAAATCGCCCTTTCCAGATGCCTCTGCAAATGGTTTCACGTAACGTTCGGGATGTTCAATCATCAGGTGAATATCCAAAGGTATTTTCGTGATGCGTTTTATACCTTCCACGATAAATGGTCCCATAGTGATGTTAGGGACAAAATGGCCGTCCATAACGTCAATATGGATCAAATCGACGCCAGCCATTTCTATCTTCTTGATTTCCTCTTCTAATCGCACAGGGTTGGCGGCGAGTATAGATGCTGCGATCTTAATTCTTGGCTGCATATTGTTATGTTTTTTTATCCAATAACGATGCGACCCCGGGAAGGTTGCCGCCTTCTAATAACTTCAGGAATGCTCCACCGCCAGTGGAAATAAACGATACCTCGTGTGTCTTTCCTGATTTATGAAATGCCATATCTGTGTCACCACCGCCTACGATGGTTGAGGCATGAGAACTGGTAACTGCATCTACCATCGCATAAGTTCCCCGGCTAAAAGCATCAAATTCGAATGCACCCATAGGGCCGTTCCATAAAATTGTCTTTGCATCCTGGAGCGCCTCAGTGAACAGCTTTGTGGTAGCAGGACCGATATCAAGGGCAATCCAGTTTTCTGGAATTTCCTGGAAAGGGACTACCTTTGTTTCGGCATGGCTATCAAATTTTTCTGCAACAACAAAATCAACGGGTAAATATAATTTCGTTCCGTTTCTTTTGGAAATATCCATTAAATTTCTTACCACATCAAGCATACTATTTTCGACAATCGATTGTCCTACGCCAAAACCTTGTGCCTTGAGGAAGGTAAATGCCATTGCTCCCCCAATAAGGATTTTATCCATCTTTTTTGCCAGATTTTCAATAATCTTTATCTTATCCGAAACCTTCGCGCCGCCTAACAGGGCAACAACCGGTCGCATAGGATTATTGACGGCCTTCTCAAAGTAATCTATTTCTTTCTTGAGTAAGAACCCCGCCGCTGACGGAACAAAGCCGTCGACGCCAATCATTGATGCATGTTTCCTGTGACAATTACCAAATGCATCCTGTATAAACACGTCACAGAGACTGGCCAATTCTTTTGCAAAAGAGGGGTCGTTTTTTTCTTCTCCTGGGTAAAATCTCAGATTTTCAAGTACGAGCACATCTCCATATCGCATCTCCTCAATTTGCTTTTTAACCTTCGGACCGATGCAATCATCCGCCATAATTACATTTGCCCTTTCCTTTAGAAATCCCTGTAATCTTCTTGCAACTGGCTTTAGACTATACTTAGGATTTGCTTTACCCTCTGGTCTACCTAAATGGGAAGCAATAATTACCTTTGCTTCTTCATCTAACAGATGATTAATGGTTGGCAAGGTTGCCCGTATCCTTGCATCATCGGTAATATTCCCATTTTCGTCAAGTGGCACGTTGTAATCTGTACGAACCATGACCCTCTTTTTTCTTACGTCAATATCTGTTATAAATAATTTATTCATATAAATAGGCTGGTTTATAAAAATAAAGGTTATATACGAGCGATCAGCTCGACAAGGTCTACCATACGATTTGAGAATCCCCATTCATTGTCATACCAGGAGACC
The DNA here is from genome assembly GCA_016235875.1 of Planctomycetota bacterium. Lineage (GTDB taxonomy): Bacteria > Planctomycetota > Brocadiia > Brocadiales > Brocadiaceae > Wunengus. The sequence continues at coordinate 4,529 of JACRII010000039.1, forward strand.
ACCTTCACCATTCGTTTATCAATTACATACGTTAATGCGGAGTCAAAGATACTCGAGTGTGTATTTCCAATGATATCTGTGGACACTATCGGGTCTTCGCAGTATTCCAGAATGCCTTTCAGTTCGCCTTCGGCAGCTTTTTTCATGGCATTATTAACAGATTCCACAGTAACATCTTTTGATACCAGCGCAACAAAATCCGTCACAGAACCGTTGGAAATAGGCACGCGCATAGCCAGGCCGTCTAATTTACCTTTCAATGATGGAATAACTTCCCCGATTGCCTTGGCTGCCCCAGTAGTTGTAGGAATGATGTTTATAGCAGCAGCCCTTGCCCTTCTTGGGTCTTTATGCATAAAATCAACAATGCATTGGTCATTTGTATATGCATGAATTGTTGTCATGAGTCCCTTATCAATACCGAAATTGTCATTGATTACCTTTACCATAGGCGCTAAGCAATTTGTTGTGCATGAGGCATTGGATAAAATTTTATGCTCGGGTTTAAGGTCCTTTGTATTAACACCCACAACAATCGTGGCATCAATTTTGTCTTTTGCGGGCGCTGAAAGTATTACTTTGCTGGCGCCTGCATCAAGGTGTTTGGCGCAGTCTGCTCGTGAAGTGAATATTCCTGTTGATTCAATTACAATATCTACTCCAAGTGATTTCCAGGGCAATTTAGAAGGATCTCTTTCCATGAGCAACTTGACTTCCTTGCCATTTATTACCAGTGCTTTCTCTTTTGTTTCAATCTTTCCTTGAAATCTTCCGTGTACAGAGTCATATTTTAATAATAATGCCAATGATTTTACGTCGGCAAGATCGTTGATAGCCACAACGTCGATACCGCCCCGCTCGGCAATTACACGAAAGACATTCCTTCCAATTCTTCCAAACCCATTTATACCAACTTTTATAGCCATAGTTGTTCCTTTACTTATACTTGGAGTGAAAACTATATCTCACTTTAGCCACCGATATGATAATAATGTAATGACAAAAAAGACAAGGTATTCTAGCAGACAGCCACAATTTGTCAAGTAATTTAATAGTCCTTAAGTTCATATCAGTAGAGAAAAAAATTTATCAATATATTGTAATTAATACTTGAAAAGCCATCTATATGTTGTATAATTCAGCAAAATTTTAAGCAGGATAGAGAAAGGTAGTTTGTATGAAAAATCTGATACGAAAATCTGTGCATGTAAAAACAAAGATTAATTCTGTGCGAATTAACAGTTATCGGTTCAGGCGTCCGCAGGGGATGTCTGCCACGATTATACAATGGTTTGCACTAGACCTCGAACCTCCGCAGCGATGTCGAGTCCGGTGTAACACCACATCAGGAGAGAAACCATTTTACAACTTATTGAAACTAGTCTCTCGCAAACAATAGATGGTAGTAGTAGCCGTAGTAGTATCGAAGAAAAATGCAAGCAGTATGATTTAAATAGATTAAAAATTGAAGACAAAAAACTTTTTGACAGATACGTAATAGAAGAAGGCGTAAATTTATGTGATTATTCTTTTGCAAACAATTATATCTGGAAAGGCTCCATAGAATTATTATGGAAAATAATTAACAATAATTTCTGTCTCTTTGGCGTAACATCCAAAGGGATGTGTATGATGCTCCCGCCGCTTGGGAAAAACAACATTTACAACACCCTGAATGAATGTTTTTCCATGATGAAAGAAATAAATGACACCCGTGGTTTTGAATCATATATTAATTACGTTTATGAAGGCTTTTTGGAACTTTTCGACAACACTTCCTACCGCATTGTTGAAGGCTATCCCGATTACATATACAAAACAACAGACCTCATAAAACTTGCCGGCAGAAAATACGAAAAGAAGAGAAACGAGATAAATTTTTTCAAGAAACATTACGACGCTTCTTTTGAAAAGTTCTATCCAAAACATATTGCAGACGCCCTTCTGATGATTGACCAGTGGAAGCGAGGAAAAATCCACGAATCGAATGTTTCAAACCACAATGAACCGCATTATCAGTACAGCCTCATCCATGAAGCAGAGGCTGCCAAATGCGCGATTATCTTTTCCGAGGAGATGGGATTGCACGGGGCAATTATTGCGATTAATGGTCAGATCGAGGGCATCACGTTAGGAGAACATATTAACTGCAGCACTGCGTCCGTTCTTATAGAAAAGACCGACAACAAATTTAGCGGCATGCCACAGTTCATCTACCAGCAATTCTGCGCAAGCACCTTTTCGGATATGGAATATATCAACGCAGGCGAAGACTGGGGGATAGAAGGTCTGAGAAGGGCAAAAATGTCTTATCATCCCTGTTTCCTTGCAAAAAAATTTACTATTTACGGAAAATAATCTTTTGGTGAATTATTGCAAGGCAACCCTCCTGGATCTGTTTGCTCTTGAGCAACTGGAAAAGGATTGTTTCCAGGCAGAGGCATTTAGTCGTCGCCTTATAAAAAATTTATTAATCAACAGCAAATCCGCTGTTTTTAAGGCGGCAGAGCCAACAGGGAAAATTATTGGCAATATCATCGGTACTACAAAAAAGGAAAATAGCACATCCGTGGGCAGGATATTTTCTCTGTGTGTTCTTGGACAATACAGGAAAATTGGAATTGCCTCTCAACTTGTAAAAACACTGGAGGAAGAATTTTCTTCACGCGGTATCAAGAAGGTCAAATTAGAAGTTAATACCAATAACACCGGCGCCCAACGCTTTTACAAACACTGCGGATATTTGAAGTCTCCTGCCGTTTTGCACAATTATTATCGTGACGGCAGCGATGCCCATGTTATGACCAAAGACTTCTCACGATCATAATTCCCATAAAATGCAGTGCGAATTTCCTCATTTCCATAGACCTCATTTTAGAATAGAATCCTGGCCTTTTCCCCCTTGCCACAACATTTTGTTTTTAGACTGGTTACAAACCGTTTTGCCGGCACTGAAATATTTATTATTTGTAAATTTTGTTTGTTTCTAACCTCTTACTACAAAATATTTTAAAAAATACTTGTATTTTGCCTTTTTTTTGATATTGTATCTCGCTTATATAGTTTTGGTTTCAATCTTCTCAAAGAAAACAGTACCGCTTTATTTTTGCGAAACGAGGCTTTTATTAACATGTAAATCTTATTTTTTGCACGCTTGAACAATCCATAAACCATGGCCGAACATATATCACATTTATTTATTATTTCGATAATCCTGTATTTAGCAGGTTCGTTGTTTGCCTTGTGTTTTTATGGATGGCAGCGGGTTGGCAATTATATTTCTCTCATTCTTGCAGCAATTGCGTCGTGTTTTAGTATTGCAGCAGCCGCGGTTGCGCTTTCCTCTGGTTCGACGATACGTCTTGATTTCACTATCTATCATGCCATTATTAAATACAATTTCCTGTTAGATCCTGTTTCCTCGTATTTTATCCTCGCCATAGCTGTCATCGGTTTTGTCGCTGCCATATACTCAATCGGTTATACGCGGTTATATGTTAACAAACGCGATACCCGATTTTTGGGATTTACATACAATATCTTCCTTGCATCCATGCTTCTCGTCGCTACGGCTAATAATGCAGTAGTATTTATGATTGTATGGGAATTGATGACGGTCGTGTCGTTCTTTCTGGTAATATACGAGCATGAAAATCCTGCCAACATGAAGGCAGGTTTTATGTATATAATCATGGCGCATATCGGTTCCGTGTTTCTTTCCGTCGCCTTTTTTATAATGTTTGCTCATACAGGGACGTGGGACTTTGGCTTTGATGATTTTAGGAAGGTCGGTAGTCACATGCCTCTGATATATAAAAATGTTGTGTTCTTTTTGGTAATAATAGGTTTTGGTATTAAGGCAGGAATTTTCCCCTTGCATCTGTGGCTTCCGATGGCGCATCCGGCGGCGCCAAGTAACGTTTCAATGGTTATGTCCGGCGTTATGATTAAAACGGCTATCTATGGTTTCATACGGTTTTATTTCGAATTTTTAACACCTTGTCCACCGTGGTGGGGAGTCGTAGTTCTTATCATTGGCGCCTCTTCTGCTCTCCTGGGGATACTTTATGCCCTTACGGAAAAGGATATAAAGACCTTGCTTGCATACAGTAGCATAGAAAATAATGGCATCATTATTATTGGTATCGGGCTATCAATGATCTTTAAATCCTATAATTTGATGGCATTATCCTCCCTGGCAATGATGGCAGGTTTGTATCACCTAGTTAACCATGCAGTCTTTAAAAGCCTGCTTTTTGGTTGTGCCGGAAATATTTATTACGCTACACATACAAAAAATATCGAGGAATTGGGCGGATTAATAAAACGTTTACGGGTTACCGCGCCGCTATTCCTTGTAGGCGCCTTAGCTATTTCGGCAATTCCTCCCTTAAACGGTTTTTTTAGCGAATGGCTTATATTCCAATCAATACTTAATGGATTTCATATTCCATCAGTAATCATCAAGATAGTAACGATTATTTGCGGCGCCGTTGTTGCCTTGACTGGCGCACTCGTTGCTACGTGTTTTGTTAAGGCTTTTGGAATTTCATTTCTTGCATTGCCACGCTCCGATTGCGCGAAAAAAGCGAAGGAAGTGCCGGTAATTATGCTGGTCAGCATGGGGCTTTTGGCTTCACTGTGTGTATTTTTAGGTATTTTCCCTGTAAAGGTTATGATGGTAATAAACTCTGTAAATACACATCTTTTGAATACGAATATTTTGCCGGCTATTACTTCTTATGATTGGCTGCACACCAAGTCGGTTCAGACGAATTTTACAGAGTTATCACCAAAAAGCGCTACCGTTTTGGGATTGATGCTTTTAGCCGTTACCTTTGGAGTTTTAACTTCAATAAAACCCCGCTTTGTTAGGAAAATTTATGAGACATGGACATGTGGAAGATCTCCTGAACCAAGACTAGAATATACAGCGACAGCATTTACGAGGCCATTTAAGACTATTTTTAGTAATTTATATAGACCTCAGCGTGAAGTTCGCACGGAATATTCTGTCCCTAATTTCTTTGTCAAGTCTATTACCTACGTTGGCGAGGTGTCGCCAATCTTTGAGAAATATTTTTATAGTCCTGTTGCTCGGTTTATTTTAAATATATCTAACAGGGTAAGGTGGGTGCATACGGGTAGTATTCATATTTATCTTACCTATATTTTTATAACACTGATAATACTGATTATATTTGTTGGGAAATAATACCATAATAAGGAAATTGTCTTGACTGCAAAAATTATTCTTCCTATTCTTCAAATCCTTGTCATCGTGGGATTTTCACCTCTTGTTAAGGGGTTTATTAACAAGATTGAGGCGCGGTTACAATGCCGAAGAGGCGCAAGCATATTTCAGCCTTATTACAATCTTGTAAAATTGCTCCGTAAAGATGCCGTTGTTTCAGAAACGTCTTCCTGGATTTTCAGGGCAACTCCATACGTAACATTCATCTCAATTTTAATAATCTCATTGCTCGTGCCTGTTTTATCATCGCAAGTTCCCTTGAATTTTACCGGTGATATTATACTTATTATATATTTATTTGCCTTAGCGAGGTTTTTTCTTGTTTTGACTTCGCTAGATACCGGCAGCGCATTCGGCGGTATGGGTGGAAGCAGGGAGATGATGGTATCTTCTATGGCAGAGCCCGCAATGATACTCTCAATTTTTACTGTCGCCTTAACGGTTAATTCAACCAATTTAAGCAATATAACAAATCTTCTGCTTAACAACAGCGTTCTTCTGTTGAATCCGTCGCTCTTTTTGGCATTTCTTGCTTTTGCCATAGTGCTCATTGCTGAAGCAGGCAGAATTCCCGTTGATAATCCATTTACCCACCTGGAACTGACTATGATTCATGAAGGTATGATGCTTGAGTTTTCCGGGAGATATTTGGCTCTGGTAGAATGGGCATCTTCCATGAAATTGCTTTTGTTACTAACAATACTGGTTAATATATTTTTCCCCTGGGGTATCGCTGGCGGGCTTACCTTTTCCGGTTTAATAATCGCATTTGCCCTTTATGTTGTTAAAATTGGTTTCTTTGCATTTTTGATAGTTATCGTAGAAATGTCTTTTGCAAAGCTCCGGTTATTCCGTATACCAAATTTGTTAGGCACTGCATTCATTTTATCCGTTTTAGCTATTATATCACTGTATGTGGTAAGGTAATGTGAAATGACACAACAGATTATTGTAAATTCAAGAACAATTGATATCCTGGCAGTGTTGATGCTCATTACCACAATTATTCTCATTGGCACCAGCAGATTGAGGACTTGTATATGGGCTTATGCCTGTCGTTCCTTTATGTTAACCCTTGCGAGTGGTTTGATTGCCTGTTTTTCCGGTATCCACCATATTTATATTACTACAGGAATTTCTCTGGCGCTCAAAGTTATCGTTATTCCTGGTTTTTTGTTTTATATTGTTAAAAAGAATAATATCAAAAAAGAGGTGGGGTCTTATATTAATTATACGTTAGCTCTTATACTTGCTTGCGGCATTATTCTTATTGCATATTATTCAACACAAAATATTATCCAGTTTGAAAATACCTTCATGCGGCATTGCTTGCCTATCGCACTTTCCATTACCCTTCTGGGGTTCTTTATTATGATTAGCAGAAAGCAGGCTATTACTCAAATAATTGGGCTTATTACTATGGAAGATGGTATGTTTTTCGCCGCATTGTCTACCTCGTATGGTATGCCGCTCATTGTAGAGTTAGGGTTGTTTTTTGACATTCTGGTGAGCGTAATCATTATGGGAATTTATGTGTATAGAATCAAGGAATCCTTTGATGATCTCGATACAGGCTTATTAAAGGAGCTCAGGGAATAGATGATAATATTACTGCTTTTAATTACACCAATAATAACTGCTATAGCATGTGTTTTTACAAAAAAACATGGCATTTCAAAGTACATAAGTATCGCAGGTAGTTTTATAGCCCTAGTCTATAACATATATCTCAACTACAATATATACACCTATAAGACACTTCAGGGATTTAATAATTTCTTTTATGTAGATGCGTTAACCATTCTCACTACACAGATTGTTACGATTGTAGCATTTGCAGCGGCGCTTTATTCAGCCGGGTATATGGAGGCCGAACTCCATGATTGCCGAATATCTGAAAAGAAGCTGCAATGGTATTATTTCCTTATGCATATGTTTATTTTCACTATGCTGTTGGTCTGTGTAATAAACAACCTGGGTGTTATGTGGGTTGCTATTGAGGGCACTACATTAGCAACTACGTTTTTAGTAGGTTTTTATAACAAAAAACAACATCAGGAGGCGGCGTGGAAATACATAATACTTTGTACCGTAGGTATTACGCTGGCGCTGTTTGGTGTTATATTAACCTATCATTCAGCGAAAGGCGTTCTTGGTGAAATTGGATATGCATTGAATTGGTCAGACTTACGAAATGTGGCTGATAAATTTGAACCTCATTTGATGAAACTTGCCTTTCTTTTTATTCTGGTGGGATACGGAACAAAGGCAGGTTTGGCTCCTATGCATACATGGCTTCCTGATGCACATAGCCAGGCGCCCTCACCCATAAGCGCTTTGTTTTCAGGCGTGTTAATCAATTGTTCTATGTACGGCATCATCCGCTATCACATTCTTACATCCAAGTGTGTTGGAAGCGATTACTCATGCACTCTTCTGATGATTTTTGGGCTTATCTCTGTTATTGTTTCAATACCGTTTATTCTTGTGCAAAAAGATTATAAGCGGCTTTTGGCCTTTAGCAGTGTGGAGCATATCGGATTTATTGCGCTTGGAATAGGTTTTGGCGGTATGTACAGTGTTTACGGCGCAGAACTCCATACATTTAACCATGCGGTAACAAAATCTCTCCTGTTTTTCTGCGCTGGGAACCTATTCTTAAAATATAAAACTACGGAAATGGAAAATATAAGGGGTGTCATTAAGACGCTTCCTGTTACGGGTACTATTTTGGCTATTGGTGTATTTGCCATTACTGGTACCCCTCCATTTAATATATTTGTTAGTGAATTTCTGGTTCTTGCAGATGGTTTCCATAGCGGGAATCTATTCACTATCGTGTTCACTTGCGTACTTATAGTATGTATTACACTTATTTTTGTAGGATTTATCTATAACATGTACAGGATGATCTTTGGCACACCTGCCGGGGATGTCCCAAAGGGTGAAACGAGTAAATTTACTATTGCAGCTATGCTTTTCCTTTTATTCTTTGTTTTGATAATCAGCTTTTATGTGCCGCCTTTGCTCCGTGAAGTACTTCGGAATATATACGACATCGTAAGGAATGCGTGATGAGTATCAATAGACAACCCTATCTCGACAATATAATGAATCGTTTCAAAGCGAATGTTACAGTCGCTAAAGGTTCATTGGAAAATGAGATCTACATCTCCACAAATACGGATAATCTTGAGGATATCTGCACATATATCCATAAAACATTCCAGGCGCCTCTTTCATCTATAGTTTGTAATGATGAAAGAAGTCTCAATAAAAACTTTACCATTTATTATGTCTTTTCTTTACCAGATAAAGATTTATTTTTTATCGTGTATGTTCCCATAAGTGAACAATCCCCGAACTTTCCATCAATCACCCCTTACATTCCGGCCGCTCACTGGTATGAACGTGAAATAAAGGACATGTTTGGACTTGAACCCGTAGGACATCCGGACCCATACACACTGGTACTACACGGCAATATGCCTGAGAATACATATCCACTCAGGAAAGATTTTGATACGAATACGAGACTGCCTCATCTCGAATCTAAACTACCTTTTGCGCGGGTAAATGGCGAAGGTGTTTTTGAAATACCGGTAGGTCCAATACATGCAGGTATCATAGAACCAGGCCACTTCAGATTCAGCGCAGTAGGAGATACCATTCTCTATTTGGACGCAAAATTATTTTTTACCCACAAGGGCACAGAAAAATTATTTGAAGCCATGCCATATACCAAGGCGTTATTTCTTGCCGAGCGTATCTGCGGTGTTTGCGCTGCTTCACATGCAACCGGCTATTGCCAGGCTATTGAGAAGGTGGCGGGTATTGAAATACCACCGCGTGCAAAATTTATAAGAACTATTATTCTGGAATTAGAAAGACTCTACAACCATATAGGCGATGTTGGCAATGTTTGTGTCGGCGCTTCCTTTTTGATGTGCGGCTCACATGGCTTCAGGATTCGTGAATATATACAACAGCTTAATGAAACTATTTGCGGTAATCGTTATTTAAGAGGTATGATCACTATCGGCGGTGTACGTTTCGATATTAATAACGACTTGAAAAAGCATATTTTAGGCCTGCTAAATCGTGTGAAAACGGATTTTAAAGAACTCATCGAAATTATGTCTAAATCGTCCTCTTTCTTAGACCGGGTCGAGACTACCGGAAGACTTTCTTTAGAGCATGCGAGAGGGCTTGGTGTCGTTGGTGTGCCTGCAAGGGCATCGGGAATTTGCCGGGACACCAGAATTAATCACCCCTATGCTGCCTATGGTGAAGTTGATTTTGATATTCCTGTCTATTATGATGAAGGTGATGTGTGGGCAAGGATTAAGATAAGAATTGACGAGGTTTATCAGTCCATTTCCATCATTGAACAGTGCTTTGATAAAATGCCCGAAGGCTCTTTAAAAACCTCTATGAAGGAACTTCCACCTTATAAGCAGGCATTGAGCTATGTTGAATCGCCCAGAGGTGAAGATATTTACTGGATTATGACCGCTCCTAACAATATGTTATACCGATATAAGGTACGTTCCCCTTCTTTCTGTAACTGGCCGTCTATTCCATATACGATTCCCGGTAACATTGTTCCGGATTTTCCTCTGATTAATAAGAGTTTCGAGTTATGTTATTCCTGTACAGATTTATAAAGAATTATTTGTTATAAAGATTTAGATATATTTTCGCGTTTTTTCGTGTATTTCGTGGGCTAACATAAAATGTTTACAAAATTTCAAAAAAGTTTACAAACCGGCGTAGTCACCTCACGGTATCCAAAAGAAAAAGAACCTGCTCCTTTACGTTTTCGGGGCCGGATTGAGATTGATAACGAGCGATGCAAACAGTGCAATGTGTGCGTGGAGGTCTGTCCAACAAATGCTTACACATGGATTGAGGACAAAGGGAAGCGATACTTGCAGTTGGACCATGCAAAATGTGTATTCTGCGGCATGTGTGAGGAGGCATGTCCTTACAAAGCTATCAGGATTACCAATGATTTTGAGCTTGCCGCAACAAATAAGGAAGACCTTTTGGTTAAGGCTGGGTTAGACACAAAGGCATCAGTTGAGGAACTCGGGGAAAAACTAAAAGAAAAGATATTTTCTGTGTTCAAACGTTCACTCCACGTTCGCGAAGTGGATGCCGGCTCATGTAATGGTTGTGAGTGGGAATTTGTCGCCTTATACAACAGCCCTGTCCATGATTTACAGAGATTCGGTATAGACGTAGTAGCATCTCCACGCCACGCTGATTGCTTACTCGTTACGGGACCCCCAACGAGAAATCTTGAAACCGCACTGATAAAGACCTATCATGCTACCCCAGAACCAAGAATGGTTATTGCTTTAGGTACGTGTGCAAGCAGCGGTGGTATTTTCAGTAATTGTTATGCCACTAAAAATGGAATCGATAATGTTGTCCCCGTGGATGCTTATATTCCTGGTTGCCCTCCTAGACCGCAGGCGATTATCTACGGTTTTCTGCTTGCGTTGGAAAGAGTGCAAAAGTAAGTATTTTAGGTTGATAGTGTTTTTATCCGCCGTAAAGGCAATTCAGACACAAAATTTAAATTGTCGTTCTAAAGGCGAACCTTGCGTTCGGTTCGCCTTTATTTTTTTGATAAAATAAATCACGCATTCCATCCTAAGCC
>JACRII010000040.1 GCA_016235875.1 Planctomycetota bacterium
GACCGAATTATCGTTGGGATGGAATTGGACGTCGGTCTGCCGAATTGTTCAAATGTAGGGACACGGTGCACCGTGTCCCTACCATCATCCAAAATTATGATTATTCCATGCACATGATTCGGCATCACAATGTATTTATCTATGATAATATTTGAACGTATTTCAGCCGTTTTTACCCATTCGTTTTCAACAATCATCCCATATTCGTTCGATCTCATTTCACCCTGTATTACATCGCCTAAAATGCATTCTTTGTTATATGTGCATATTGTTATAAAATATGCACCCGCCCTGGAATAATCATATTCCTTTAATCGGATTGAGCTACGATGGTGTTTGTCCGGATCCATATGTCATTTTCTTTTCCGATTGTACTGTTATGCCGATATGCCGTTGTATGCCGATGTAGGGACACGGAGCACCGTGTCCCTACGGTATGGATAAATGACACATGAATACCGCGTAAATATGCCGTTTGTTATCGAACATAATTTCGGCTGTATTCATTAAAAACGATCCTCTATCTTTCCATCAAAGGTATCTAAGAAAATCTTGATAGCTTGCTTCTTTTTGTCATTATCGTCCAACTGCTTAAACTTGGAAGAAGAAAATATATTTCTTATTCTTGGTTCTATCTGTTTTAAGTTTACGAATTCCTCAATACTCTTGAGATTAATTTTCCACTCCGTTCTATAAACATAATCAGACATGCCATGAACTTTCGACTTGCTTAAGAAACTCGTGATGAAATCAATCAGTCCATCATCCTCCTCTATCATACGATTTACAAATTTATTAATTTGTTCTTGTCTTCCCCATCTTCGCCAATCATAAAGAACCGAAAGTAAATGCGTGTGTTTTGACAATCGGCCATCGTTTGCCCAACTTTCGATTTTATCGTAGGCGAGCTTCTCTAATTCTTCGAGTTGAGTTGCATTTACTGTTAATTCTTCCTCTGGTTTTGATTTTTTTGTTTGATCGTATTTCCCATGTTGCTGCCCTTGGACGGCAACTTCGCTTGTTATTGTGTGCAAACTTTTTGTTGCCTTTTCAATTGCTTTCTTAAAAATATTAAATCGGTTTTCCTTATTATCAAGACGACGGCTTAATTGATAAAATATGCGACGAATTCTCGTAGAAGTATTTATACCAAAAAAACCAGTCTCCCCCTCAGGAAATAAATCTCCAATATCCATCAAGACGGTAATGATATTCTCTATATTTTCCTCAGGAATATCTTTTCGTGTGTAATCCTCCATTCGCTCCAGAAATCTTACTATTCTTCCATCTTCATTTAATTTTAACAAAGCCTCAGCAAATGCATTGAGATTATTTGCAAGTGACAAAATTGTCTCAATTTCGCTTTGTGAGATTTCCCCTTTTGGAACAGAGAGTCTAAAGAATATATCGAAATTATCGGGGCTACATACCCTACCATCTTTTCTCCAATCACTCAACCAGTCATAACCATAGTGGGTGTTACCATAAACGGATCCCAGCTTAGGAAATAATCTTTTCAAAAAATCCATTAACATTTTCTGCGAATACTTATTTGTTCTACTAAATATTTCATCACAACGTTTTTTCGCTTGTTCTATCACGGCCTTACTATTTCCATAAGCTGAATCAAATATCCCTACAAAAATATCTTTATTGTCTCTTATTCCATAATAAACATCTGGAATAAAAACCTGAATAGCGGTAATTGCGAAAAAATCAATTGCATTTACTTCACCCTTAACAATAGAAAAACCACATCTCGATAAGTTAATGTAACGTGTAACATCTCTAATGTTTTCAAAGAAATATCTTGGCCCGCTATGGTAGATATTACCCCAATAAGTTTGGTCCCATTTCTCTTCTGGTATATCTTTAATCAACTCAGTAAGTTGGCTAAATAGTAACGCTTCTACTTCTTGCTTTGAAATGAGAGGAATGTCAAAAGGCACTTGTACTATTTTTTCTAAATATTCTAAACCGGAACCTTCCTGTACTCTTTCTAACGCCTTTATAACGACATCTTTGTCAAAAGCAAGCAAATATATCGTATTGGGAAAATCCCCTAATGATTTTATTAATTGAAAAATCTGTCGAATTTCAATATTACCAAGACGATCTATGTCATCGATGATAACAATAATTTTATGGAACTGTTCAGCCAATAAATCATTTAAATCTTTGCGTATGCTATTCAAATCATTTTCTCTGTGTTCACCAAAAACTTTTAAGATCTTGCCTGAGGTTTGAACAATATCTTTTACAATTCCCATAAGCTGACCAATTACCGGAATTAATTTTAATGGCTCAAAAAACTTTGTATATGTTTCTAATTTCTTCCCTATCTTCCTAATATTGACAGAATAATCTTTTCGTTTTAGAGTGACAGATAATTGTTTAAAGAACTGGCTGATTAGTTGATTTTGTTCAGAAAAGTTCCACGGATAAAATCTAACAATGATAGGTTCCCTCTCACTCTTCTTATCTTTACAAACATAATTAATATGCTCTAATGCCATGTTAATTATGGATGTTTTTCCGGAACCCCATGCACCAAATAGCCCTATTACAATACTATCTTTCTCTTTGTAATTGAGAATAGCATTACCAAGTGATTGAGCAAATGCTTTTCTGCCCAAGATATCTTCTTTACTAGACTGAATTGGTTGATCTGGTTTGAACATTTTTTACCTCGTTTGGCAGCCGAAATTTTGCATAACTTGTTTATAATCAATCATGTCACCAACCTTTTACTTCGCAGGAGAGAGCTTTTCATATAATAACTTATAATCGTATTAGGCGGGAGTGAAACGTCTGCTTGTAAACATTTTTCTTAGCAAATGGCAAATATACTGTTAGTACGTGCATTTCATACATCTTCTCTCTTTCCAATTATCGCTGTTCAACGATTTTTCTTGCGGCGCAGTCATGTCTTTTCCGCAATATGGGCAAAATGCCCTTTCCCCATGCATTTTTGAATTTCCTCAGTCAAAATCAGCGTAGAGTTCTCCAAAATTTATATTTGCAATGTTCACTCTTTCATACTGCTTTTTTACTGATAATTTCGCATATTGAAGATCCGGACTTGCGCTTCCATTCCGTATCGCTACGGATGCCTCTATGAATCCGGCGAGGCTATCGGCTGCCTTAACAAGTTCTCCATCTTTCGGATTGAACCTGTCGTCGTTATACGTCTCGTTGATCTCTTTGCTGCTGGATTTTTCTTTTTTCCCGTTTATTGTTACAACACTGTCAAATTCGTCTTCAGTAAACATTTTAATTTCCGGATGCCACTCCTCCGGAATCAGACCATATACTTCCTTCTCCATCTGCTCTTTCTCATATCCTTTTATCAGGTCGCTTAGTCCTTCGACTGACCTTTTTACAGGAGATATGATATCTCTGGTAAGGACTTCCGGTAAGTCATGAAACAAGCCGGTAAAGTAGTTGTTTATACACCTTTTTTTGCATGCCTTTGTTTCCAGAGAAAATAGATACGAAAGTATAGCAACAAATAACGAATGTCCCAGAACAGAAGTCTTTGGTATTCTGTGGAGATGTGCCCATCTTGATTGGAATCTGAGTTGACCGCACAAGTCGATGAAATTTTTATATTTTGAATGCTTTGTCAATTCATCCACGCCTTTTAAATCATAGTATCGTTCCTGCTTTTCCTGTAAACTTTTTCTTATAGCATCTATCTCGTAGCCATCCGGGTTTGCATGTTCAATGATGTTGAACTCCCACTTCGTAGCATAAAAGTGGGAGGCGCTTAAAATCCTTTTGTTTAACGTGTCGTCACTCCTTAAAAAATAACTGCAAAATCTTTCACAGAAATCCCTGCCTAAAGGCGATAGAATGAATTCCAATTCTTTATAAACCCACTCGTTTAATTGTTGGTATTTATTTGCATCTTCCTTTATTTTATAAAAAATGGGCGGCTTTAAATCGGTAATGACAATGCGCTGCAAAAGTTCAAAAATTCCCCCTTCAATGATGTCTATCCAGTTAAAACCCTGCTTATCTTCCTCGAATTTACCTAGAAAATAAGCAATTACCATTTTGTGGGCTTGTTTATCCAGTTCTATTAATTCTATAGGACGTATCTTATCATTCCACCGTTGCATATAGGCAGCATCGAAAATTTTTAGAAGCAGAGCTTTTCTTATCATGGTTTTAAAACCCAATTTTTACCCGCAATGGCAGATAATGTATTAGGAATACCTTATTTAAAGGTGTCGGAATAAGCTGCTCAGTTTATAGCTTAAATCTTTTTTATTATCAAGGTATTTTTAAAGGAGAAAAGGGGAAGGGGGGAAACGGAGAAGATGATAAAGAGTGTTTTTATATTTTTTTCTCTCCCGTTCTCCCTTTCAGCTTTTTAAACTCTCTCCCGACTTGTTCGGGTTAGGTTCGTGGGCGTCTCTACCGCAATGAAGGCACAATTTTTGTTCCCCGTGCGCTCTTTGGATTTCTTCGGTGCAACCGGAGGCAAGTATTTCTGGAGGTGTTACAAACATACCAACCCCAAAAAATTTTCCTGTAAAAAGCGATGAATTTAAATTTTTTTAAGGGCGCGGAAACCCATCTTGCCCTTTGGTTCTGTCGGTGGTTCTAACAATTGCTTTATGGCGTCAAAGACAATTTTGAACTGGTAATCGTATTTCTTTTCCATATCCTCTATCTTTCTCTTTAAATCTTTGTGAGCCATCAGCATTTCTCTGAGTTTTGTAAACGTCCTCATAATCTGGATGTTTACCTGTATAGCTCTGTCACTATTGAGAACACTCGAAAGCATGGCGACACCTTGCTCTGTAAAGGCATAGGGTCTTCTTCTTAATCCCATTTTTTCCCTATTGGATATCACAATTTGTGATTTCCAACTTTCCATTTCTTCTTTCGTTAATTGAAACATAAAATCCTCTGGGAAACGCCTCATGTTCCTTCTCACTGCCTGATTTAAAGCCCGTGTTTCAACGCCATAGAGAATGGCCAAATCTCTATCGAGCATTACCCTTTTGCCTCTCAGAAAAAATATCTTGCCCTCTATTGTTTCTTGAGGCAACAAGGCTATTGCTAATTTTTTCATTTAAGGATCCTCATAAGTTCGTGCAAGAAATTTCTTGAACTGGGAGTCCTCCCATTTTCTCTCTTGAATGCAGTCTGCGAATTATTGTAGTGGTTAATTAGCCGGGAATTGTATGGGAAGGTACACATTTTCTTAACCCTCCTGAATTTTTGGTAAGGAAACAACTAA
>JACRII010000046.1 GCA_016235875.1 Planctomycetota bacterium
AACCTCACGTACGGTTTGACGAGAAGGTGCTGGAAATAGGGTATGGCTGAGATATTGTGACACTCTCAGAGGAAACGGAGAGAAACGGGGAATACTAACTTCAGCCTGTTACCACTACGCCAGTATTTTACTCTACAACCATAAAGTCTGAATTGTTTACTGGCTTTGGACAAGCACGTCCCACGTCCTGTGAACATGCCAAATGTTTTGGTTCAATCGGGGACGATTGAACCAGCCTAGAGTGTCCCTTCTCTTCGATGGCGATTCCCTTCGAAAGACGTAGCGCATTCCCAAGCCATTCGTCAAGTTTTATCGGCAAGATCGAGAGATTGAAAGGGAGAAGCGGTCAGGGGCTTGATATTTTAGCAACAGGGTGGATTCGCTTACGCTTAATCGTTCGACTGAGCGCTCACGACGAAGTCTACCCTACAAAACTGTGATTATGAAAAATTAAATATTTTACCACCTCAGTGGTGACTGCCATGATTCCTTGAGATCGTAAATATTTTCATTGATAGCGGTTTTTTTGTTTAGACCGTTGATTTTGAGTATCGGTTCTGACGTAACCTTTCCTAGCAGCCCGTACGAAATGTTCTTCACAATATTTTCAAACTGTTTCTGATGTTCAGGTCGTACTTCAACGACAAAGCGGCTGTTTGATTCGGAAAAGAGAATGGTGTCATTCTTGTTAATGTGTCCTTCTGTTACAACAGCGGAAAGGTTAAGCGTCATGCCGAATCCGCCGGCAAATGCCATTTCTGCTGCGGCAACGGCAAGACCGCCTTCTGAACAATCGTGGCAAGACCTGATGATTCTCTGTTTTGTTGCCTGGGAAAGCGTATTCATGATCTTTTTTCCTAAGACGGCATCCACCTTTGGGATGTTGTTTCCTTTGTATCCATGAATATGATAATAATGAGAACCACCCAGCTCCGGGCGAGTAAGACCGACGAGATAAACCAGGTTCCCGGGTTCTTTGATATCCATTGATACGGCGTTTCGCACATCGTCCATTACCGAAATAGCAGAAATAAGTAGGGTCGGGGGTATTACAATGGTTTCTTTGTCAGTGACGAATTCGTTATTCAGGCTATCTTTCCCGGAGATAAATGGGGTTCCGTATGCAACGGCGATGTCGTAACAGGCCTGCGCAGCCATCACGAGGCTACCGAGACGATCTGGTTTATTGGTGTTGCCCCAGCAAAAGTTGTCTAAAAGTGCGACCTGTTCTAAACTTCCACCAACGGCTACGACTTGTCGTAGCGCCTCGTCAATGGCTGATGCTGCCATGTGATATGGATCTATGTCGCCATATCGTGGGTTCATGCCATTTGATACAATGATACCCTTCTTAGATCCCAGTACCGGCGTAATAATGCAGGCATCGCCTGGCCCATCATTGTGGATACCTTGGAGAGGCTTTAAGACGCTTCCGCCCTGTACTTCGTGGTCGTATTGTCGTATAACCCATTCTTTGCTGCAAACGTTCCAGGCGGCGAGTATCTTTTTTAAATCTGCCCCATGGTCTTCTTTTTCCGATAAATTTGTTTCCTCGAAGGTGGGTTTGTGCCACTCGGCCTTCCGTTCTAATCGAGGTATACCATTGTGGAGAAAATTCATGTCCATTTCGCCAACGATCTGGGAATTGTATAATAAACGAAGCATTTTGTTGTTTGTGAATCTTCCAATGACCGTTGCTTCAACATTTTCTGCTTTGAATAAATCAAGGATATCATGTTCTTTTTCAGGTGGAACAGCGATTACCATGCGTTCCTGTGCCTCAGAAATCCAGATTTCTGTATAGGAAAGTCCTTCGTATTTAAGGGGCACCTTTTCTAAATTTACCAGCGCACCGAGGTCTTGACCCATTTCACCTATGGCAGACGAAAGACCACCAGCGCCACAATCGGTGATACAGTTGTACAGTTCTTTGTCTCGTGCTTGTAAAAGGGTATCCAACAATGCTTTTTCTGTTATGGCATTACCGATCTGGACGGCGCCTCCGGATATTTGTTCGGATTGTTCATGTAATTCCGCTGAGGAGAATGTTGCTCCGTGAATACCATCACGTCCGGTTCTGCCGCCAACAACGACAATGAGGTCGTTAGGATGGGGTGTTTTTTGACATTTGTCTTTTGGTATAATGCCCACAGTTCCGCAAAAGACGATGGGATTGCCAATGTACCGCTCGTCAAAAAAGATCGCGCCGTTTGCCGTGGGGATACCCATGCGGTTGCCATAATCTCGCACCCCCGCAACAACACCCTTAAAAATTCTTTTTGGATGTAACACACCTTTGGGAATTTTGTCTTGAGGGGTGTCTGGCAGCCCAAAACAGAATACGTCTGTGTTAAGGATGGGTTTCCCGCCTAATCCTGTGCCCATGACGTCCCTAATTACGCCGCCAATACCGGTATTAGCGCCTCCGTAAGGTTCAATGGCAGACGGATGGTTATGGGTTTCTACCTTGAAACAAATATTGTGAAAATCGTCAAAACGGATAATGCCGGCATTGTCTTTAAATACGGAGACACACCAGGTCTTGTTGAGTTCACTGGTTGCCTTCATAATGGTGTTTTTTAATAAGTTGTCGATTTTAATTCCATTGAAATCAATAATGCCTTTGAATGTTTTATGAACGCAGTGTTCTGACCATGTCTGTGCAATTGTTTCAAGCTCGACGTCGGTTGGTTCTCGTTTAAGGGTCTTATAATATTTTTGAATTGATTGCATCTCTTGTAAATTGAGAGAGAGCTGGCCACGTGTACTTATTTCTTCTAATTGTTTGTTGTCGGCATTTAATAAGGGGATGGTCTTCTTTTTAAAGGAATAGCCAATATTGCCGTGATCGTAATTGGGTGTTTCCGGGTAAATAAAAACATCTTCTATCTTTGCATTTGCAAGTAACCTGGTTGCTATGATGCGAATTGTTTCAGGAGAGATATCTCCGTTGATGAGATACTTTTGAGCAGTTTTAACGCCTTCTATGTTTATTTCTATATCGCTGAGTGCCTTTAAAACGGATTGCTCTATAGGGTCCATGACGCCGGGTTTGCGGCTGATTTCAACGATATGAGATTTTAAATCCGCAGTCAGAAATCGTTCGACTGAGCGCTCTCGACGAAGTCCGGAATCGGAAATCTGATAATCCTGGGTAATCGTATCTACCAAGAGTTTTTGGGCAATAGCGTCCAGATCATTTTTGTTTAAATTTCCAAAAATGATGTAAACCTGGCGAACCCTGATATTGGATACTTCGTGGAAACCAAATGTTTCGATTTCTGATCGTAGGTTATTTCCTAAAGGATCAGGGAATTCATTTTTAAAAAACACCTCGATGCGTGAGTACATTTATAAATTATTTGTTTGTTGAATTGTTGTGAAATACGCTATCACGCGACAGCTTTGCATTTTTTAACCTATCGAGTATCTTGGCGTCATTTTTGTTTAAGAGATCGTTTCTAAATCCGCCAAGTTCCGCAATAAATCGATCTATTGATTTTATTACATTTTCACGATTTTGACAAAAAATGTCTACCCATAACTCAGGGTCGCCCGATGCGACTCTTGTGGTGTCTCTTAGTCCACTAGCGCCGCAAACGAGGTATTCTTCCTTGATTGCATTTATCAGGCCTGATGCGACCAGGTGAGGAAGATGACTCACAAATGCCAGTATTTCATCGTGTTGTTCAGGTGTTAAATATTTTATTTTAGCGCCCAGGAGTCTCCACAAATGAGCTATTGTTTCCACCTCATCTGTGTGATTGCCTACGGGTGTTATGATACATGTGCAGCCTTCAAAAAGGTCTGCCGAAGCAAACTCAACACCTCTTTGCTCTGAACCTGCTATCGGGTGTGCGCCAACAAAGGTAATGTCTTTTCTTAAATTATGGGAAATTTGCTCAACGATATATTTTTTTGTGCTGCCTACATCAGTGAGAATAGCATTCCTCTTCATTAGGGGAATAATTTTTTTTGCAGTGTCAATAATTTTATTCACAGACGTGGCGAGGATTACGATATCAGCGTCTTTAACGGCTTCATCGCTATTTAAGAGGCCGATATCAATAGCATGCATTTTAGTGGCTTTTTCTAACGATACAATCCTATGGCCAACACCGATGATGGTTTTTGCCAAATTTCTCTTTTTCAATCCCAGGCCAATAGAGCCGCCAATGAGTCCCGGTCCAATTATACAGACAGTTCCGAATTGCATTTAAACAGTATGATTAATATAAAATATTTATGTAAAGAGAATCAAATGTTACATATCTGGCTTCTTTTTGTCAATGGTTTTAAGCCGTTTAAAGTAACAATTTTAAATGATACACTTTTATATAGTATGTATCGTGGGTTGTAATTTACTTGCAATAAATTGAAAAATAATTAGAATTTCAGAATCTATTATTAAGTGTTTTTGGGAATATAGTTCAAAATAGGTTTTTATTTTAAGTAAATTAGGAGATGTCTTTGTCAGAAAAAACGGTAACAGAATTAGAAAATTCTATCCTGGAAATCGAGCATCGTATAGAGGATTTGGAAAAGGCCTCCATAAAAGATTGCCTTGATAGAAGCGCGGAAATAAAATATCTGAAGGAGAAACAAGAGAGGCTTCAAATGAGGCTGTGCTCGAAATTAACCCCGTACGATATCGTTAAGATAGCGCGTCATCCATTGCGTCCGCTTACGGCAGATTATGTGAACATGATGATTGATGATTTTGTTGAACTTCATGGAGATAAGCGTTTTGGGGATGATAAAGCAATTATTTGTGGATTGGGAAGAATAGGGCAGGAAAGGCTTTTGATCATTGGACAACAAAAGGGAAAAAGTACTAAGGAACGTATTGCTTGTAATTTTGGAATGCCTAATCCCGAAGGCTACAGAAAGGCGTTACAGAAAATGAAACTTGCGGAAAAGTTCCATCTGCCGATAGTTACTTTTATAGATACGCCCGGGGCTAATCCTGATATTGGCGCTGAGGAAAGAGGGCAGGCGCAAGCAATAGCAGAGAATATTTACGAAATGTGCCGGTTGAAAACCCCGATCATAAACATTGTTATAGGGGAAGGCGGTAGTGGCGGTGCGTTAGGTATTGGCATTGGTGACAAATTTGCAATTTTGGAGTATGCGTATTATTCGGTAATTTCACCCGAAGGTTGTGCAGCAATATTGTGGAAAAACAGTGAAAATGCACCAGAGGCATCAGTATCTTTGCAACTCACAGCAAAGGATTTATTGAAATTTGGTGTGGTGGATGAAGTTATCCCAGAACCCCTTGGGGCAGCACATAAATCTCCTAAAGCGATGGCTAATACTCTTAAATCATATATTCTTAATTATTTAGAAGAAATCAAAAGCACTCCAATCGATAAACTCATAGAGAATAGGTATAATAAATACAGAAATATAGGAAAATATTTCGAAGGCTAAAATTAGTTAAGTGTCACAATTTAGCTGCGTTAGAGATGTTTTAAATAGTATTGATTAAAAAGGTGATTTTTGTACTTGCATTTACATTTTTTTGAAAGTATAATCTTTTAAGTTGATGGGGAATTGAAAAAAATTATTTTTCTTATTGACTTTTTGAAAATTTTGTATACAATGATGAACTCTGCTGTTTGTGGTAGAGATTTGCTCTTTAAAAATTAGAAGTCAAATGCGTGCGAGTAGTAAAGCTGAAAATGTCAGCTTTTGAGTTGGACAAAGTTAAGATTGCTAGGCTTCGCCTAGCGCCTTTATAATATTATGAAGGGTATGATCTTGGCTCAGAACGAACGCTGGCGGCGTGGATTAGGCATGCAAGTCGAACGAGGGAGTATTCCGAAAGGGATACAAATCGAGTGGCGTAAGGGTGAGTAATGCATTGATAACCTACCTTTAAGATGGGGATAACGACGTTTCGAGCAATCGGAACTACCGAAAGGGTTGCTAATACTCAATGAAACTATTGATACTTCGGTATTGATAGTCAAAAGTATGGAGCCGTAAGGTTTCATGTGCTTAGAGAGGGGTCAATGTCCTATCAGCTAGTTGGTAGGGTAATGGCCTACCAAGGCGAAGACGGGTAGCCGGCCTGAGAGGGTGGTCGGCCACACTGGGACTGAGACACTGCCCAGACTCCTACGGGAGGCTGCAGTCGAGAATCTTTCGCAATGCCCGAAAGGGTGACGAAGCGACGCCGCGTGTGGGAAGAAGGCCTTCGGGTTGTAAACCACTGTCGGGAGTTAAGAAATGTAAGGGTGTTAATAGTATCCTTACTTGACTAAGGCTCCGGAGGAAGCCACGGCTAACTCTGTGCCAGCAGCCGCGGTAATACAGAGGCGGCAAGCGTTGTTCGGAATTATTGGGCGTAAAGAGCACGTAGGCGGCCTTGTAAGTCAGTTGTGAAAGCCTTCTGCTCAACGGAAGAACAGCATCTGATACTGCAAGGCTAGAGTGCGGAAGGGGAGAGTGGAACTTCTGGTGGAGCGGTGAAATGCGTAGATATCAGAAGGAACACCGGCGGCGAAGGCGACTCTCTGGTCCGTAACTGACGCTGAGTGTGCGAAAGCTAGGGGAGCAAACGCGATTAGATACCCCGGTAGTCCTAGCCGTAAACGATGGGCACTAAGTAGAGGGGTTTTGATTATCTCTCTGCCGGAGCTAACGCATTAAGTGCCCCGCCTGGGGAGTACGGCCGCAAGGCTAAAACTCAAAAGAATTGACGGGGGCTCGCACAAGCGGTGGAGCATGTGGCTTAATTCGATGCAACGCGAAGAACCTTACCGGGGTTTGACATGGTAGAAGTAGGAGCCTGAAAGGGTAACGAACGGTATCCAGTCCGTGACTATCACAGGTGTTGCATGGCTGTCGTCAGCTCGTGTCGTGAGACGTTGGGTTAAGTCCCCTAACGAGCGAAACCCTTGTCTTTAGTTGCCAACAGGTCATGCTGGGCACTCTAAAGAGACTGCCGTCGTCAAGACGGAGGAAGGTGGGGATGACGTCAAGTCATCATGGCCCTTATATCCCGGGCTGCACACGTGCTACAATGGTCGGTACAAAGGGATGCTAAGTCGCGAGATGGAGCGAAACCCAGAAAACCGATCCCAGTTCAGATTGGAGGCTGAAACCCGTCTCCATGAAGTAGGAATCGCTAGTAATCGCGGATCAGCTACGCCGCGGTGAATATGTTCCCGAGCCTTGTACACACCGCCCGTCAAGCCACCCAAGCAAGATGCACCCAAAATCACCGGCCAAACCCGTAAGGGAGGGAAGTGCTTAAGGTGTGTTTCGCGAGGAGGACTAAGTCGTAACAAGGTAGTCGTAGGAGAACCTGCGGCTGGATCACCTCCTTTCTAAGGAGTTTAAAAATTCCAATTAACCTGCGTCGCACGCAGGAGACTTCTAGTTTTTTTTATTTATCATAAAATTTCTCTGCAAGGTTTGTAATAGGGTGAACTAAAACAATACCGTGAGATTACAGGCCCAAAGAAGTAAAATATGAGTGAATTTGGGCCTATAGCTCAGTTGGTTTAGAGCATTCCCCTGATAAGGGAAAGGTCAGTGGTTCGAATCCACTTAGGCCCACCATTGTAAAAATTGTATGGGAAGTTTTATTGATATAGAGGGGATGTAGCTCAACTGGGAGAGCGCTGCCCTTGCAAGGCAGAGGTTGGCGGTTCGACCCCGCTCATCTCCACCACTTTAGATTGCGGTAAAAGTTTAAAGTGTGATTTGTTACGTTGTTCTTTGAAAAGTGAATACTTAACGGGTAGCAATTTGATCCTCTTTGTAAGTATAAGATTACATAAATTGTCAAGCTACAAAGGGTACATGGTGGATGTCTAGGCGCTGAGAGACGAAGAAGGACGTGGAAGACTGCGATAAGCTTCGGGGAGCTGTCAAACAAGCTTTGAGCCGGAGATTTCCGAATGGGGAAACCTACTGTGGGTTTATGCCATAGTATCGGTATCTGAATATATAGGATATCGAAGGTAACGGAGAGAAGTGAAACATCTCAGTAACTCCAGGAAAAGAAAGAAATTTGATTTCCTTAGTAGCGGCGAGCGAAACGGAAAAAGCCCAAACCGATTGTGTGTCAAACCCTTGTGTGTTGCACAGTCGGGGTCGTGGGGATTGTGATAGGCAGGACAAGGACTGTCTGGAAAGTTACAAATGTAATTTATAGCTGAATGGTGCAGGAAAGCCCAACCATAGAAGGTGATAGTCCTGTAGGCGAAATAAATTACACTTTCTTTACAATTTCCCAAGTAACACCCGTCTCGTGAAAGCGGGTGTGAATTTAGGGAGTCCACTCTCTAAGGCTAAATACTACTCAGCGACCGATAGCGCACAAGTAGCGCGAGCGAAAGATGAAAAGAACCCCTGTTAGGGGAATGAAAAGAACCTGAAACCGTGTACTTACGAGCGGTGGGTGCACTATGATTCCATTTCGATGGAATAACGTGTAACCGCGTGCCTTTTGCATAATGAACCGGCGACTTACTGTGCATTGCTTGGTTAAGTCTTTTATGGACGGAGCCGTAGCGAAAGCGAGTGTGAAATGCGCGATTATGTAGTGCATAGTAGACCCGAAACCAGGTGATCTACACTTGGTCAGGATGAAGCGAATGTAAAAGTTCGTGGAGGTCCGAACGCACTTGCGTTGAAAAGCGAGGCGATGAACTGAGTGGAGGAGTAAAAGTCTAATCAAACCTGGTGATAGCTGGTTCTCCTCGAAATAGCTTTAGGGCTAGCCCTATGTATTATGCGACGGGGGTAGAGATACTGAATGAATGTTGGGGCCCACCAGGCTACCAAATTCAATCAAACTCCGAATACCGTTGTACGAACCATAGGAGTCAGACAGTGGGGGATAAACTTCATTTGTCAAAAGGGAAACAACCCAGACCGACAGCTAAGGTCCCTAAAATAGACTAAGTGATAAAGGAAGTGAGAGTGCGAAGACAGTTAGGATGTTGGCTTAGAAGCAGCAATCATTTAAAAAGTGCGTAATAGCTTACTAACCGAGCATTCTTGCGCCGAAAATATTACGGGACTCAAGTCTATTACCGAAGCTTCGGATTTTTGAAATTATGCGTAATTTCAAAAGTGGTAGGGGAGCGTTCTATGGTAGGTTGAAGAGAGACTGAAAAGACTCTTGGACGATATAGAAGTGATAATGCCGGTATAAGTAGCGATAATATAAGTGAGAATCTTATTCGCCGCAAGCCTAAGGTTTCCTGGGGAAGGTAAATCCGCCCAGGGTTAGCCGGAGCCTAAGTCAAGGCTGAAAGGCGTAGACGATGGACAACAGGTTAATATTCCTGTGCCACCGTAATAGCGTTGAGCATGGGGGGACAGAGATGTGAAGGTTAGCAAGTCTAATAGATACGGCTTGTTCAAGCCGGAGATGTTGTCTCAGGTAAATCCGAGACGTATGGCGTCGAAGGTGAGTACGTGGGCGTATGCCTGTAAGTAACCGGAGCGTCTCTCAAGAAAAGCCTCGTTTGCGAGCTATTATGGTGTCCGTACTAAAACTGACACAGGTAGGCGGGGAGAGGATCCTAAGGCGCTCGAGAGAACCCTCGTTAAGGAACTCGGCAAAATCACTCCGTAACTTCGGGAGAAGGAGTGCCCCGAATTTATTCGGGGCCGCAGTGAAAAGGTCTGGGCGACTGTTTACTAAAAACACAAGTCTCTGCTAAGATTTATAATCAACGTATAGAGACTGACGCGTGCTCGATGCCAGAACGTTAAGGGGATGGGTTAGTGTCCGAAAGGATGCGAAGCTCAGAACCGAAGCGCTGGTGAATGGCGGCTCTAACTATGAGAGTCCTAAGGTAGCGAAGTTCCTTGTCGGATAATTACCGACGTGCATGAATCGCGTAACGACTTAGATACTGTCTCAACGAGGGACTCGGCGAAATTGTAGTCGTGGTGAAGATGCCACGTACCCGCGGCAAGACGGAAAGACCCCGTGAACCTTTACTGTAGCCTATTATTGGGTTTTGTCACAGTATGCGTAGGATAGGTGGGAGACT
>JACRII010000043.1 GCA_016235875.1 Planctomycetota bacterium
ATGAAAGGCGTACGACAGCCTGAAAACTTTCACCCTGAGGGAGATGTCTTCGTGCATACCCTTTTGTGCCTGTCAAAGCTTGCCCCTGTCCCTGAACAGGGGATGGAAAGACCTTCCTGGACGTTAGCTATGGGAATACTGTTGCATGACATCGGCAAGACCATTACCTTTGAGGAATTAGACCGAATCCGGTTCAATTTGCACGAAAAGGTGGGCGCTGATATGACAGCCAGGATTTGTGATCGGTTAAAAACATCCAATGCTGAAAAGGATCGCATTGTCTGGCTCGTCCTGAAACACCTGTATTTTAAGGATGCCCAAAAGATGCGGCTGAGCAAACTGAAAAGACTATTAGCAGAGGAGGGTTATCCGGAACTGGCAGAGTTGTGCAGAATCGATGCCCTTGCCAGCAGCGGCGATCTATCTGACTACCACTACTGCCAGGAGATGTTCAGTAAACTGAGCCATGAAGAGGTCAAACCAAAGCCCCTTATTACCGGCCATGACCTCATCGACATGGGTTTAAAACCAGGCCCTGTGTTTAAGGATATTTTGACGAAAATCGAGGATGAACAACTCGAAGGCAACCTAACTACAAAAGAAGCGGCTATAGAAATGGTAAAAACACTGATTTATCAAGTAAAAACATGATAAATTTTTTCGTTGAAAGTGCAAATATTCGCATTTAAATAATAGCATTAAAATGGTGGAGGCGGCGGGAATTGAACCCGCGTCCCTAGACATTTCAGCATAGGCTTCTACGTATATAGTCGGTTTTTTTAAGTCTCGTCATCCGGAACCCCAACCGACAGGGTTTCCATAGACCAGCTCAGTTGATAATTCATTCAGTTCCCACCGGGCAGAAGAACTGAACTAACCTGCTAATTGTCGTTTCATTAATCTCGCAGGTAAGACTAATGAAACGTGGCTGTTAATTAAGCAGCCAGTGCCATTGGATATTCGGCATTTAAATCATTTTGCCAGGTTTTTAATGAGGCCGCCTGACAACCTCAATACGCCACCTAAACCTCAAACTGTCCGGTCGAATCCTTTCGCCCCCTTTATAATGAGTTAATTTTATGTTTCAATAAGAAGTTGCACAAGAATTATTCCTTGCAATATTATTTTACAAAAAAAGTATACCAATTAGAACATAAAAATGCAATTTGACAAAACTAAAGTATGCACAATCAAGTTGAATTTCACAACAGACTCGTGTAAATTACCGTGAGTTGTAGTCAATTACTATATCACTATTTAACAGTTTTATACTTCTATTCATAACACAACAAGATAAAAACCATTTTACACATCCCTTCAATGTATAATAAGAGCTATTTAAAGATTTGGTAAAAAATATCGTAATACCTTAATATTACCATACTTATGTGAACAGTACCTGCTGCCCAAATAATAAACATTTTTATGATTCGCATTGATGCGACAGTGTTTGATACGTTTATTCAAAAATGTACATTTTTTTAAGTAATTGGATCAAATTTAGGTACAAAAATCGCTTGAGTTAATCAAAGATTACGAATATATAGGTTTATCAAATCATTTTAGGAGGAAGGGATATGGTAAATGGCGTAACTCCAGCAGCATCAAAACTTCTTGAGCAAATTAAAAAATTATCCACACAAACAAACAAAAAAGAAACCCCTGGCCTTGATTTTAAAAACGATGTGATGAATAACCGTGCGAATGATATTAAAAATGTATTTAAAAGTATCCACTCGCAGACCGTAGAGAAGATACAGAAAAAAAGTGAGGTTTTTACACAGACAGTCAAAAACGTTACACAGGGAGACACAGCGAAGAATATTCAAACGACGGGAATTGCCGATCCCCTGACGCTAGAAAAAAGAAAACGCAGAGAACCGCTGGGTTCCTTTTTAGATACCTACCTATAAAAACAGCAAGCCGACTTTCGTAGAAAAGGAGGAAAGCGAAAGTCAGCTTGCTTAAAAAAGGAGAACAATTTAATAGTAAAAACATATTTAATTCAAAAAAAGTTCCAGTTTATAATAAATTTTTTTTGTGTTTGTATATAATTGAATTATAATTACAAATTATAAAATGAAAAAATATTTTGTAACCTACCTTTGTATCTTACTGTTACCGATATTTTTGTTCGGGTGTAGCACTACTTCAAGTGAAAGGTTGACGGTTACAGATCGCAGGGTAGCTGAAATTTCTAAAACAACTCAAACATTAGAAAAACGCCTAGATGATTTATCCAGGTCTATTTCTTTGATTGTAAATGATGGGAATGGTCTCCATAATGACATGGATGACATAAAGAACTGCAATAATGATATCCAGCAAAAGATCAAAGAGATAGAAACAGTAATTAAAAATTTAGACGAACATATTTGCGGTCTTAAGGCCAATTATAAAACTACGGAAGAAGAGTTTAATAAACGAATAGATGATATCCAGAAGGCTGAAATTGAGTTATCTAATCGGCTGGAAACGATGAAGTTGGGTGTAAAGGAGGAGGTAAAAGAGAAGACAGCATCTCCAACAACTCCTTAAGTCTGCTTCTAAACATCACTATCTGAAAATATAATTTAACTGCGCTGTTAATGAATGAAAACTTCAAGAAAAATACCCTTGATTATAGGGGTATGTTTTGCATATATTTTGATTGTATATATTACCTTTAATGCAATTGCAAAAGTCCACAGGACAAACGATCCCCAATTAGCGAAAAAGGTAGTTATCTTAACATTTTTCTTAGATGTATTTATATTTGCAGGTAGTGGATACCTGGTTTATAAACTGAAAACCCCTACAGATAAAAAATGAAATGCGCAAAATTATTAATTTTGTTATTGATAGCAACCTCCCTGTCCTTCCTGTATAATTACCCTACTTTTGCAGGCCGGGATGCCGGTGTAGACAAATTAAAGCAAGAACTCATTGAACTCGAGAAGATAACCAAACCGCTCATAGAAACATTTCGAAAAGTTTCACAACTCGTCAGTCCTTCAGTTGTCAGTTTAAGTACGGAAAAGAAGGAATCTTTAAAAAGCAGCGCTGGAACAGAGCCGTCGCCACCCTATCAAGATTTTCAACCAAAACGCGATCATCCAACTGAAAATATACCCAAAAAGGGACTGGGTTCTGGTATTATCATTGATGCACGCGGCTATATTTTAACCAACAACCACGTTATCAGCGGTTTTTCTGAAGATGAAATCACGGTGGTTACTTATAATGGTGAACAAATCAAACAGGTCAAGATCGTCGGCGTCGACCCGAATACAGACCTTGCAATCATCAAGATAGCAGGAGAGAATTTCTTGCCTGCCGAATTTGGTGATTCAGAAGCAGTACAAGTGGGTGATTGGGTCATTGCCATCGGTAGTCCTTTTGGGTACCAGCAAACAGTTTCTACCGGCATTATTAGCGCAAAAGGAAGAACACATGTTATTCCGTTCGTACTTCCCTTTATTTATGAGGATTTTTTCCAAACGGATGCCGCCATCAACCCTGGAAATAGTGGAGGACCGCTTGTCAATCTCAGGGGTGAGGTCATTGGTGTGAATACCGCCATTGCAACTCGTTCAGGCGGTTTTCAGGGTGTAGGATTTGCGATTTCCGCCGCTATTGCAAAAGAGACTGCTGAAAACATCATGGCTACAGGTACAGTTGTAAGGGGATATTTGGGTGTGGGAACACACGATATTAACGATGAGTTGGCCGCATCGCTTGGTCTCAAAGATAAAAAAGAAATTATTTCCCGTTTTGGCCTGCCCTTAGAAATGGGCGCATTTGTTTTGGAGGTGTGGAGCGATACGCCTGCATCAAAGGCTGGCATCCGTCCTGGTGATGTCATTTCTGAGATAGGTGGAAAAAAGATTGAAAATACAACGGATCTCCAGCATGCTATTCGGCATGCAAAGGTCGACACAAGAGTCGTCGTGAAAGTCCTGCGAGACGGAGTAGAAAGTGCGCTGGATGTTTTTGTAGAAAAACAGCCTGAAGACCTTGCTGGCAAGACTTATTTGGCTATTCGAAAACTGGATGAACCGACAAAATTCTCTCTGGGACTGGTGGTCAACGATCTGAATCAAGATATTGCAAAATCACTCGGTTTTGAAGGCGAGAAGGGGGTTCTGGTTGTCGACGTTGAGGCGGACAGCCCCGCCGGCCGCGCCGGCATAAAGCCGGGTGATTTAATTACAAAAGTAGGCACAAAAGAGGTGCAATCTGTCATAGAATTCATGTCACTCATGGACGAATTCTTAGAAACAAATAAGCCGGTCAGTGTCTTTGTAAAGAATAAAGGGTTTATAACTTTGAAATAAAGTTTTAGTTCACATTATTCTCATCCGCCAGAATAAAGACCCATCCTACTCAGGTCGATGTCCGGGATTAATGGTAAGGTAGTTCAGGTTTCGAACGGTACAGTACGGAATATATCCCTTTCCCCTTGATTTCCTGTATGCAATATTTATTTTCCTCCTGGTTTTTTTGTTAAAACAGGGTTTATCCTCAGAACATGGGAAGGGATAATCTATAGTTAATACAAGTTTCCCCGCATCTTTAAAAACATCAAGGTATCCTTCTAATTCTTTCGTAACATTCCCTGGTGTTTTTTGTCCATCGCCGTCATAACCGTAATAAATGTCCTCCTGCCCAATTCCTGTTACGGCATTAATATACTCTTCATACGCGCCCAGTGCAGCGCCATTTTGCGGAAATATGCCGAAGTCCGAATTTTTACCTTTGGCGTACTCAGAAATTTTAACAACGAAGTCAACCATTTCCTGCTCAGCCGTTTCTCTGTCTTCCCCGCTCTCTCCGCCTGGTCCCCAATATTCATAGGCATCTATAATATCAAGATAAACCCCGTCAAAGCCTGTATCGATGATTTTATCGAGGTAACTCGTGGACGAACCGAAGATAATAGATTGCCATTCAGGTTCCCAATATCTTACCTTGTAGTTTCCAGGCCAATTTGGATTAGACGGTCCCAGCCATGCTGGAGCACCTATATCTGGTTGACCATCATTATCGGCATCCCAGCTTTCTTCCCAATAAAATCTGTAATTTTCTGCCTCTCCAATGCTCATATATGCCAGTACCCGTTTTGAACCGCTGGCGCTATTTATCAATGTTTCTATTTCCTTTGAGCTAAATCTACCAGATTCACTTCCATCTTCAGAGTAATCGATGATAGCCAAATCATATTTTGTATCTCCTATTGCGGCTAGGTCTATATCTTGCAGTTGGTAGACAAAATCGTTTATATCATTCCATGAAAGCGAAGATGAAGACTTTAGGGAATCAATCGCCCGGATTTTGTCACTATCGGAGTGCGAACCTGCTATTACGTTTAAGGTGGTATTGCTTAAAGAAACTGACACGGGCAGAATGGTTAGAAACGGAAGGAGTATGATAGAGTAGACCAACCATTTGATGGAATTCAGCATCTTACTTAAAGAAAAGAGCACTTCCAAAGACAGCCTGATTTTATTCTTCCTTGACGGTATCAGTTGTTGTATCGGGTAATTCCTTCGCAATGTAATCGCATTCAGGATATTTACTGCACCCGAAGAAGATACCTCCCTTTTTCGAGCGACGTTGCACAAGGTCGCCATCACAGCCCTCCTTCTGACATTTTACCCCCGTAGGCAGGGATTTGATATTTCTGCATTTGGGATAGGCCGAACAGCCCATGAATCGTCCCTTCTTGCTGAATCGAATAACCATGGGGCTGCCGCATTTTTCACACTTCTCGTTGGTAGGTTCAACCTTTGTCGTTTCACCGGTAAGGGATTTTGTGTTCTTGCAGTTTGGATATCCGGAACACGCCAGAAATTTTCCATGACGGCTTGTTCTAATGACCATAGCGCTGCCGCATTTTTCACATTTCTGGTCAGTAGTCTCAGGAGCGGCAGGTTCACCCTTTTCATCCAGCGGGAGCGTGCTTTTACATTTGGGGAATGCAGAGCATCCCAGAAATTTCCCGTGTTTTCCCCATCGTATCACCATCGGCTGCCCACAGACGGTGCATATCTTCGTGCTTTCTTCCGGAGTCCCTTTTACGCTCTTCATCTCTCCCACCGCCCTTTCTAAATCGTTCTTAAACGGCTCATAAAATTCCTTGAGTACGTCAAGCCATACAATTTTCTCATCTTCAATCTTATCAAGTTCATCCTCCATGTGTGAAGTAAATTTTACGTCCATTATCTTTGCAAAATGTTCGACGAGTTTTTCCGTAACCAATGTCCCCAGTTCCGTTGCATAAAAGGCACGCTTCTCCTGTTTGACATAGCCGCGATCCTGGATTGTAGAAATGATCGCAGCATAGGTACTGGGTCTTCCGATACCCATTTTTTCCAAAGTCTTGACGAGAGATGCCTCGGTAAAACGGGGAGGCGGTTGGGTAAAATGCTGGGTGGGCGATAATTCCATCAATTCGAGTTTCTGGTCTTTCTCCAGAGACGGAAGGATTTGTTCGTCCTTTTCCATTTCGTGCCCTGAGACGCGGGTGTGTCCATCAAAGAGCAATTCCCTGCCTCTGGCCTTAAAAGTATATCGTCCTGAACTAATTTCAACATCTGTTACGGCATAGAGCGCCGGTTTCATCTGACTGGCAACAAATCGATTCCATATCAGTTCATACAGTCTGTATTGATCTTTTGTTAAAAAATCCTTTATAGATTCGGGTGCATACTCAACAGAGGTGGGGCGGATGGCTTCGTGCGCGCCCTGGGTTCCTTTCTTATTAGAAGCATGCACGTTGGGTTTTTCTGGAATATAATCTTTGCCGTATTTATCCGTAATAAGTTTCCGACAGGATGTCAACGCCTGTTCAGAAATATGAAAAGAATCCGTTCTCATATAGGTAATAAGCCCCACGGAACCTTCCTTGCCAATATCAATACCCTCGTATAGCTGCTGGGCAATGAGCATCGTTTTCTTAGCGCTGAACTGTAACCGCGTGGATGCCTGCTGCTGTAAAAGACTCGTGGTAAAAGGAGGAGGGGCATTATTACGTTTGGTCTGTTTTTTAACATTTGCGACAATGTACTCTGCCTTTTGAAGTTCGTTAATAATGTCCTTCGCTTGTTGTTCGTTTTTTACCTCAACGTTTTCATTATCAAGCTTCTGTAAAAGAGCTTCAAAAGTTTTAACGTCCTCAGGTTTCTTTGTATCCTCAAGAGAAATTTTCAACTCCGCCGTGATCTTCCAGTACTCTTGCGGTTTAAATTCCTTGATTTCCTTCTCGCGTTCTACGATAAGCCGAACTGCAACGGATTGGACACGGCCGGCGCTGAGCCCCTTGGTAATCTTCTTCCAGAGCAGGGGACTTATCTGATAACCCACAAGGCGGTCGAGTATCCTGCGTGCCTGCTGGGCATTGACCTTTGCCATATTGATTGGACCGGGGTGATTGAAAGCCTCTAAAATAGCATCTTTCGTAATCTCATTGAAGGTGACACGCAGTGCCTTTTCGTCCGGTATTTCAAGTGCCTGAGACAGATGCCAGGCAATTGCCTCTCCCTCCCGGTCAAGATCGGATGCAAGGTAAACAGCGTCCGCCTTCTTTGAATCAACGATTAATTCAGACACCAGCTTTTTTCGACTGGGGATTATTTTATATTCGGGGGTAAAGTTGTTTTCGACGTCAACAGATAATTTTCTTTCGGGCAGGTCTCGTACATGTCCCATTGATGAGCGAACAAAGTAAGACGAACCGAGATATTTGCCGATAGTCTTTGCCTTGGCGGGGGACTCAACGATTACCATGTATTTCTTAGTTTTGGGCATATATTTACAACCTCGAAATGTGAGATTTAAGCAGAGGTTGTAATAAGTGTCAAGACATTTTTTGTTATTTATAATGTAAAAATCCATTTGATAATTATAAGGTTTATGGCTAAAATGATGTTTTTAATGTTAATTTTTCGATGTTACTATTGATAGTATTTTGATTAATTAAGAGGGGGATATGGTTTCGAGTTCTTGGTTCCGAAGGCATCAAAAAACAGTTTATATCGTTATGATCTTTGCAATGTTTGTGTGGGGAATCAGCTATTCCGCCATGGAGATGATTCCCAAAAAACCCATAGGAAAGATATTTGGCAGAAAGGTTACGCAAAACGAATTTGCGGACATGTTAGGGCGATGGCAAAGATTGTTCTTTTCTCAAGCAAAAGATTCTATCGTCTCGCTGGTTTGGAAACAACTCCTGTTTGTGGAAGAAGCAAAGAGGATGGGGATAGTTGTGACAGCACAAGAGGTAGAGAGTGCGCTTCAGGGACTGGCCTTTCAGATATTTGGCGGAGAGGTAAACATGCCGAGGTCGGGGCTTTTGCAATTCCTCTGTAATAATTTCAGGCTTAACACGGAGCAGATCGACCGTACAATAAGAGAAGCATTGCTTGTTGAGAAGCTGGAAGCCCTGTTACGATCGTCCACCAAGATGACGACAGAGGAAATCTGGCAGAGATATTCTCTCGAAAACGAACAGGTAAAATTCAAGGTGCTTTCATTGAAAGCGAAGGATTTTCTTGATTCTGCTAACGTAACTGAGGATGAAATTCGTGTATATTATGAAAAATACAAGAATGATGAATACAAGGAAACGGCGGGGAACCCCGGATACAAGCTTCCTGAAAGCGTCAAATTAGAATGCCTGATTGCTAAATTTGACGATATGGAAAAACTCGTTTCGGTTAAAGAAGAAGAGATGAAAAAGTATTATGAGGACGCGAAGGAAACACAATTCAAAATTACTTCTGTAGAGCCGAAACCCGAAGAATCGAAGGAAAATAAGGCCGCAGCCAAAGATGCTTCGACAACCGATAAGAAGAATTCAAAAAAAGAAGGAAAAGAGACCACGAACGACAGCAAACCTCAAGAAAAGAAATCTTCGCTTATACATAAGCCCTTTGCTGAGGTAAAGGAGGAGATTCGAAAGACCCTTGCAAGACAAATGGCAATGGAAAAGGCTGCTGAAATCATGAATAAACTGGACGAGGAAATATATGAAACGATGGATAAGGCCGAACGTCCGAGTTTTAAAGACCTGGCAACGAAGTACAACGTAACCTATGAGATTCCTAAAGGTAAGAAGTCGAAAAATGAATTTCTTACGGAAAACGATCTCACGGAGGTGTTGCCTGGCTCAGACCAAATTGTTCAAGTCGCTTTTGAGAGGGATAAATACGAGCCCTCTGTTCCTTTCGATTTTGTAGAGGGTAAGGTTGTTTTCCAGGTTGTTGATAAAAGACCATCTGCACCTGCGCCATTCGAGGAGGTCAGAAATAGTGTAATCAATGACCTCAAGCTGGAAAAGGGATTCCTTAAAGCGAAGGAACTTGCCGAAAAATATGCCGGAACAACCAAGAGTAGTCCCTTTGATGATATAGTAAAATCGATTAAAGCAGAATGTCAGCAAAAAGATATTTCAGTGTGTGAAACCGGCTATATTTCTCGGCCTGTTAAGCTTTTCAATAAGGAGTCCCGATACATTGATGCACTCAAAGAAGATCGTCCCGGCGTGGCGAAAAAGGCATTCGAACTGAAGCCTGGTCTGCTTGGGGTAGCCGCAGAAACATCCGGAGAAAAGGCCTGCTATATCATAGCGTTGCTGGATAAGAAAGCTGCGGATAAATCAGCCTTTGAAAGGGACAGGGAAAACGTAACCAAGCGTTATTTATATGAGAAACAAGAGACCTTCCTGGCTGATTGGCAGAGCGACATCAGCCGGCACATGGAGATATACACAAAATTTCAATAAGAAGCTGATAATTTGCCACGGAAAGATACGGAATATCACTGAAATGATTGATGATGAACAGGTAGGGGAAAACGTTGGAAACGATTTACGGCAGAAAGGAATTGACCAGGAAAATTCACTACCCTGTCGCTACCATCGGAATGTTCGATGGTGTTCACCGTGGACATCGAAAGATCATCGAGTGTATACGGCATAACGCCTTACAGAAAAAGGGTGAGTCGGTAGTAATTACCTTTGACCGTCACCCAAAAAACATTATTGAAAACAGACCTCCTTCCTTTATTACCTCTCTGGAACATCGTTTAAAATTATTTGAACACTTTGGAGTCGATCATACCGTAGTGCTTAGTTTTGACCAGAAACTTGCACAAATGACCGCAGAAGACTTTATCCGTGAGATATTGGTTTCCTGGTTGAATGTAAAATGTATTGTACTCGGATTCAATTGTCATTTCGGAAAAGGGCGCGAAGGAAATATAGCCCTGGTTCGCAGCCTGGCAGACAAATACGGGTTTGAGGTATATGGGTGTTCACCGGTAATATACCGGGGACAGGTAATCAGCAGCACGGCCATTCGAAAGGCCATTCTAGAAGGTGAACTGGAAAAAGCGGAAGGGATGCTCGGCAGGCCTGTTTCCATCCTGGGCACGGTAGTGAAGAAGTCTGGCAGGGGGAGAACCCTGGGATTTCCCACAGCCAATCTCAATCTGCATCATGAGGTCAGGCCGCCAAGAGGTGTTTATGGAACACGTGTCCGCTGGGCAGGACAGGACCAACTGGCATTGACCAATATTGGCTTAAGACCCACCTTTGCAAAAGAAGAACTTTCCAGTGAAGACGAAACGCTGGAGATCGAAGTACATATCCTCGATTTTCATGGGTCACTTTATGGACAAGACCTCGAAGTCCAATTCCTCTTTAAGATACGGGACGAAATACCATTTAAAACGGCAGACAAACTCAAGTCGCAGATCGAAAAAGATAAAGAAGTCCTGCTAAAAAGGATTACATGATTGATATATACAAAAAACTGCCAAAGACAAATTGCGGTAAATGCGGCGTGCCCACCTGTATGGCCTTTGCGGTCAAGGTGAAAAATGCACAACGTAAAATAAGCGATTGTCCTTATATAAGCCCGGAAGATATGGAATCGTCTTCCCGGAAACCAAATGTTACTCAGGATGATAACTATGAGCGGGTGAGCAGTGAATTGGAAGTCGATGCGAAACGCACAAATTTCAAAGAGGTGTCTGCTGCCATTGGCGGCCATTTTGAGGCAAATAATGGATGTGAAATTATCAGATTGAAAATGTTAAACAAACCTTACGAAATGCGCAAGGAAGGTTTATTCGAAAATGGAACGTATTGCCGCGATTCGTGGTCAAAGATCATAATGTATGATTATATTCGCAGAAAGGGAAATAAACCCTTAACAGGCGATTGGGTTACTCTGGGATACTTTCCTAATACTGCCTCCCATGTGAAAGCATTTCAACGGAGCGCAGAAGAGAAGATCGCAACGGTATTTAACAGGCATATAAACAAGCTGAAGGCGCATAGTAAGGAACTGGGTGGAATAGAAACTTCAGGGAAGATGAAGGCTGATTATCTCGCTCGTTTTGATCTGTTGCCGTGCATCCCCCTGTATTTGTGCTTTTGGGAAGCCGATGAGGAGTTTCAGGCCAGTTGCAAGCTGTTTCTGGACAGCAGCGCAGAGGCGTATATTGATATCGAATATCTTGCCTATCTTGTGGAGCGGTTTGTAGAATTGTTTGTAAGTTTATCATAATTATTTGTGGAAACTTGTGTTCATTCGTGGCTAATTTTCTAAAAAATACAAAGAGGTTAGACAATGGCCAATTGCTGGAAGTGCGGCATGTATCTTGGTGAAAAAGACGAGTGGAAGAAGATGACTACCTCCAGGGGAGATATCTGCATCCTTTGTTATAACAAGGCAAAGGAGGTTGACGGTCCGCGCATACAAGCCGACATGGACACTTTTTTGAAAGATAAGGAAAGGCACTAGCAGTATTTCTATTGACTCCATAAAAATATTTTGCTATAGATTTTATAGCATGTTTTTTATCCATCCAATCACACCTTTTTCAAAAAAGGAGGAAGACCATGCGAAAATATGTCCTGTCATTTCTTGCTGCATTGATAACAATACCCATTGTTGGTGCAGTTATCGCAGACAATAAGGGTACTCCGCCGACCATTGTCTGGGAAAAAAACCTTGAAGATGCAATAGCTAAGGCAAAAACAACAGGAAAATCTATTCTGCTGGATTTCTTTGTACCCACCTGAACAGGCTGCAAAACCTTGGGTGCCGTGACGTACCCTGATGCTACCGTAGCCGATTACATAAACAAATATTTCATCCCACTGCAAATCAACGTACAAACCAACTCAGAAATTGCCGGAAAATATCGGGTGTTTTGGACGCCGACAATCCTTGTTCTCGATTCCAACGGTACGGAATATTATCGCCTTAATGGTTTTCTACCACCCGATGAATTCATTCCGCAATTGGAATTTGGATTAGGCATGATGGCGCTGGAAAAGCAGGATTATAAGACTGCCAGCGCTCAACTGAAGTCGGTAGTTGACAAATACACAAGGAGCGATATTGCACCGCAGGCTCAGTATTGGTTTGGTGTTTCGGAATACAAGGATACACATAACGTGGAGGCATTGTTAAATGCCTGGAGAAAACTCAAGAAGGATTATCCTGACAGCATTTGGGCGAAGAAGGTGTCCTTTGTAAAGTAGTATTATTCCAGCGTATCTTTTCTTTCGGGGA
>JACRII010000041.1 GCA_016235875.1 Planctomycetota bacterium
GCAGTTTTTATTGAAAGCGTCAATAGGGTTGGTCGGCACTACAGCCCGTTTGCAAAAATCACCCCTTTAAATTCAAGGGTTACCGGGCGATGAGTGCCTAAAAATAACTGTTTTTCGGTGCGAATTGCGAAAGTCGGGCTAACTCAAATGCAGCGATTATTTTGCGCTCAGTCCAAGGGAACACTTTTCCACAAAACCGGCAAAAGGCTGGCGGCTCGAATTTCGATAGAGACATGGACTCACGCAAGCGGCCTCGAATTGGTTTTTCACAGCTTGGACACTGAGTGATGGTTTTTTCACCGCATTTCTCGCAAAAATCTTTATTGAATTCGGGAAAATCAATGTGCATGTCATTTGCTACATGTCTATTAGGGCATATTTGCGCTACATCATATTCAGCCATGGCAGATACCTTTTGTTAAAACACCTAACATTGATTAGATTGATCCGCATAACTGTGCGGAATACATGTTTTTTGTCCATACAACATGCTTTTGATATGGTAAATACTATCGTGATAATCACTTCATACACTGCCACTTGTGTCTCTTTGCACTTGTTATCATGTCGTCTTATACGGATCAGCATAAAATCCTCTGAGTTAGTGGTGGTTTAGTGGGGTCAGATTAATTATTTTTTGCAATTTGCCCACTTTCTTTTCCATAAAAAATATAACGACTGAGTTCAACGGCTGGCACGGCTTTTTGTGCCAGTCCGCTGAAGCGCTTTAGGCGGGTTCTTTACAAACCTAATTTCTTAATTACTTTGTCAATTGGTATCGCAACTTGATTTTTTGATTTTTCTTTTGCTGCTCTAAGGTCTTTTAAGTCCTCGTAATCATGCATAATTTCTTCAAGAGTCATAAACTCATCATAAGGCAAGACTACAAATTCTTTTTTACCTTTCTTCTCAATTAGCTGTGGATGTAATTTCATATTTTTCACCTCTTCTTATAGGCTTCTTTTCTATGTTTAATCCTATGGATAATTATTTCCTGTCCTTCAATTTCAAATAGTATTCGATAGTCGCCAATCCTCAATCTGTATTCTGGTGTAAAATTGGTCAATCTTTTGATGTCTCCAACAAGTCCTTGTTCAAGATTTTTCATCCTTTCTGCTATCTTTCCTGCTTCTGGTTTGGAAATGCCTTGCAGGTCTTTTATAGCTTTTGGCTTTAATTTAACCAAATACATTGTCTAATTTCCAGTATTTTCAGCCGGCGGCTGTAATGACGAGAGGATGATAGGAAATTGTTTTTTCTTTAAAAAGGATGATAATACAAAAATAAAGAAGAATGCAAGCTTTTTTCGGTTTTTTCTGGGGAAATAACGGGGACGAATCGTTCCAGGTTGTCTGAGAATAGGTGTTTTAGCAAATTCTGGGGGTCACAAAGGGTCGCATCTTAAATCTTAAATAATTGGCTAGAAATCCCTATAATAACGCCATAGGCAACACACACAGTCAGATACTTCAAAGAACCCGCTCAGCACACGTAGTGGATTCTGACGACACCATACCTAGTTATTGATCTTGGTAACCCGAAGGGGTCATGTCGTAATCATTTCATATCAAGATAACTACTCTACCCATTCTCCAAGTAGATAAAAAATTCTCTTCTGATTCACATTGGAATTATGTTGAAGATACTATAGTAGATAGGTAAGATTGTCATCTAGCAAAGTCATGAAAAAAGGGGGGCAAGTGTCGCACTTAAATCTTAAATAATCGGTCAATAATCCTTATAATAACACAAGAGGCAACACGCATAGAGCAGAAAAGGTATTGGGAAATATAATCTTTTAGAGAAGAGCGATTGAATGTATAAGTATTGCAGGGTGGATTAAGCGCAAGCGAATCCACCATTTTAAACTTTACGTCTTAGGAGGTTTATTATGAAGACTAAAACAATTTATGAAGAAGAAATTCTAAAGGAAATGCAGGATTTGCCTGAATGTATGCAAGAGAAATTAGCTAAATTCGTGCATTTTTTAAAAAGGGAAATCATCCGTCCAGAATCCAATGAGAAAAAAGCAACGGATGAATTTCTGTCTGTGTGTGGAATGTGGGAAGATGACAGAACCATTGATGAACAGCTACAGGATATTTATTCAAGCAGGAAATCAACAACTAGGACGGAGAATGTCTTTTGAAATATCTCTTAGATACAAATACGTGTATTTATTTTCTCAACGGTAATGAGTCACTGAAAAAGAAGTTTAGAGAAATTGGTGTTTACTCGTTGTCTATATCAAACTGTGTGCTTGCTGAACTATACTTTGGGGCGTATAGGTCAAAAAAAGTTGAAGAAAATGTAAAACACATTGAGCTATTTAAGAAGAATCTGACTATCTTGTCTGATAGCGAGGAATCCGCCAGACTTTTTGGAAAGATTAAAGCCGAATTACGATCCAAAGGCACAATCATCGAGGACTTTGATATTTTGATTGCCAGTATCGCTATTTCCAATAATCATATTCTAATAACAAATAATACAGAACATTTCGAAAGGATTGAAGGTCTAAAGATACAGAACTGGGTAAACATGTAATACCAAAGGGGGCTTTATTCTTGGGTTGTGGATTTCACATCTCTTTCCATCGATTTAATATAAAAAATGCCACGTAAGTTAATTTTTAAATTATCTTATACCAGTTATAGGCGGTATTTATACTAATTTTGTGCTAAAATCAATTCAAAAGGATAGAATTTATTGAAATGAATAGAATTGATATAACGCCACCAATGCCTTAATTTTCAACGTAAAACAGGAAGCCAGTCCAATATCAAGGACTTAAGAATTTTGTAACATTTTAGTTCTTTGAAAAATCCGTACATTTAATAGGTGACTCACATAAATGGGATACGTAGCGCGGGTGGTTTATCCCCCCCACAATGCCGACCACAAGGGATCGGCGCTACATTTCCAAAGAGCTAAATTGTTACAATGTTACCTATTTTGTAACAGTTCAGCCCCTCACTTTGAATTCAGTAGAGGAACCCACCCCTAAATCCCCTCCCAAGCAGGGATACAAAAAGTCCCCTCTTGGGAGGGGATTTAGGGGTGGGTGAACTATTACCCTATTTTTTATCTGTGCAATCGTTCGGCTGAGCGCTCACGACGAAGTCTGCGGAATCTGTGGTTCCAATGTTTCAACTCGGGTTAGGATTATTTGGATGCTTTGATGAGGGCCTTGAACAAGGCTAAGTGGTGTGGTGAATCTGTCATGCGTTCGGGATGCCACTGAACGCCCATCAGAAATGGGTAATCCTTCCATTCGACGGCCTCAATAATACCGTCCTCAGTATGGGCTGTATCCTTCAAACCATTACCCAGCCTTTTAATTGCCTGGTGATGTGTACTATTGGCCTCAATACAATCTGCCCCAATAATCTGATAAAGGAGAGAATTCTTTTCGATAGTTACAGCATGGGTATAGCGCTCATTTTTTGAATCCTTATGAATTATGGGTGTTTTGACTTCAGACAGAATGTCCTGTATTAAAGAACCACCCAGTGCAACGTTTACAAGCTGGGTACCATAACATATAGCCAGAATGGGCTTTTTCGTCTGGATAGATGTTTCTACTAAAGTAAAATCCGAGATATCTTTATCGGGATGGACACATACGGTTTTCTCATGCCTTTCTTCACTATAACGTTGAGGTGGAACGTCATTTCCTCCGGTGAGGAGCAAGCCGTCTATTTTTTTTAGTAAAAATTTCACATCGTTTTTGTCCTTGATAATGGGCAATAAAAATGGGATTCCCCCTGCCGCAATAACGGCCTCGCTATAGTCTCTGTTAGTAAAAGAATAGGGCTGTTTTCCTTCCTCTTCGTAATCGCAATTGATGCCAATAATTGGTTTCATAAAGAGTGTTTCTCTATGATCTTTTTTACCGCACGGATAACATCATCAGTATCTTCTTCTGTCAGCTTTGCTGAAAGCGGCAGGGAAATCGTCCTGTCCGAGACAAATTCGGCGTTGGGAAAATCACCGCGCTTAAATCCAAAGGTATTTGCGTAGTGGGGATGTAGATGTAATGCAACAAAGTGGATGCCGGTACCAATATTTTCATTGTGGAGCGCCTGCTGAAAGGTGTCTCTGCTTATCCCAATTTTATCAATATCGAGCAAAGGCGTATAGAGATGGCGGGCATGGATAGTATCCTTTTCTGCTGGCGTCGGGATAATGAGTGGCAATTCCTGAAATGCCTTGTCGTATTTCTTCCATATCTTCTCCCGTATTTTATGATAGGTATTCACGCGCTTTAATTGATGGATGCCCAGCGCCGCCTGGATGTCCATCATATTGTATTTGTAACCAGGGAAGACCACTTGATAGTGCTTAAAACCTTTATCCGAATACCGATGCCATGCCCCCTTGCTCATACCATGCAAGCCGTACATCTGCACCTTCTCTGCCCAGTCCTTGTTGTTCGTAGTTACCATACCCCCCTCACCCGTACACACATTTTTTGTAACGTAGAAGCTGAATACCGTCATATCCCCGATATTGCCCACCCTCTGTCCCTTGTATACCGTTTCAATGGCATGGGCGGCATCGGTAATAACGAGCAGGCGATGTTTCTTTGCTATGGACATGATAGCATCCATGTCGCAAGGCCTTCCGGCAAA
Organism: Planctomycetota bacterium; assembly: GCA_016235875.1. Classification (GTDB taxonomy): domain Bacteria; phylum Planctomycetota; class Brocadiia; order Brocadiales; family Brocadiaceae; genus Wunengus. The sequence goes on from JACRII010000041.1 coordinate 4,635, forward strand.
GTGGACGGGAATAATAGCCCGCGTTCGTTTGGTAATACTTTTCTCTATAAGGTTGGGGTCGATATTCATGGTGTGTCTGTCAATATCGACAAATACGGGTCTTGCCCCGATGTGGGTAATAACATTCGCCGTGGCGGCAAAGGTCATGGGTGTGGTAATAATTTCGTCACCATGACCGAGGCCTGATACGATCATGGCGAGGTGGAGACCTGCCGTACAGGAATGGAGCGCCATGGCGTACCGTGTCCCCATGTATTTTCTGAACATGTCTTCGAACCTGGCTACCTTGGGACCTGTGGAAAGCCAGCCTGAGCGCAAGGTGTCCACGACCTCGTGTATCTCGGCCTCTTCTATCCTGGGACTGCCGAAGATGAGAATGTTTTTTCGTATGGGTTTATGGGTCTTTTTTTTCATATAATTCCTGATTCGTTAATTTATTTTGGATAAACTGTTCGCGTTACAAGTTATTCCGTTTAAGTCCCCCTTAAAAAAGGGGGATTCAGGGGGTTGTGTTTTTTCTTGGCTATTCCCCATTTTCATGAGGACAAGTTTACAACCCCCTAGCCCCCTATGGTAGGTCAGGCGTCCTCGCCTGACATTATGATGACAAGCGGGGACGCTTGTCCTACACGGGGGATTCTCTATGCCATACATCGTATAACCCGCATAAATAAAATGAAAATTCCTATACGATAGGGTTATTTTGTAATTAAAGAGTCGTATATATTTTCTAAATTTTCAGTCTCTTTA
>JACRII010000042.1 GCA_016235875.1 Planctomycetota bacterium
CGCCGGCCCAAGCGTTGAGGGTTGAGCGCTCTTCGGAAGATAGCTGAATAGGGTCCGCTTTCTTCATCAATTAACATTATAGTGGAATCCTTTTACGGTGTAAAGTCATAAGTAAACTTATTTAAGACGCACTACACTAGATCCCCTGGATAGCCTCCGGGACCAAGCCGACACATATCCCTTTGTAAAAGAAGCCACACGGAGGTTATGGTCGGTTTATCTTCAGGATATGTGGGATATTACAGATACCTTAAACCTTACCTTAGGGGTACGGCATGATGAATACAGCGATTTCGGCAGTGCTACCAGTCCACGAGGAGGCTTAACGTGGGCATTCATGAAGAATGCATCGCTCAAACTCCTTTATGGAGAGGCATTCAGAGCACCCAACTTCACAGAAATGTTTACCATAAATAATCCAGCTATCGTGGGAAATGAAGATTTGGACCCAGAAACGGTCAGGACGTACGAGGTTGGGCTAAGTTACGAGTTTAACAAATATGTTACGAGCGGTATTAATTATTTCTATAATGACATCGATGACCTCATTGTCCAACGTATCCTGCCAACTGCCGAGGGGACTTCACGGTATGAAAATTTTGGAGATGCCAATGTTCAGGGCATCGAGATGGAGACGAAGGTGAATATAGTCACCGACAATTACGTCTTTATGAATTATACCTTCCAAAATCCCGAAGACAATCGTGGAAATGACCTGCCATTTGTTGCTCAACACTACGGTAACTTCGGTGTAAATGTTCACTACCCGAAATATATCAATACCAACCTGAGTACCTTTGTCAGTGGGACGCGTTCCAGGGAACAGGATGACCCAAGAGATGACTTGCCCGTTTACGCCTTATTCAACCTTTCTGTTATTGCAAAAGAATTTTTTAAGACCATGGAGGTGCAGGGGACGGTGTTCAATCTCCTTGACAAGGACTACAGTGATCCAGGTCCTGAATCTATACCGGAAGATTTTCCCAGACCGGGCAGGACGTTTTTTGTTGGATTGAGCTATCAGTTCTGAGTAGGGGGTGGATTAAGGCGTTGGTTTTGCCTTGCTGGTTCAATCGTCCCCTACTGAACCCAAACATTTGGCATGGTTTCATGCCATAACACGATTCAAAACCGTAATCTAGTTCCAAACACACGGTTCAATCTCTAAGATTGAAATAGCCATAGAAGCAATAATGAAATATTTTCTTTGTGACGGTGCCTTGGTTTTTATTTTGCTGATACGTTACACAGGAAAATATTACGATAAAGGCAAACCCTGAGCGATCAAGGGACGCAAAGTAAAGGGTCTTCCATAGGATAGAAACCCAGAAGTCAGAAATCAGAAGATTGCCTTACCGTCGAAGATGTTTTAATGAATATCTTTGCATTAGGCTTTTCTATTTTTGAAAGGAGAAACGCAATGAACGCGCTGTTGATCTATCCTGAATTTCCAGATGCTGTATGGAGTTTCAAGCATGCACTTAAATTCATACGCAAAAAGGCATATTCGCCACCGCTGGGTCTCCTAACCGTTGCAGCGATGCTACCGTCAGAGTGGACAAAGCGCCTGGTCGACCTCAATGTGACAAGGCTGGCAGATGAAGACTTGGGGTGGGCTGATTATGCGTTTATCAGTGCCACGTCTGTGCAAAGAGGGTCAGTACGTCAAGTCATCAGCCGGTGCAAAGAAATAAGTGTAACGGTCGTAGCCGGGGGACCGCTTTTTACAACCGAATACGAACACTTTAAAGATGTTGATCATCTCGTGCTCAATGAAGCCGAGGTGACCCTCCCACCCTTTCTGGCTGATCTGGAGCGAGGGTGTGCCAGGCACATCTATATGACATCCGAGTTTGCTAACATACAGAAGACCCCGGTTCCTCTTTGGGAATTAGCCGATTTGCAACAGTATGCCACGATGAGTATTCAGTTTACACGAGGATGCCCTTACCACTGCGAGTTTTGCAACGTGACGGTGTTATTTGGTCACAGGTCACGTACCAAGACCGTCGGGCAAATCATTGCCGAATTGGATAGTTTCTACAATCTGGGGTGGCGTGGATCCACCTTCTTCGTGGATGACAATTTCATCGGAAACAAGAGGTATCCCAGAACCGAACTGTTACCCGCATTAATCGAATGGCAGAAAGACAAGGTGGGGATGCCGTTTTACACTGCAGCCTCTATCAACCTGGCCGATGACGAGCAATTGATGCAAATGATGGTCGAAGCAGGTTTTGATCAGGTTTTCATCGGAATCGAGACGCCGAATGAGGAAAGTTTGACCGAATGCGGCAAAAAGCAGAACAAGAGCCGCAACTTGGTTGAAGACGTGAAACGTATACAGCGAGCCGGGTTGCACGTGCAGGGAGGCTTCATCGTCGGTTTCGACAATGACACGCCCTCCATCTTCCGGCGGCAAATTGATTTTATCCAGAAAAGCGGGATTGTGATGGCGAATGTTGCTATACTTCAAGCCCCGACTGGATCAAGACTCTATGAACGCCTGAGACGAGAAGGCCGCCTGCTTGGTCAAATGTTGTTTGATGTCGCATACGGCTCGACAAACTTTGTCCCTACCATGGACATTGCTACCCTGCGAGAAGGATATAAGGATATAATGCGAAACATTTACTCACCTGAGCACTATTATCAGCGCGTTAAGACTTTCTTGCGGGAATATAAGCCTCCAAAGACTGTAGCACCACTGAACTCAGGGCACATCCCCGTGTTCTTTCGTTCCATCTACCACTTAGGGATCATAGGTAAAGAGCGCGTCCATTATTGGAGACTATTATTATGGACATGCTTTCACCGCCCCAAATTATTTCCACTGGCCATTAAACTTGCGATTTACGGTCATCATTACCGCAAAGTCACTGAACTACACATCCTTTGAAAACCCAGCGGCACTGACTAAATAACCTTGCGATGGAATTTTAAGATAATGCACAATTACACCCTTAGTTGGAAGTATTAACACATTACATAAATTCCTTTAGGGATTTTTGTAGGAAGAAGTGAATTGTAAACAATAAGAGTTTGTAAAGAAGGTCATCCACAAAGACACTAAATTTCAAATGTTTTTTCATTGACAGTATTTCTCATAAGGCTATAATGCGAAAAAAAGCAAAGTCGTAAATTGGGTTTTTACGCAGATCACCTGTTCAAACCTTATTGCCAATAGTTTGAAATTGGGGATTATCTTATATGACCAAATGGACAAAGAGCGGTCTATTTTTGCTTTTCCTGTATTTAGGCATTTTACAAAAATCCTTCAATTTAGGTTCTTCCGAAATCTTTGCTGAAGACACGGATACCTCGCATCTCACCGGCACTTCATCTCGTAATGGCGAAAATCAACCCTACAGAACGAGTACTATAACAGAAGAATTTTTAACAGAAGCCATTTGGTTTGGTTCTGTAGAAGAAGTAACCATCGCAACACGACATGAGACGAAAATCAGTAAGGCACCTGGCATAGTAACCGTAATTACGGCAGAGGAGATCAAAAATCTTGGGTATCGCACATTTGTTGAAATCTTACGGACTATACCCGGATTCGAAATTTTAAAGGATGGTTCCAATGGAGTTGTAATCCCAGCCGTACGGGGTATTACAAGTTCAAACAAGGTAAGGTTGATGCTTAATGGCCACTTTGTAAACTCACCCTTTACGGGTTCAGCCTTCGGCAGATTTGACGATTTTCCGGTAGAAAACATAAAAAAGATAGAAATCATCAGAGGTCCTGGTTCCGCCATGTACGGTGAGAATGCATTCACGGCGGTTATCAATATTATTACCAAAGATGCGAAGGATATTGACGGTGTGAAGGTGAGCAGCGGCTATGGGAGTTTTGAGACATATGAGGAAAATGTCGTGTTTGGTAAGACTTATGGGAAAGTCGATGTCTCAGGAATGCTGCATTACCGGCAGACCAGTGGTTTTGATGGCATTGTTGAAAGTGATAGACAGACGATACTTGATAATACCCTTTCTTCATTTGGAGTCCCTGCCGTTTCGCAGGCGCCGGGGCGCGTACATGACGGCAGGCAGGAATATGACATGAACCTCAAACTGACATATAAAGAATTTTATTTTGAAGGTTTGTATATTAATAAAAACGTCAGTCCTTTTACTGGAGGTCCCCAATATGCCTTAACTGACGAATCACAAATTGGGGATAATTACGTGTTCGGTGAGGTTGGATATAAAAAGAAATATGAGGAAAAATTTACGATAAAACCCAGGCTCTATTATGATCAGTTTGACCTCGATAATTATATTGAATCCTTGCCGGAGGGCACGACAGTACCGTTTGATACGGATGGAGATGGAAATTACGACACCCTGAATACATACCCTGACGGATTTATTGGTAACGGCAAGGTAACTCAAAAGATTGTCGGCACGGAAATTCCATTTGATTATGAGCTGTTTGACGGTAATATTATTACCCTGGGTTTTGAATATCGCCTGATCAATCAAACGAATATAGAATTTTCGAGTAACTTCCATCCGGCAACATACGAGGTATTGGATTCTGTCCGGGGCTTTTCAGATACGTATCCGTTTTTGAAGGAAACGACTCGAAGGATATGGTCGGTTTATCTGCAGGATACGTGGGATATTACCGATACGGTAAACCTTACCCTGGGGGCAAGACACGATCAGTATAGTGATTTTGGGGGGGCAACCAGTCCACGCACAGGCTTAACGTGGGCGTTCATGAAGGATGCATCTTTAAAACTTTTGTATGGTGAGGCGTTCCGGGCGCCCAATTTTGTAGAGATGTTTACTACCAATCAACCTGCCATCCAGGGAAATGAGGACTTAGACCCTGAAACCATTAGAACCTATGAGATTGGGCTAAGTTACAAGTTCAACAAATACGTCACGAGTGGCATCAATTATTTTAATAACGATATAAAAGACCTTATTATCAGGCGCACCCTGGAATCCAATCAGAATACATCACGATATGAAAATTTTGGAGATGCTAATATACAGGGTGTAGAGATGGAGACGAAGGTGGATATAGCAAAAGGTAATTACGTTTTTATGAATTATACCTTCCAGGATCCGAAGGACGACGATGGGGATGACCTGCCATTTGTAGCAAGACACAAGGGTAATCTTGGGGTAAACGTACACTACTGGAAGTATGTCAGCACCAATCTGAGCACCTTTGTCAGCGGGAAACGCTCCAGAGAAGACACAGACACAAGGGATGACCTGCCCGCGTATGCCTTACTGAATCTTTCTGTTATCGGGAAGGAGTTTTTCAAGACCATGGAGGTATACGGGACGGTGTATAACCTGTTAGACAAGGATTACAGCGACCCAGGGCCTGTTTCCATACCGGAAGACCTTCCCAGACCTGGAAGGACGTTTTTTATTGGACTCAGCTACCAATTTTAAGGCATATCGTAAATTGGTATCGATTTTTGTCATGAATTACTTCATAAAACGGCTTAAAAATGCCCGCATCCGATCATTTTTGGGGTTGTAGAATATATCCTTTGGACTGCCATGTTCCAAAATTTCCCCCCTTTCCAGAAATACTACATCTGTTGAAACATCACTTGCAAAGCTCATTTCATGTGTTGCAATGACCGTCGTCATTCCTTCCGATACCAAGTCCTTAATAACTGCAAGCACCTCTTCAATCATCTCAGGGTCGAGGGAAGATGTCGGCTCGTCAAAGAGCATTGCTTCAGGCTTCATTGCGAGGGATCGGGCGATTGCTACCCGTTGCTGTTCTCCGCCAGATAGCTGATCGGGGTAACTATGCGCTTTTTCTTCCAGATGTACCTTTTGTAGCAGGGAAATGGCGTTTGATTCTGCCTCGGCCTGACTAATGCCCAGTACATGGGTTGGAGACTCGATTATATTATGCAAAACCGTCATATGGGGAAAGAGGTTGAATTGCTGGAAAACCATCCCCACCTTTCGGCGTATATTTTTTAAAGTAAGATGTACTTGTGCTTTATTGTAGTTTTGTTCATGAATGCCGTAGAGTTTTTGCCCGTTGACAGAGATGTGTCCTTCCTGAAAGCTTTCCAATCCGTTCATGCAACGAAGCAGCGTGCTCTTACCACTGCCAGATGGTCCTATAAGAGTAACAACGCTTCCCTTTGCTATGTTTAAGTGCAATCCTTTAAACAGTGGTTGGTTGTCATACTGCTTGGACAGATTATGGATTTCTATCATAGAGTCTTAATTTTTTCTCAAGTTTCCTGGCGTAGAGTGAGAGTGGATAGCTCATACCGAAATAAAGAAGGGCTGTAATGATCCCCAATTTGAAGAAATTCATCGAAGCGGACGCCAGGATGCTATAACTCTTTGTGAGTTCTACCATGGCAATGACGGAAACCAGCGAAGAATCTTTAAACAGGGCGATAAAATCATTGGTCATTGGCGGTATGGTAATACGCAGAGCCTGCGGCAGGATAATTCGTTTTAACGCCAGGCGTTTCGACATGCCGAGAGAGAGTGCCGCCTCGGTTTGCCCTTTGGGTATAGATTGTATCCCCGCACGATAGATTTCTGCCTCATAAGCGGCATAGTTCATGCCTAATCCAAGGATGGCTGCTGCAAATGCACTCAAGGTAATACCAATATTCGGCAGACCATAATACAAAATATATAATTGAATAAGGAGGGGTGTTCCACGATAGATCTCGATATAAGCTGTAGAAATTCTTTGTAACCATGTATTGCCGTAGAGTCTCGTGATTGCCAGTATCAGGCCTAAACCAACCGCAAGCATCATGGACAAAATGGAAATACCGACTGTAACCAGCGCTCCTTTCAGCAAGGTAGGCAAAAATTTAGTTACCGATGGAGAGACCTTTTCAGAAACAGAAGGAAGGTTTTCCGTATACTTTTGTAAAGGCTCTTCATGTAAGAAAAGCTTTTCTTGCGCCGTATTCCACAATCCCCATCGACTGTAAATCTTCTGCAATTCCCCGGTTCTTAAGAGTTTCTCGATGATTTTGTTCAACTCCTCTGCCAGGGCGGTATCTTCTTTTCGCACAGCTATGCCGTAATATCCCTCTCCTGCAGGTTTGCCCACCAGACGCAGTTGTGGATTGGGCTTGGCGTAGTAAGAAGCAATGGGTAAATCGACAAAGACAGCGTCAATACGGCTTAAAGAAAGGTCCTTGAATGGTTCTACCTGTCCACTATAGATATTGACCGTAATTTCTCCCATTTCCTCCAGCATTCGTTTTGCTACGGTATTATATAAAGTACCAACCTTTTTTCCCCGAAGATCTTCCGGACGGTTGATTCGGTTGTCCGAGGCGCGGACAACAATCTGCTCTGCATACACATAATACGGACGGGTAAATAAGACGGATGGTTCCTTATCGGGCGTAATTTCAATGCCGTTAAGTGCAATATCGAAATCTCCGCGCTGGAGGGAAAGCAGGATGCTGTCCCAGGCATTTTGGAAGTGCTGTACCTTTACTCCCAATTCCCTGGCAATGGCTGCGACAAGTTCCACCTCAAACCCAACAAGTTTGGATGGATGTTTGGGGTCGTGAAAAACATATGGCGCGCCTCCCTCTGCATCAAATCCCCAAATTAATACCCCAGTGCTTTTTACCTTCTCAAGGGTATTTTGATGTGCGAATGAATTCGTTGTGGAAAAATATAGTACAGAAAGACAAATCTGTAGTAACAAAATGCTTCGTGTGAATAAAAGCTTATAGTTCATAATAATACTTTGCACGAGTTATTTTTCCAATCCGTACGTCCATGCAAGAATACTGCCATCCATATACTTCACGTTGCTAAATCCAGCATTTTTCAAGATGCGGTAAGCTTGCGCGGCACGCAGCCCGGCGCGGCAGTATGTGATAATCTCTTTTGACTTATTAAGTTCATGAACACGTGATGCCAGTTTATCCAATGGAATGTGTTGGCTTCCCTTAATGTGTCCGCTCTGGTGTTCCATTTCTGTCCTTACATCGAGCAGGATAAAATCCTCTCCCCGATCACGCTTTTCCGCGACCCTCTGTGGCAGGATGCCGACCGTTTTCCCCGATAATTTGTTGCCCAGGACGTTAGCGGCGACGATGACAGCGTCCATTGACATGGCATAAGGCGGGGCATAGGCAAGATCGAGTTTGGAAATTTGGTCAACCGTTGCGCCGAATGTCAGTGCCGCTGCAATAATATCGATACGTTTGTCGACCACACCCGTTCCCACAATCTCAGCGCCCAGGAGTTTTCTCGTTGGTACATCGGCAATAAGTTTCATGATAATGTCCTTTGCATTGGGATAATAATGGGCAACATCAGATGCAGGGACGATAGTAGACTCTATTTTAAACCCCTCTTTAATAGCTTCCCGTTCAGAAAGTCCCACCTTACCGATGTTCATCTCAAAAACTTTTACGATTAATGTTCCTAAAACACCTTTAAAAGTGTCGATGCCGCCGGTGGCGTTAATGGCAGCGACACGCCCCATTTTAGCCGCTGTAGAACCCAGTGCAATCCATACTGGTTTTCCTGTTACTAAATGGATGCTCTCGGCGCAATCGCCAACGGCATACACATCAGGGATATTTGTCTCCATCCGGTCATTGACCTTTATCGCACGAGTAGTGCCAATCTCTATACCAGCTTCCTGGGCTAATTTTGTATTGGGCTTGATTCCGATAGAGAGGATGACCATATCGGCCGGCATCTGTCGTTTGCCTGTTATTACTCCGGTTACGTAATTATCTCCATTCCCCTCAAACGATTTTACACCGTCAGACGTGATGACCTCGACACCCTTCTCTAACAGGTGATTTTGGACAATTTGGGCCATATCTTTGTCAAATGGGGGCAAGATTTGGTCGAGAAGCTCGACAACTGTCGCCTTGACCCCCCTGAGAACAAGATTCTCTGCCATCTCTAAGCCAATAAGCCCGCCGCCGACAATCACGGCATTTCTGACCTTTCCGCTATCCACACAGGACTTAATCCTTACGGCATCGTTAATAGTTCTCAGGGTGAAGATATTACCTAATGAAATGCCAGGCAGCGGCGGAACAATGGGTTGTGCCCCTGTGGCAAGAATAAGCTTGTCATAATTGAAGGCCAGGTCTTGCCCATTTTCAAGGTTCTTGACCTTGACCTGTTTTGATTTGGTGTCTATGGAAGTAGCCTGATGCCGGGTAAGAACATCGATATTATGCATATTCTTAAAATAGGGGGGTTCTCTGACGAGGAGTTTTTTAGAATCCTTGATCATGTCTCCGATAAAATAAGGCATCCCGCATCCTGCATATGAAATGTATTGTTCATCTGTCACCACGGTAATCTTCATAGTAGGCGACTCACGCCGGGTCTTGGCGGCCGCCTTCATCCCGGCTGCAACACCACCTATGATTACAAGATGTTTACCTTCGTATGCCATAATAGTTGCCTCCTAACACTCAGTAGTCGTAATCAAAAAGTGACGAGTGGCGACTGACGGGTGACAAGTGCTATTTACACGTCACTTTCCACGTGTCACTCGTCACTATTTTCATTTTTGGGAATTGAAATTTGCTCAGATATATTTAAAAATAACTCATAAGGATATGCTTGTTTCTAAAAAGCGGCTTTATCTTATCAAAAAAGTATAAATAAACAAGTCTGAAAAATTTACATTTAATTTTTCTTGACAATTTGTCCTGTAATACTAAAATGCTGTTAATTCGCTTATTTTCATAAGGCATTAGAGGATAAGAACATGAAAACCCCGTCTCTGAATGAAGTTTTGTTTCCTGTCAAATCGGTTTGCAGCGTTATAACCTTTTCGGCCTTTGTTCTAGTTATTACCTGTTGTGGATGTGGCAAGGAAGAAGAGGTTGAAAAGTCTGTGGAATTCAAAGACCTCATTTCAACCACTGCTGAAAGCCAGGCGCCAAAGGCCGCCGAGGAAGCAGCCCCGGTTGAGGTAAAACAGGTTGAACCTGCTGCAGTACCTGAACAACCTGTTCCGCCTGCCCTGCCTGGTCAACAGGGACAACCAGTACAACCAGGGCAACCGGTACAACAAACTCAACCAGAGGTCGTTAAGCCAATTACTGCGCAAGACCTTTATAATAAGGGTGTAGAATGTTTTAACCAGGGTCAGTTAGAAGACGCCGTTGAAGCGTTTAACAGGGCGACGGACATGGATTCCTTAATGGTCGATGCCTATAAGAAGAAGGCCATTGCATGCAGTAAACTTGGCATGATGAATGAGGCGATTATTTCCTTTAAGAAGGTAGTCGAGTTGAATCCAAACGATGCTGAGTCGTACTTTAGACTTGGGACTTTTTATGCTAAGAGGCGGCTGACTGATGACGCTATCTGGGCATTTGAAAGATACGTGTCATTGAATCCTAATAATGCCAAAATTTATTATAATCTGGGTTGTCTTTATGGTGAAAGGATGCTGGCTGATAAGGCAATAGGAGCATATCAACAGGCATTAAAAATCAATCCGAATTATGCCGATGCGTCATATAATCTCGGTGTTGCATACAATGAAAAAGGGATGTTTGATGAGGCTGTCGAAATATTTAAGAAGATTATAACCTCGAATCCTGAAAACCACGATGCGCGGTATAACCTTGCCTTTGCATACAGCCAAAAAGGCCAGTATAACGAAGCCGTTGCCGAGGGTGAAAAACTTCTAGAACTAAATCCCGGCAATGCCAGCGCGCACTTGCTGCTGGGTGATACCTATAGCAAGCTCGGTAAAACGAAAGAGGCGCAGGAAGAGTACGAAACGTATAAAAAATTAATATTTATTAAATGAGGTTAATCCTGAATACAACCGTGAAAAAGCTATTTATAGTTTTATATTTATTATTTGCAGTAACTGTCACATGTACTTCCTTTTCTGTTCAAGCCCAGGAAGTACAAACAAACCAACCGGGAACGGCTACGCAGGCTCAATCAACGCAATCCATACAAGCTCCTCTTCCAGAAATTCCACCCACCCCGCGATCAAAACTCGAAATCATTCAATACATCTTGCTTCCCTTTGCCATTGGCGCGTCCATCTGGCTGATACTCCGCCTTGAAAAGATGGAACAGGAAGAGGCAAAAGAAAACAAAGGGAAATAGGTGTTTCCATTCCGGTATGTTTAAAATTTCTGAAAACATTGTGATTTTATTGGAGAGGATGTTCCTTCTGTAAAGTATTTTCTTACTCCCCCCCTTTCTCCCCCTCTGGAGGGGGACATGGGGAGAGGGTATTCTTTGCGTTTTTGCAGTGGGCTGAACTATTTCAGAACCCTCCGCGTTCTCGGCGGTGAAATAGTACTGATTTGCTGTCTACACCTCTTTTGCATTAATCCACTTCATCATATTCCGCAGTTCCCTGCCGACTTTTTCGATGAGGTGTCCTTTATCCTTTTTCTCAAGGGCGTTAAATACCGGTCGTCCCGCCTGATTTTCCAATATCCACTCCTTGGCGAACTGACCGCTTTGTATCTCACTGAGTATCCGTTTCATTTCCTTCTTGGTTTCTTCGGTAACAATGCGCGGACCTCGGGTCAGGTCTCCGTATTCAGCGGTGTTGCTGATCGAATATCGCATGTAGCTTAAGCCACCCTGATAAAAAAGATCTACAATCAGCTTGAGTTCGTGCATACATTCGAAATAGGCGAGTTCAGGCTGGTACCCTGCTTCTACCAGCGTCTCGAATCCTGCCTTGACAAGGGCAGCCGCGCCGCCGCATAATACGGCCTGTTCTCCAAAGAGGTCTGTCTCTGTTTCCTCTGCAAAGGTGGTCTCAATGACTCCAGCCCGCGTGCCGCCAATTCCATGCGCATAAGCCAAAGCCTTTTTCTTGGCTGTTCCCGTTGCATCCTGGTGGATGGCCATAAGACACGGAACAGCGCCGCCTTTTTCAAATTCACTGCGGACAAGGTGTCCCGGTCCCTTGGGGGCAACCATGATAACGTCTACATTGTTAGGTGGCATGACCTGCCCGAAATGGATATTGAATCCATGTGAAAAACAGAGCGTCTTTCCTTCTTTCAAATGCGGCTTGATCTGTGATTCATAGACGGACTTCTGGGTTTCATCGGGCATGAGTATTTGAAGAAAATCACCCTGCCGTGCTGCTTCATCCACAGTAACCGGTTTAAAACCATGTTTGACGGCTAATTGATAATTCGGTGTGCCTGAGCGTGTGGATACAATCACGTCCATCCCGGATTCTCTTAGGTTTTGAGCCTGGGCATGCCCCTGACTCCCGTATCCAATCACGGCAATCTTTTTTCCTTTTAAAACACTGATATCCGCGTCTTTTTCATAATAGATTTTTAGCATATCCTTTTCTTTTACCTTTCAAGATAATTTAATCGTATAGGATTTATTTATGTGGCCCACATGGCATATGCGATGCATATATCCCCCTTAGAAAAGGGGGCAAATGGGGCTGTGTTTTTCCGTGGTTATTTTACAACCCCCTGAATCCCCCTTTGTTAAGGGGGACTTATTTTTTATTTTGTACCGCGGGCAATAGCGATACTTCCCGTCTGTACGAGTTCCTTAATTCCATAAGGTCGTAACAAGCTTGTCATGGCCTCGAGTTTGTCTTCTGTGCCGGCGATCTCGATAATAAGGTCTTTCTGGCCTACATCTATAATTTTTCCCCTGAAGATATCCACAATTTCGATGATTTCTCCCCGTTTTCCAATAGGGCAGTTGACCTTGACCAGCATCAGGTCTCGTTCAACAAAATCCTCATTGGTGAAATCGATCACCTTGATTACATCTATGACCTTGCCTATTTGTTTTCTGACCTGTTCAACGATGGCATCGTCGCCTTTGACGACAAGAGTAATCCGCGAAAGCGCGGGGTTTTCCGTCTCGCCAACGGCAAGGCTGTCGATATTAAAACCCCTTCCGCTGATAAGCCCAGTTATGCGGGCAAGGACGCCGACTTTGTTTTCTACAAGGATGGAAATAACGTGTTTCATAACATTAACATAATGTATAGTAACGGTGAAAATTATAAATTATCTGTTTTATAACCAGCGCCAATATGTGCCTGGTTTTCTGCTGTATCCGTGACCTCTGTGGTTTAAGTTTTTTTCTTTACTGAACCATTCCGGAAAATCCCAGGAAGGCAAGCGCCATAAGCCCCGTACAGATGAAGGCAATAGGGACTCCTCGTAGCGACGGCGGAATATTGACCAGCGCCAGGCGTTCACGTATGCCCGACATCAGCAGCATGGCCACCATAAAACCGATGCCAGCGCCAAACCCCTGCACAGTGGCCTGTAAGAATCCCAGGTGCTTTGGGGAATCGGTCGTATTTAAAAGCGCCACACCCAATACGGCGCAGTTTGTTGTGATCAGAGGCAAATAAATACCCAGACTTTCATATAACGCAGGCGCCATTTTCCTGAGCATCATTTCGACCAACTGTACTAACGTTGCAATAACGAGGATATAGCTGATCGTTTTTAATACCTCGATAAGTCCCAATTCCCGGATGGACGGGAAAATCTTTGCGATAATATTTGCATCGCCGGGCAGCAAGACAAAGTTATAAACGATCCAGGTAATTGCCGAAGAAAGTGTCATGACAAACGTTACCGCTGCGCCCATGCCGATGGCGGACGACGTCTTTTGGGAAACGCCCAGGAAAGGGCAGAGACCCAGAAATTTTGCTAGGACAAAGTTATTGACAAAAACCACGCTTACGATAATTAATGCAATTTCTTTAATCATCTTTCATAACAGCCTTCATTGACTTTTCGCTCTTTCTGAGTTTTCTCCAATTGAAGAAACCCAGTAAGAGTCCTAATACAATAAATGCACCTGGAGCCATGATCATTACCGAGGCAGGTTGATACGATTCTGATACTTTTAAGCCAAAGAGTGTTCCAGACCCAACTATCTCACGTATGGACGAAACAAGGCAGAGTGAAAGTGTCCAACCTAATCCTAAGCCCGCCCCGTCCAAAACAGAGGCGAAGGGTTTGTTCTTGTAAGCAAAAGATTCTGCGCGATACATGATGATACAGTTGACTACGATGAGCGGGATAAATATACCCAGCGATGCGTTCAACTCCGGCGGTAAGTATGCCTTCATGAGCAGCTCCACCATTGTTACAAATGCAGCGATAACAACAATAAAACATGGGATACGGATTTCACGGGGGATAAACGATCGCACGATGGAAATAATAAAATTGGAGCAGACGAGTACAAAGGTTGCAGCTCCTCCCATTGCCAGTCCGTTTTTCACCGAGGTAGTAACTGCAAGGCTTGGGCATATTCCCAGCACCAGCACGAACATGGGATTATATTGAAATATTCCCTTTGTAAATTCTTTCAGATTGTTTTGTTCTGCCATAGTCTAATGCACAAGAATTTCAAAGTTGCAATTGTAGCGCGAACTTCAGTTCGTATAGGATGTAAGCGAACTGAAGTTCGCGCTACATTGAAAAAGCCGCTAAAGGCCTAATTAAACTTAGTTTGTAAAAAATTCTTTAAGAGGCTAAACGTTTTAACAGAAAAAGTCAAGTTTAAATTCAGCGGAGATACTTATCAATCTCTTTTTTATCAAATCCATACAAGATCTTGTCGCCGACTACCACGATAGGCAGCTTGTCGAGTGATTCGATATCATCCGTTCCTGCAATTTTTACCGCCTCTTTTCTTGCGTTATCGTCTTTGTCTATATCATAAGAAATATAATCCGCCTTTTTCTTGTTCAAATAAGCCAGCAGTTGGTTGCACTTTGGACAAAACGGGGTACAAAATACTTTTAGTTTGGTAGCCATAATAGTCCTCATACAATGATAAGTTGAATAATTATGTTGTGGAACAAAGATTCAAACAAAAAAGACAAAGACAGTCAATGAAAAAAGCTTATTTAATAGGATGCGCCGTTAATTTATGATTGAACCCAAAATTAAATAATTCAATACTAAATAATTTGAGAAATATGCCGATAATAGCAAATATGATGGAAACTACATTTATAAACCTAATATTACATGAGGTGAAAAGCTATGAATAAGATGAAAAGTGCAAAATCACGGGATGACCGACAAATGTTTATTCCTGCCAGGAATGGGTTCGAGGGATTACAAGAAAAATTCTTTGAGCTTAACGTACTTCATGCATTAAGAAATAACTTAAGAATGGCGGTTGAAATAGCCCAGCAAGATAATCTATGTGTGAATTAGTAGTTATACAAAACTGATTTTGAAATTTGCATTTTAACTGTTTCTTTTTACATTTCCGCAGCGTAACTAAGAGCTTATCCGTAAATAAGTAGCTATTTTTTAGGAAACGTGTTATATTCAGTTCCATCTCTATAACCTTAGATTAATGGAGGTGGATATGGCACAGACACGATCATGGGAAGTATCAGAGGCGTTTTGGGAAAGAG
>JACRII010000045.1 GCA_016235875.1 Planctomycetota bacterium
CCGTTTTCGCTGGCAATCTGACATGCGTATTCCAGGAGTTCGTACTGCTTGGGGTCGTTGAGGGTATCTTCATTGATATGGAAGTCACACTTCGGGAAGGCAAAGACGTGCCCATAACAATCCCCTTCACGCCATACATCCAGCATGGCTAAGGTGAATTGCCTCGCCGTTTCCTCATAATCTCCATAGGTCTTCCCTGTAGGTTTTCCACTGGGTCCAATAGCAGGAATGTTCCTTAAGTACCGCGGGATGCCTGTATGAACATTGAAATCCAAGAATAACGTCTGACCTCCCCGGGAAAAAGAGCTCTGAGAGCAACTGAAAATAAGGTGCTGCGCCTCTTGTTTCATCTCTTTATAGCTCATGCCTTCCAGATAAGGGGCATACATGATGTTGACATATGCCACGCCAAGCGCACCCGCATAGTAGGCCTGCATGGAAGCCAAAAACGTGTTAAGATGCCCCGTCAGGGTACGCGCATGTTTTGCCGGAGCTGATTCTGTATCCAGATTCTGGAGTGACAATCCGTATTTTTTCAAATATTCAAGTGAGTGGGAAGAACAGTATACCCGCGTCGGATAGCCCAGGTCGTGAATGTGCACCATCCCGTTCATGTGGGCATCTGCCACATCCTTTGAATATACTTCCTGGAGGGCATACTGCTTTAGGGTGTTCTCGGCAATCGCAAGGTTGATAGCCTCAGGGTTATTTGTAGCGATATTGCTGTTTTCCTTATTTTTTGACATGATCAACTCTTCGAGGTCATACTTGGGCATACCGATTACCTGCTGTTTTTCGAGTTTCTTGTTAAACCCCCTCTCGAAGAGTTCATTATCTACCAGTTCCCGTATCAGCGCCGTCGAAATACGATTTAATCCGGAGGAAAAAACCCTCTGCTCTACGGCGCCCGCAATTTCTCCCGAAACCTCTTCCGACAGGTCGGCTTCCTTTTCCAGAGCCTCTGCAATCTTCCTTTTATCCCATGAAAACGTTTCGTCTTTTGTCTCCGTGTTTACCAGAAGGGAGACATCGGTCGTATCGGCGCGTTTCTTGGTCTGTTTTCGCACACGAAGGGATTCACGACTCCTTGCCCTTTTGTCACGATAGAGGATGTAAGCCTTGGCTGTCTTTGCGTGACCGGTCTCAATAAGTATCTTTTCTACAATATCCTGGATGTCCTCAATACCCGGAGTCTGGCCTGGATATTTTTTTTCCAGAAACATGCTAACAACAACCGCCAGTTCATCTGCCAGGGCACGGTCTTCACCGCCTACCGCGTGTGCCGCCTTGAAGATGGCATCGGCGATCTTTTTCTCATTAAAAGGTACTTTTCTTCCGTCACGCTTTAACACATACTCTATCGTTGCTGTTGTGTTCATGCCCCATTCCCCTCCGGTCTAATGTTGAAGAGATATACTGCGGGAGTTGCTGCCCCCATCGGTTTTTTTCTTTTTTACACCCGTCATTAACGGTTTAAGCTCATCAATAAATTCAGAGATATCCTTGAATTCTCTGTACACTGACGCAAAACGCACATAAGCCACCATATCCAGCACCCTCAGCTTTTGCATCACCAGCGACCCTATAAAACTTGTAGTTACTTCCCGGTCAAATTTGTTATAAATCTCCCTTTCGATTTCGTTCACAATGTTTTCCAGGGTGTCTGTCGAGACGGGTCTTTTTTCACACGCCTTCAACAGCCCGCTCAGAATCTTTTTGCGTTCAAACGGCTCCCGTGTGCCGTCTTTTTTAACCACCCGCAAGGGATTTTCTTCAATCCGCTCATAGGTCGTATAGCGACGCCCGCAACTCAGACACTCCCGCCTGCGTTTGATGCTCAAACCGTCTACAGAAGTGCGCGAGTTAATAACCTTATCATTGTCTACTTTACAGAAGAGACATTGCATAGAATTTGTGGTGAAAGGCTTGTAAAAATTAACTATTTTCTCGATGCGGTATAACTTTGGAAATATTCTATATATTGATGGTTTGATATATATAGCATACAAGATATAGTCTGTCAAGCGGATTTTTGAAAATTAAAAATTTCCCTATGTTTTAAGGGTTTTACATACCAAAATCATGAACTTCCCGCCGTTTATTCATTGCGTGGGTGCTTAATATTTTCCCATGCACTGAATCTTCACTAGCCCCCTTCTTCAGATGCAGATGTGTCGACAATAACGCGCTGCGCCTCAAAGGTGTCACTGAACTCGTCAATTGGTTCCGCATCGCCAGGATTCAGCGGGTCTATGCCGGGACTAAAGATATTCCCCGCAACAGTCCCTGTCACAGCTTGAAACGTTTTATCAAACTGCAAGTCGTAGCTGGCAGCAGTCATACCAAGAAAGTCACCCGTTTGGAAATCATACGACAAATCGAGAACCGTAGCTCGAATCTCACGAGGTCCAACGCGTTTCCACACCCCTTGCTGGTTACTAAACCCGCCACCGGCAGCCCCTCCGTTGAACTGGATTGACTGGATACTGCTCAAGTTGCCATCAGCAAAGATCGTCAAAATCCTGGAGGTACCTGCGTCCGGTTCACGGGCTACTATGTAAGTGCCGACAATTCGACTTCCGAATGCCTTGACGGCCTCTTTCCCTTTGCCTTCTGCTAAAGCCGCTGGCTTTTCGACCAAAGGACTCATTTGTTTCGCCTTTTTAGATTGTGGTTCTGATGATACAGAAAATCCTAAGGAAGGAAATACAAACACTCCAAAAAGAACTAAGGCTCCGCCGTATAATGTTTTTATTCTCATTTAAACCTCTATATAATAGCAAATCTATTTATCAAATAGGCACGAAAACTAAATTTTATTGTTTGCATTCTTTTTCCGTATCATCAAGGTTACTATGACCATGTAGATCAGCACCCCCTGGAGCGAAAGGAGTAAGGCATCCAGGGTGTTTCCATTTCTCAATACCAGGGCGCCCAAACCAAGAGTAGCGGCGATGAAAAATATAAAGAAAACGGTTTGTTTCCTGGAAAATCCCAGCATTTCCAGGCGGTGATGGAGGTGATCCTTTCCGGTAAAACTCAGCCATTCACCGAAATTGGATATTTGTTTATTTTTAACGCGCGTAACCGTGGTATAAAGCATATCGAAAATGAGTATTCCTAAAATGAGCACGGGCATTGCATAAGCCTTAATAGGCTCTTTCGCTCCCCATCCTCCCATAACCGTCAGGCTTGCAAGCATGAATCCCATAAAGGTGCTGCCGCCGTCACCCAGGAAAATACTGGCTGTTTGCTTATATCTCAGATTGTACGGAAGGAATCCGAGGCTGCTGCCCAGGAGCGCAATGGATAGATACATCAGATAATGCTGTCCTGACTGAATGGCAAGAAGTCCGATAAATAAGGAGCTTACGACAGTCAATCCTGTTGCCAGTCCGTCCATGCCGTCAAAAAAATTAAGGGAGTTGGTAATACCTAACACCCAAAGCATGGTGATCGTGATTTCAAACAAATATCCCCACCAGGTATTTGGCAAGAAATCTGCAACTACGCCACATCGGATCATGATAAATGTGGCTATAATCTGAACGGCTAGCTTTAAAGTTGCAGGCAGTGATTTTATATCGTCAATAAGTCCCATA
>JACRII010000044.1 GCA_016235875.1 Planctomycetota bacterium
AGACTCTCCGCCATGGTGTTGAAACCATTGGCAAGAATGCCAATTTCATCGTTACGGCTGATTTGTACCCTATGATTCAGATTTCCACTGGCAAGGATTTCAGTTGCATTCGTAAGCTCCTTAATAGGTTTTGACATTGAACTTGTAATCGTAATGCCGAGGATAATGACCGATGTGGAACCCACTATCCCTAAAATCAATGCAATAATACCCAGCCTCTTAAGGGGGGCAAATGCCTCCGACCTATCTATCTCCGATAGAAGTATCCATCCATACTCAGGTATTTGCAGTGAAGCGCCAATAACAGGCACACCCCTGTAATCTGAATAGATGCCGAGCATCTCTTGATTGCCCTCGATAGCCTTGTGAATGGGTTCTGTATCCACTACTAATTTCAGGGGCGCTTTATCTATAAACCTAGACTCAGTAAGCATTATCTTGTTTTTGTTGACCAGATACACTTCACCCGTCTCTCCCATCCCAATGCGATTGGTTGTAATTTTATTTAAGATTGAAAAACAGTAAACGTTAATAACGACACCAAGTATCTCTGAATCATGTTCTGAAAGAATAGGTGCAGTAATATATATACAGTTTGTGTCAAAGTAGGGAGAGTAGTGCGGTTGACCGATATATACCTGGCCGTACCCCATGCTTGTCCCTTGTAGAAACACGTTCTGGTCGGCAATGCTCTTACCCTGCAGTTCTTCTTGGGTGGATGAAACGACTACACCGTGTTCGTTTGTAACGATAATCGCTTCAAGATAGTTGTTGAGGGGCAGCTTGTTCTTTAAGAGGTGGTTACTCAACCGCCTTATAAGGCCTTTTTTAAGAACCCTTCCACGGTTGTATATTTCAAGGTAGTGTTTTATGAAGCCATCAGTGCTGAAATCTGCAGTGCGTGATTTGACTACTTCCATAGAACATAAGACGTGCAGTCGCTTTGCCTCGGCAATTGCCCTCAGGTTTTCTAAGATTTGATGTTTCAGGGTATTCCTGGAGTGGAAGTAGTATGTCAACGTAAGAGCAGTAATGGGGATGAGGGAGATACAGAGTGCAAATATGAGTAGTCTGTATTTAAATGATAAGAGAGGTTTTGCCTTCATAAGGATCACCGGTATTGTACTTATACCACATGAATTCTTTCAAGTAACCCGGCAACGTCTAAATATTGTCTCTATAAACAAAAGGCGAGATGTATCACTTACTCTTCGCCTTCACTCAGATGGCGTGGCTCAATATGATAATCTATTATTCTGTGCAGCGTATAAAATCTAACATTTAGCTAATAAATGCTAATTTCTTTTTTATTATCGCTGTATTGAGGTGCTGTGATAACCAATATTTTTAACGCTCTTCTACTGCATCATTAATCCTTGCCCAGCGCTTTCCCGAAGGTTTTTTCCAACGGACATCAACATATTCCATTTGTCTGAGATTTGTTCCTTCTGACTTTGCTATACTTAAGAGATTTTGGAGCTTTTTCTCATTGGAGAGTTCATTGGGTTCGTTACAGAACGAGGAGCATCCCCACCGTATCTGCGTATTGTTCTCTGTCCACAAAACGATATCACTTTTACCAGTAAACCTCCTTTTACACACGTTTGAGACATCTACCGTTAATATCTTAAAAATGTTATGAATGTTATTTGCCCTGAGAAATTTCACCACATCTATCCCTGCCTTGATTCCCTTATCATTCCATTCACTTCCATGTAAAGGTAATCTTGCCAATTTATTACTTTGGATGCAGGGTGTATCATATTCTGCATTTGGTAATGTGTAATATTCTTTTGGTAACAAGACACATTCATCGTCCACAAGATACGAATTATTTCCACTTCTAACGATAGCTGCCGGTTTGCGCAATACAAGCTTGATATTAAGTTTGTTGGGGAATGTCCTTTTGATTGAATCTACCTTTTTAATCAAAACAATCCCTCTATAAACGTCTGCTATTCTTTGAGTCAAATCGTTTTCATACATGCCGTACTGTTCGTTCAGGGCTGCTACGTGTTTTATGTCGCTAGAAAAGCGGGCAGTTACCCAAGATGGGGTGTGGAAGGAGAAGGTAGAAGGACTGACTTTAAAAATATTCAAATCTGTTAATGAGTGCCACGTCTTACTAATACCCCATATTCCAAAGATTATTATACCTGCAAAAACAACAAATTGGAGCAAAAAGGGGTATAGAACTTTTTTTATTGAACCTATTTTAGAGGAAAGGATGTCTAAAAAAAGCTTATAGTTAAATGTGCTATTGATAATATCCTTAATTTTGTACTGGTTCATCTGCACTGACAAGAATATTCTGGAATGCAAGATCAACTATTTTTTCACATAATGAAGGGAATGACATGCCAGCCGCCTTTGCTGCCTTTGGCAGCAAGCTTTTTTCGGTAAAACCGGGGATGGTATTTATTTCCAATAAATACAAGTTATCTCTATCGTCCAACAACATATCTACTCTTGAAAATCCTTTGCAGCCGAGGACTTTGTGCGCATTGATAGCAAGCTCCTGTGCATTGCTATACGTTGCAGACGAGAGAAAGCCGACAGTTCGTGAGGAATTACCGGCTATATTTATCCGTTCGCTTAAGGTTTTTTCTACAATAATATATTTTGTTCTATCATCCTTATATTTCGCTTCATAATTATAAAATTCCACCGCCGGTTTAATTTCAATAATGGGCAGTGCCTTGTCATCTAAAATTCCAACGGTCAACTCCCTGCCTTTTACGTATTTTTCAACGAGTAATTCATATCCGAATTCAAAAGCCTTTTCCAATCCAATTTGAAGATCGTTCATATTTTTAATGATCGATATGCCTATGCTGGAACCATTCCTTGTGGGTTTTAAAACTACCGGTAACCCTAGTTTGCTTATTTCCTGCTGTATCTCCTGTAACTCTTGAAATTCTGTCGCTGTAATATAATCTGGCGTTTTAAGTCCCGCCTCAATAAAACATTTTTTTGTTGCTAATTTATCCATTGCAAGCATGCTGGCATTTATACCTGAGCCAGTATATGGAATCCCTTTTAATTCTAAAAGCCGTTGCACTCCTCCGTCTTCGCCAAAATACCCATGTAAGGCAATAAATGCGACATCTATGTCCATGTGATCGAGCGCTTCTATCTTTTCGTCTTTTACATCGATGCAGGTAACGTTAAATCCAGCCTCTTTTAATGCCCTTGCTGCTGCATTACCGGAACGTAATGAAATCTCTCGTTCAGGAGATATGCCTCCCATCAGTACAACAACATTTTTTGTCTTCATTTCATACTCTCCTAACATTTAAAAAACAATATTATTAAGGATTAATCTTAACCCATTATTCTAATTTTGCAACTAAATCATAAGCAACTTTCCACACATCACCGGCACCCATTGTTATAACAACATCGTCTGGTTTTACACTTAATGATAGTGCATTGACAATATCACGTAATTGTGGAATGTACTGAACATCAACAGCCGCATTTCGAGTTTCTTCAAACAACCTCGAAGAATTCATTGTAGTTTTTTCATCGTCATTGTCACGTGCTGCGTAGATATCGGCAAAAATTACTTTATCTGCATTTTGAAAGGATCTTGCGAATCCTCTTAACAAGTGTCGCGTTCTGCTGTACTGATGGGGTTGAAATACGCACCATATCTTTTTTTCAGGGTATAGCTCTCGAGCGGCTCTTAACGTTACGTGTATCTCTGTTGGGTGGTGGGCGTAATCATCGATTACCGTAATATTGTTTTTTACTCCAATAATTTGAAATCGTCTATTTGCCCCACGAAATGAAGCTAATGCAGCCTTTATAGAATTTTTATCAACTCCGATAAATGTACATACCGCAGTTGCGGCCAACGCATTTAAGACATTATGGGACCCCGGTATTTTTAAAGTAAAATCATCAAAAAAAGTATTCTTTCTAAAGATGCTGAATCTATTTGTCCCGTTACCTGAAGAAAGAACTTTGCCGTACCAATCAGAGGTACTATCCAGAGAGTATGTTTCGACCTTACAATTTGCCCTTTGCATTGCAAGGAATATATTCTTATCGTGATCATTTACGACTAATAAACCTTCCTTTGAAACCAATGATGCAAAATCACCAAACGCATTTATTATTTTCTCAATATTTTCATAATAGTCCAGGTGATCTTCTTCAATGTTGGTGATTACACCGACTTGTGGAACAAGGTTTAAAAATGACCTGTCATATTCACATGCCTCTGCTACAAATAAATCTCCCGTTCCTAAATGTGCGTTGCCTCCAATATCAGGCACTTCTCCTCCGATAACAAATGTGGGATCCAATCCTGCCATTTTTAATACGCTGGAAATCATTGCACTTGTGGTTGTTTTTCCGTGAGTTCCACTGATTGCAATACCACGTTTTTCTTTCATTAACGAACCGAGTATTTGAGAGTATTTTACTACCTTTATACCCATTTTGCGGGCAGTTTTAAGGTCTTGATTGTCTTCGGAAATAGCCGCTGAGATTACTACCATATCCGTATCTGATGTCATACAACTGCCATCTTGTCTTGTATTAATCCTGGCTCCCATTTTTTCCAGTGTTGAAGTCAAAGAAGATGTCCGTATATCCGAACCAGAAACAACACAACCCTCGTTTAAAAGAATGCGTGCAACGGCACTCATCCCGATACCACCTATTCCTATGAAATATACACAATGTCCACGCATAGGCCGATAATTGAACTGGTTATCTAACGATGCTGTATGTGTGTGCATCCTGTCCATACCTTCTGATAGATTCATAGTAATTTTCCTTTTTTAGATAGAAATAGTATGTAGTGGTATAGATTTACCCATCAATTTATTTTGTTGAATCAGTATTACAAACAATCAGAGGTTAGTGTCACTATATATTATTATATCGGAATAATTTAACATATATTTAATCAATAAAAATATGAATTAGCCCAATATAAGAGCAAACTGTGTACCTTTGAAACCAATTACCCTGCAAATGTTATCAACAACTTTCGTGGCCGCATTTGGCATTCCCATCCCTTTGTTAAACATCTTCATTCTGTCGTACTTTTCTTTATTGTTGAAAAGATCTGTAATGAGTTCTATGATTTTTTCAGGTGTCAAATCAATCTGCTGCAATAAATATCCGCCGCCGTTGCTTGCTAATTCCATTGCATTCCAGTATTGATGATTATCCGCAGCATGCGGATATGGTATCAATATAGCGGGAATACCTACTGCAGTAAATTCTGCAATCGTAGTGGCACCCGCTCTACAAATGATCAAATCCGCCATGCTAAAAGCAGCGCCCATATCATCTAAAAAACTACAAACAAACGCTTTGATATCTGTTTGCTTGTACGCCGCTTTTGCGGCTTCATATCCATATTCACCTGTACAGTGGATAATTTGCAGTTCGTTTGATAACGGCCCTAATTTGGGCAAACATCTTAGTATAACTTCATTTATTGCCTGCGCGCCCTGACTTCCCCCTGTAACCAGTATCGTTTTTTTAGAAGAACTTAGTCCGAATATTTCGGCAGAACGGCATCTTTGGCTAGATAAAATATCCTTGCGTATGGGAGTTCCTGTTACCCGTACAACTTTCGCCTTGTTGAACCACTTGAGAGATCCTCTCCAATGACAATATACCTCATCAACCCATTTAGCCAGGAATCGATTTGCCTTCCCGGGAATTACATTTTGTTCCAGTAATACAGACGGTATGCTGAGTAATTTTGCAGCGATAATTGGGGCAAAAGAGGCATAGCCCCCCAATCCAACCACAATGTCCGGGTTAAATTTGCGAAGCGCAATGAGCGATTCAACAATGCCGATACATATTGCAATAATAAACGTGAATAACTGCTTGAACGATTTTCCCCACTTTTTAGCGTGCATCCGTTGAAACCTGAAGCCTCGCTGTTCTACACATCGTTTTTCAAATTCTTTGTCAGTGCCATAAAAAATTATTTCCGCCTCATTAAACCTGGAACGGATCTCTTCTGCTGTACTCAATCCCACCATCAAATGCCCCGCGGTACCGCCTCCTGCAAAAGCGACTTTCATTTTTTATACCCCTTTACCTTTAACAAGGACACACTTTGTACAAAAAATAAACATAAAAAGGCGTAAAATGACGAAAATATGTTTAGAATTTATGTCAAAACCAGAGACTTATTGACGAATTTTTCTGCTATCGCCACGAAAAGCCTGCTATTTTAGACGTTATATTATGCCAGAATCTCACAGGCAATAATCTACCAACTTGATCTTCTGTTGGTTCTATATTCACCTGTGGATTTAAGGTATCTGACACCAAAGACTGTCTTGCAATATTAATTAATATTCCAATTCCTATCATAGAGAATAACAAAGAAGACCCTCCTGAACTAACAAAAGGCAAGGGGATGCCTTTTGTTGGAACAATGCCAGAGACAACTGCAATGTTGATAATTGCCTGTAATCCAAACATCACAGTTATTCCGAATCCCAAAAAAAATCCAAATACGTCTTTGGTTGCATGCACTATTTTTAACCCCTGCCATATTAATAACAAGAATAGACATATAATAACTAACACCCCAATAAAACCAAACTCTTCCCCGATAATGGTAAAGATAAAATCACTGCTGCTTTCCGGTAAAAAGAATAGTTTTTGTTTGCTGCTACCAACACCCAATCCTGTCAAACCACCGGAACCAAGGGCAATCCACGACTGAATTACATGATACCCTGTTCCTGAAGGGTCTTGCCATGGATCCATAAAGGCCATTAATCTGTCTTTTCTATATGAAACCTCGAATAGCATTTTGTGCACAAACGGTACGGTAGCTAAAATCGTAAAAAAAACATAAATGAACCTGGTCCCACCAACGATGAGCATAATTATAGAAAGAATTGTAATGAACGCAGCACTCCCAAAATCAGGCTCTTTTATTATAAGAGCGCCCGTTACCGCAATAATAACGATGGGTATCATAAAACCACATTTGAATTTGGACATGTGACTTTGGTTCTTGGCAATATAGCCAGAAACAAATATTATAACCGCCAATTTTGCAAATTCGGAAGGCTGTATACCCAAAGTATGGCCTAATCGAATCCACCTGCGCGCACCGTTAGTAACTGTACCAATTCCTGGAATCAATACGAGCAAAAGCAGTACGAAGGATATAACGAGAATGGGGATTCTCAATTTCTGTAAGTAATGGTAATCAATCTTTGCCATGGTTATTAACAATATCGAACCCATCAATATCCATAAGAGATGTTTCGTTAATTGATAATTTTTCCCCCCAGCCCCAAAAGTTGCCAGGTCTGTACTATAGACAGTGATAATACTGAATCCTATCAAAGCAACCACAATGTATAGAATAAAATGACAGTGTTTCAAACGAATCTCCTTTATAGCAGTATAAGACTAAATACAGCCAGCATTGCCGCAATAATACAAAACCGGAGGGTAATTTTCGTCTCTGGCCATCCCTTAAACTGAAAGTGATGGTGTAAAGGCGCACAACGAAAAACCCTTCTCTTTGTCATCTTATAATAGAATTTTTGCACAAGTACAGAAACTGCCTCGGCAACAAAGATTCCCCCGATAATAACCATCAACAGTTCTTGTTTTACAATAAGAGCAATTAGTCCCAGCATACCGCCTAATGTCAATGAACCTGTGTCACCCATAAAAATTTGTGCAGGAAAGCAGTTATACCACAAGAATCCCAGGCTTCCTCCCACCAGCGCAGCGCAAAAAATACTCAATTCACCACTCCCGGGGACATAAGGAATTCTTAAATAATCACTGAAGTCAACCCTGCCAGAGGCATAGGCAATAACAGTAAAAGCAATCCCGGCAATAATGCTGCACCCTATTGCCAGGCCATCCAAACCATCGGTAAGATTTACTGCGTTTGACATCCCAACGATAAAGAACGCAACAACCAATATGTAAAAAGGACCTACGTCGGGTCTAAAATCTTTAACAAAAGGAATCACCAGTTGGGTACCCCAGGTAAACTTACTGAAATGGAAATATAAGACCAATCCCAGTATGAGCCCCAATGCTGATTGAAATAATAATTTTGATACATCGCTCAAACCGGCTGCATTCTTCTGCGTAAGCTTAATATAATCATCGATAAATCCAAGTACACCGAACCAGATCAACGTAAACATTACTAGAAGAACATATTCATTGTAGATATTACACCAGAACAAAACGGAGACCAGGATAGAGACATTCACAACAATTCCTCCCATTGTCGGTGTATTTTTTTTATCGAAATGCATACGTTTGAGTTCTTCTGAGTCTGTTTTTGTTGTATCCTCACCAACCTTTAAAATCCGCAGTCTTTTAATAAACCAATGACCAAAAAAAATACTGATTAAAAAAGCAGTAAAAGCAGCCAGACATGAACGAAAAGATATGTATTTAAATATTTCTAATGAATTTATCGAATAAAGCCAACTATATAGCAAAGTCCTTTAACCTCTTTTCTTGTCTACTTTAGACATCTTTTTTAGAATCAAGTGCCTTTTTTATTATCGATGAAATCTCTTCTATCTTAAAAGGCTTTGCAAGTATAAAATCTACACCACATTCCTTTAACTGCGATGAACTGAGTTGATTGCCCCATCCTGTAATAAATACAATCGGTACCTGTGGTGACATGTCTTTTATTTTTTTAGAGACTGCCCAACCGGAAATATCGGACAAGCCAACATCTGTTATAACAATATCGTAATGTCCATCTTTAAACATTTTGATACCTGCCATACCATTGTCGGTCTTATGCA
The DNA here is from genome assembly GCA_016235875.1 of Planctomycetota bacterium. Taxonomy (GTDB): domain Bacteria; phylum Planctomycetota; class Brocadiia; order Brocadiales; family Brocadiaceae; genus Wunengus. The sequence goes on from JACRII010000044.1 coordinate 8,796, forward strand.
CAGAGTACCCTTGATTTATTAAATTCTCAGAGAGGATATCCAAAGTAACTTTATGGTCTTCAATAAGAAGTATCTTAGTTTTCTCTCCTTGTTTAAGATTAAGTTTGCCCTCAATTTCTTTAATGACTTTTTCGGATACTGGTAATTGTACGGTAACGGCGGCGCCAACGCCGAGTTCGCTATCTATGATAATTTGGCCGTTATGCCTACTGATAATTCCGTATGCAACGCTCATCCCCAGACCGACACCTTTGAGTCCTTTTGTTGTAAAAAAGGGGTCAAATACCCTCTTCTTGGTTTCTTCTGACATACCTTCACCTGTATCATAAAAGGTAACAAAAACAGACTTCCCGCCACTTTTTGCTTGAATCGTGAGTTCTCCTCCTTTGGGCATCGCATCAACTGCATTAAACAGAATATCGATGAAAACCTCTCTTAACTCTGATGCATTCCCTTCTACAATGGGAATTTCCATTGAATCAGTATCAACGCGTAGGGTTATTTTCGGGATACTAGACCATTTCGACTCTGTCATTCTAACAACATCATTTATGATATCTTTTATATTGACTGCGGAAAAATCCTTTGTAGTACGAAGTCTCGTAAATTCCTGAATCCTTTTGACAACTTCACTTCCGTCTAATACAAGCTTTTCAATAATTTGTAATCGTTCACGAGTTGCTTCATCGAGACTCTTTGATAGTAACATTTGTGTATGTCCTAGGATGCCACTCAATAAATTATTAAAATTGTGGGCAACACCAGTAGCCAATTCTCCTAACGCCCTTAATCTTTCAGACTGTACCAACTGCAACCGTGTGGACTCTAAATTTTCGTAGAGAAAGGCATTATCCAGGGCATTAGCAGCTATATGAGCCACTACTTTCAAAAATTTTAGTTCTCTTTCACTAAAGAATTTATTTTCTCGAACACTTCTTAAAAAAAGAGTTCCGATGACATTATCTTTCAAAATGATAGGAATGACAACAATCGCATTGTCCTTAATAGTCTTTACATTTTCCTGTACATCCTTCATTAACGGATCGCTGAGAATATATTGAACAATTACCGCTTCTCTCGTATCTAATGCCTTCTTTACCTCTGGATAATTATCGATCATTATCTCCAAATGTATGTCAGGGGTATCATGAGAAGCAATTACTTGTGCAAATTTCTTATCGTGAGTAACGCGAAAGATTGAACAACGAGTGGCATCAATAAGAGTGGCAACTTCTTTTACAATAATGTAGAAAATTTCTTTGCTACT
>JACRII010000050.1 GCA_016235875.1 Planctomycetota bacterium
CAAATGGCAATCGATCTCTGGTCTAAGGAAGTAAAGAAAGAGTATATAGACCGCTCAAAAGAAGGAAAATTCAGCAAGATTATTAACGACAGTTTGCAAAGATTACGAAAGACTATAGGAAGTATACTCGACCTCTCTGTTTTGGAATCAGGCAGAATGGTGTTTAGGAAGGAACCCATCCTCATGGATGTGCTCGTTTTACAGACAGTCACAACAATGAGGCTTTTAGCTGAAAAAAAGGGATTGGCTTTAATAAATCACGTGAATCAAGGATTGCCGGCAGTGATCGGTGACAAGGAAGAAATTCAGCGTGTAATTACCAACCTCATAGATAATGCCATAAAATATACTGAAAGAGGCGAAATACACGTATTCCTGAGACAAAAAGATGCCAGCATAGAATTCGCCGTAAAAGATACAGGGGTTGGTATCGGGTTGCCAAAAGAGCAATTCGGAAAATTATTCGAAAGATTCTTCCAGGAACGCCCGAGGGCGGATGGCGCAGGGGTAGGTCTTGCGATATGTAAAAACATCATTGAAGTCCACAAGGGACATTTATGGGTGGAAAGTGAGGGTCGCGGAAAAGGCTCCACATTCAAATTCACCTTACCCGTTGCTCAAGAAGGCGCTTCGTAAACTATAAAAGTAAAAAGGAGCTACACTTTGAGTAGAAAAATACTCATCATCGAAGACGAAGACGAGTTTTTCTTTTTTTACACGATGATGTTCGAAGGGACTGATTATATAGTCAATCGCGCCCTTGATGGAAAACAGGCATTTGAAAAAATCAAGGAAGACAAACCCGACCTCATCATTCTTGACTTGTTACTCGACGAAATGACTGGCGATGCCTTTCTTAAACAATTGAAATCAGATCCATCCAATGCCGGAATTCCCATCATTATTGCAAGCAGTTTTTCACCTCGTTCGTATAAAACGATATTTGAAATAGACCCCACTCTGGTCTTCCTGGAAAAACCGTTTACTCAAGAAAAATTACTTACCTCAATTAAAGCCAGGTTAGAATAGCACATGAAACGTTCTCTATCAATAATAGGATTATTCATCACATCCTTGATGTTTCTTATAGGCTGCCATTCCGCACAGTACACAGAATTTATTAACAAAAAAGACCCGAATCAACTGGAAGCATCGTTGATATGTGATATCCAGGACGGACGGCTGGACATGCCATTCGAACATGCTTGTCTTATTGCATCCGGTGTAGACACTGATAAAAAAATGCAGTCGTATCTAACAAAGATCGACACCCTCATCTCCCGAATCAGTCGGGAAACATGCGTTAATAATATAACAGACCCATTAACTAAGGCACAGTTCCTATTCGACTGGTTACAAAGAAACGCTAATGAAGGGACATACAATGATTGTTATGATATCAGAGATACGCTAAATCTCAGGGTAGGAAATTGCCTTTCTTATGCAATCCGATACACTATTATTTGCAGGCGCTTTGGCATAGACATAAAAAATATCTTTGTTCCCGGCCATATTTATAATATGCTCTTAGTTAAAGAACAGAAACACTACTTTGAGCATACCCATAGCGATGGCATTGTAAAAAATGCAGACAGGGATAACCCTCAGAAAAAGATTATGAACGATTTGGAACTTATTGCAGAGATATTTTTATATAAGGCACGCAATGCAAATAATGAGATGAAGCACGAAAAATCAATCAAATACTGTCAACAGGCATTGACGTGTAACCCGTATGATAACCGCCCTGTTATTTTACTTCTGGATAATTACATTGCAAAGAAAAGCTACGAAGAGGCATTTCGATACCTGAATGATTATATCTCCCATCATCCCGATGACAAAAAGACCTTTAAAAATACCTATACCCTCTTGCAAAGATTGTGTAAAAAAGTTAATAATAACTTACCACAGAGCGCACAGAGTACACAGAAAAGACGTTAAATTTATTTACATTTTGTACAGGTATTTAGTACGTCCTGTTTTATCTTGTAAATCCTGTCAAAAAAAGAAAATTTGTAAACATTATGGAGGATCGACTATGTCTACGTATAAATTTGTGGCAAAAGATTTAATGACGGAAAAGGTGGTCTGTGTCCATCCGGACACACCCATCCATACACTCATAAAAATCCTGATTAAAAACTATATTAATGGTGCACCCGTCGTTGATAAAGATGGAAAACTCGTTGGCGTCGTTTCAAAGACTGATATTGTTGAATACGATGAAACAACAGCCAGAAAACGAGGTCTCAGCAATAAAAAATCATTTTATAGCGACACCAATGGAAAACAAAAAAAGGCCTTCGATAAAATATCAAAATCAAAAGGTTTTGGAAAGACGGTGGTAAAAGATATCATGACTTCCCATGTCATTACAGCACAGGCGGGTGATACGATAGACCGCCTTGCAAAGATAATGCATGATAAAAAAATCCACAGGATTATTATTCAGGACAAGGGACAGGTTGTGGGTATTGTGAGTACCCTCGATATCCTTCACGCCGTAAGCACTATGGGCTATGGCAGCAG
>JACRII010000047.1 GCA_016235875.1 Planctomycetota bacterium
CCTCCATATTTACTCCGAAGAATTGTTAAGCAAATTAATTTTATTGGCGTAAAGACTACGCTGGTCATTATTCTGACAGGATCATTTACGGGAATGGTGCTGGCATTACAGACGTATTACGCCTTAGTCAAGTTTGGCGCTGAAACGAGTCTTGGTCCTGTGGTGGCTCTTTCATTGATCCGGGAACTGGGACCTGTTCTTTCCGCCTTGATGGTTATCGGGCGCGCTGGTTCTGCATTAACGGCGGAAATTGGTATTATGAGGATTTCCGAGCAAATTGACGCCCTTGACGCTATGGCCTTAAATCCATACAAGTATCTCGTCATTCCTAATTTACTGGCAGGCATAATATCGCTCCCTCTCTTAAATGCTATCTTCGTTGTAGTAGGCGTTTGGGGAGGATATGCTGTAGGCGTTGGACTTACGGGCGTCTCCAGTGGAACCTATTTTGGCGGCATCAGAGATTTCGTTAGTGCGAAAGACATCCTTGAGGGTCTGTACAAATCCTTAAGCTTTGGTATGCTGATAACCTGGATAAGCTGCTATAAGGGATATTATACCGGATACGGGGCAGAAGGCGTAAGCAAGGCAACCACCCAGGCCGTGGTGCTTTCATCTGTCACAATACTGATATGGGATTATTTTATGACATCGATATTATTGACTTAATCTGGATAACCAATGATTGAGGTTGTCGATTTATACAAAAGTTTTAAAAACCACGAGGTGCTTCGGGGTGTTAACCTAAAGGTAGAAGAGGGACAAACTCTGGCATTGATAGGAGGCAGTGGGAAGGGGAAATCGGTACTCCTCAAGCTTATTATCGGCCTTACAAAACCTGATCGGGGCAGGATATTAATAAACAATCAGGATATCAGCAAGCTGAGAGGAAATCTGCTAAAACAATTAAAAGAACGATGTGGCATTGTTTTCCAGGGAGGCGCCCTTTTCGATTCCCTTACCGTATTTGATAATGTCGCATTCCCTCTCAGGGAAAAAACCAGGATGAAAGATTCGCAAATTCGGGATACGGCGCTTGCAGAGTTGGCCAGAGTCGGTCTCTCGGGCGCTGAAAATAAATATCCTGCCGAGATAAGCGGTGGTATGAAAAAACGGGTTGCCCTTGCACGATGCCTCGTTATGAAACCCGAAATAGTGCTTTTTGATGAACCGACAACCGGACTCGATCCATTAACTGGAAAAGCAATACACAAATTGATCAGAGATTGTCAGAAAAGTCTCAATTTTACTGCAATCATGGTTACCCATGAAATACCTGCAATTTTTTCTTTGGTAGATCGTGTTGCTATGTTATACAATGGCAAAATTATTGCTTCGGGAACGCCCGCAGAGATAGAGAACTCACAAGATCCTGTGATTCATCAGTTCGTGCATGGAGAATTGGAAGGCCCTATTTCCATACAATAAACGTGTTCCCAATGATCTAAAAGGTGACAAATATGAAAAATATTATGAAGAAATTTGACGTTGAAATTATTGTTGGTATTTTTGTTTTTTGCGGCTTGCTTTGCCTGGCTTACATGTCTGTAAGACTTGGGAAGGTCAACCTGTCAGGAAACCACTATTATCCGGTAAAAGCCGTCTTTAGCTCTGTCAAAGGTCTTAAGAAAGATACTGAGGTGGAAATATCAGGAATTGAAGTTGGTAAGGTTGACAATATCGAGCTGATCGCTTATCAGGCTGTGGTTACCTTGCTTATTCGAGATGACATTGAACTCCAGGAAGACGCTATTGCATCGATTCGTACCAAAGGACTTTTAGGTGAAAAATATGTAGAAATAACACCTGGTGGATCAGAAACATTGATAAAACCCGGGGACTCATTACATCAGACAGAACCACCGATTGATATAGAAAAGTTGATAGGAAATTTTGTTTTTGGGAAGGTAAAGGAATAACGAAATGAACTATAGAAAAATTACATCTGCACTAGGTATTGGTATGCTTTCATTGGCTTTTATATCTCCGCTTCTGTGGGCAGGGGAACCGGGAAAATTACTTATGGAAACGATAGACAAAGGCTTTGCCATTCTCAAGGATCCTTCCCTGAAAGGCGATGAAAAGGTGCAGGAACGCAGGCAAAAGTTATGGAAAGAAATTTCCCCCATTTTTAATTTTGAAGAAATGTCCAAAAGGGCTCTTGGCCAGCATTGGAAAAGCCGTACCCCTGAGGAAAAAGATGAATTTGTGGAATTGTTTACCAATATAATGAAAGACGCTTATATAGGGAAAACCGATACGTATTCCGGTGAAAAAGTTGTTATTATCAGTGAAAAACAAGATAAAAAATATGCCACTGTACAAACCAAGATTATCACAAACAAAGGAACAGAAATATCCGTGGATTATAATATGCTCAATAATCCGGGGGGATGGGCAATTTATGATGTGATTATTGAAGGAGTAAGCCTGGTTAATAATTACCGCAGCCAATTTAATAACATCTTGATTAAATCTTCATACAAGGAACTCATTCAAAAGATAAAAGCGAAACAAAGTTAAAGAAGAAACACAAACAAAGTGAGAAAATAACATTACAATGATGCTGGATATCAAAAAAGGAGAAAAACACGTGAGAAGGTCTGTTTTATTGATGTTCGTTGTTGTTTTTACAATTTGTGTATGCAAGACGTCTGTCCGGGCAGAATCTTCACCCGTTTCAGAAGGACAACCAACTGAAATTCCACAAGAAGAAAAAACTCCTGTCATCAACAAAGCGAACGAAGACAGTGAATTGAAACATACCGTTTCAACGGGGCAATCGGATAACACGAAAAAAGAGGATACAACCCCTGCCGATACAACGCAAGAAGAGGAAGAGCCAATAAATAATGATGTGAAAGCGGAACCCCCTTTAGTAAAAGATCCGCTTCAGCCATATAACCGGGCCATCTTTACCTTCAATGATAAGGCTTATCATTATTTTATTAAACCAATCTACACTGGTTACAATTCCATGATACCTGAAAAGGCACGCGTAAGCGTCAGGAACTTTTTTACAAACGTCAAAATGCCTGTCCGTTTTTTCAATTGTCTTTTCCAGGGTGAATCCAAAGGCGCGGGTACGGAGTTTGCACGTTTCGTTATTAATAGTACCGTTGGAGTGGCAGGATTCTTCGATCCGGCAAAATCAAAATTCCATTTGGAGAAACAAGAGAGAGACTTTGGCCAAACCCTCGCCAAGCATAAGATGAATTCCGGAGTTTACATCGTGTGGCCTTTTCTTGGACCATCAACGGTGCGTGATACCGTAGGCTTGGCAGGAGATGCCGCATTGAATCCATTCGGTTGGATTTCATATTTCTTCCTCACACCACTCGAGGGCTTTGGGAATTATTCTTATGACACTGTTAACGATCTCTCTATAGATAAAGGGACAACTTATGAGAACATAACAAAACCAGCCATCGACCCGTATATTGCCCTCCAGGATGCTTATGTACAAAATCGAATTAAGAAGATAAAAGAATAGTCCAGTCTTGCCGGAATTATGTTTAAAGAATCAATCATTCAGAAACCGTTCAAAATAAATTTTGCAAATTAGCCACGGATAAACTAATGACGCAAATAATAAGGGCTGGCCTGCACCTATAAACAAAGCCTTTGCACAAACCTTCTCTTTCCTTTGTAATAAATTAAACGCCCGGTTTCTTTACTCTTGACACGAGAGTCTCTTTTGTTATAATTCCAACTTCTTTTTTATTATCAGAATAATTTTTGGTATATTACTGCATGGAAAATGCCATACGGAAAGCGAACATACTGATTGAAGCGCTTCCCTATATCCGTTCTTTTAGAAATAAGATCGTCGTAATCAAGTTTGGCGGCAGTGCAATGTCCAATGAAGACGTACTGACAAACGTACTTCAGGATATTGTATTCATGAAAACAGTCGGCATTATGCCCATATTGGTTCACGGCGGCGGCCCACGCATCAGCGAGGAGATGGCAAAACGGAATTTGACCCCAAAGTTCATTGAAGGACATCGTATAACAGACCGCGAAACACTTGATATAGCCAAAGATGTCCTGATTAATGAGATCAGCGCTTCCATAGTAAAGAGGATCTCAGAGTTGGGCAATGAAGCTGCCTGTATCTGGGAAGACGGATACTGTCCATTAAAGGCAGAAAAGCATTACATCGAGACTAGAACAGAGAACGGCACTTCCAAAAAATTAGATATCGGTTTCGTTGGCAAGGTAACAGCAATCGACAGCGACAAGTTTTTGAATTTGTGCAGCACGTGCACGATTCCCATTGTTCCACCCATCGCAAAAGGAACAAATGGTGATGTTTATAACGTCAATGCGGACAATGTTGCGGCGTTTATTGCAAAGACGCTTGGCGCAGAAAAGCTCGTTTTTCTTTCAAACACGCACGGTATCATGACAAGACCCGATGACGATACATCTTTTGCTTCCACGTTGCACGAAAACGAAGTCCACGAACTCATTAATAAAAAGATAATCAAAGACGGGATGCTCCCAAAGGCGCTGGCATGTATTAGCGCTCTTAAGGCTGGGGTAAAGAAGGCGCATATCATCAATGGACTGATACCGCATGCGCTCTTATTGGAAATTTTCACCGACAAGGGAGTCGGAACACAAATAATAATATAAATAAAAACCATGAACACAAAAGACATTAAAGAAATTTACGATCGCTATGTCATCCCGAATTATATTCGAAATCCTATTCTGCTGGTCAGAGGCAGCGGCGTAGATGTTTGGGATGCGGAAGGTAAACGATACCTCGACCTTTTTTCAGGCTGGGCAGTCAGCCTGCTGGGACACTGTCATCCAAACGTCGTTGCGGCCGTTCAAAACCAGGCCGCAAAACTCCAGCACGCCCCTAATATCTATTACACAGAACCGCAAGGATTACTGGCAAAATACATCTCTGAAAAATCTTTCAGCGGACAGTGTTTCTTCTGCAATAGCGGCGCTGAGGCGAATGAAGCGGCAATCAAGCTCGCCCGCATACACAACTCAAGTTCAGGCAAATATAAGATAATCACCTTTTCCAATTCGTTCCACGGCAGGACGCTTGCCACGGTCACAGCAACCGCGCAACCAAAATATCATAAGGGATTTGCGCCGCTGGTCGAAGGGTTTTCCTACGTTCCATTTAATGATCTGGAAGCTCTAAAAAAAGAAGTTGATGATGCGACCTGTGCCATCATGCTGGAACCTATTCAGGGTGAAGGCGGGATTAACATCGCCACAAAAGAATTCATGCAAGGCATTAGAAAGCTCTGTGATGAGAAAGGATTGCAGCTCATTCTCGATGAGGTGCAATGCGGTATGGGAAGGAGCGGAAAATATTTCGCTTATCAACATTATGGTATAGAACCCGACATTATGACATTGGCAAAGGCGCTCGGCGGCGGCGTGGCTATTGGAGCCATGACGGCCAAAAAAGAAATTGCGAAGAGCCTCGTTCCCGGCAGTCATGCCTCCACTTTTGGCGGAAATCCACTGGCATGCGCAGCGGGAGTAGCGGTATTCGAAACGATTGAAAACAAAAACCTGCTTGAGAATGTTAAAAGAATGGGTAGTTATGCCGTAGAGCAATTGAAAATACTGCAAAAGACATATAAGATAATAAAAGATGTCCGCGGCGTGGGACTCATGATCGGGATCGAACTCAATGGAAATGGAGCGGAAATCATCAAGAGTTGTATCCAAGCGGGATTATTCCTCAATTGTACTCATGACACCGTCATTCGATTTATGCCCCCGCTCAATGTTACAAAAGAACACATTGATGAGGGCTTGAACATTTTAAAAACGGTTCTTTCTAAAACTTAATTCATGAGAGAATGCCTATGAAATGTAAGGATTTAATTTCAATTGCAGACCTTTCACAATCTGACATTGAGGAAATATTTAACGTCACAAAGGAACTCAAGGAATGGCATAACAAGGGATATGATGAAAAATGTCTGAGCGGCAAAATCCTGGGAATGATCTTTGAAAAAAGTTCCATGCGTACACGGGTCTCCTTCGAAGTGTCAATGGTACAACTGGGCGGTCACGCAATTTATCTGACACAAAATGATATAAACCTTGGGAAGAGAGAGGCCGTAAAAGACGGCGCAAGGGTGCTGTCCCGTTATGTAAACGGCATTGCTATCCGTACCTTTGGTCAGGACACAATTCAGGAACTGGCCAGATACGCCACCGTACCCGTTATTAATGCCCTATCGGATTATCTCCACCCATGCCAGGCGCTCACCGACCTGTACACTATCAAAGAAAAAATCGGCACCTACACAAACATAAAAATAGCTTTTATAGGAGATGGGAATAACGTCGCCCGATCTCTGGCTCAAATCTGCGTAAAACTGGGTATTCACATACATATTGCATCACCCAAGGGATACGAGCTCACACCTGATTTTGTTTCCAAAACCAAACAGATGGCAGACGGAAACGATCTGATTCATCTCTATCAGGACCCAAAAGAAGCCGCTGAAAAGGCAAACGTGCTTTATACGGACACCTGGGTTAGCATGGGGCAGGAGGCAGAGGAAGAGGCGCGCAGACAGGCATTCAAAGATTTTCAAATCAACTGCGACCTTTTGAAACCAGCGAAGGATGATGTCAAGGTAATGCACTGTCTACCGGCCCATCGTGGCGAGGAAATTACGGACGAAGTTATCGATGGCCCACATTCTATCGTATACGACCAGGCAGAAAACAGACTTCATGTAGAAAAAGCCCTTTTAAAACTTTTGTTAAGAAAATAAAAAAACTATTAAATAGCTATGAGAGTTGATAACCGTGAACGTGACGAGCTGCGTCCATTAATCATCAAAAGGCACTTTACCAAATACGCCCCGGGCTCAGTGCTCGTAGAGACAGGCAATACCAAGGTCATCTGCACGGCCTCTATAGATGAAACCGTGCCCCCTCATATAAAAAATACTGGCGAAGGCTGGCTTACGGCGGAATATTCATTACTACCAGGCTCCACACCCATAAGGGCTCCGCGGGAATCTGTCAAGGGTAAATTAACGGGGAGAACGCATGAAATCCAAAGGCTCATCGGCCGTTCTTTACGTTCAATCATCAATCTTGCCCTGTTAAAGGAACGGACTATCTGGATTGACTGTGATGTTATCCAGGCAGACGGCGGTACACGCACCGCAGCTATTACGGGAAGTTACATAGCATTGATGGATGCCGTACAATGGCTCATGAGCAAAAAACTTATTAAAGAAAACCCCGTTCTGTACAGTATCGCAGCCGTAAGTGTTGGAATTGTGAATGATGACGTCCTGTTAGACCTCTGCTACGCAGAAGACGCCGCCGCACAGGTAGACATGAATATTGTGATGACAGGAAATGACAAGTTTATCGAAATACAGGGTACCGGTGAAGAATATACCTTTGATGACGAACAACTCGCAGAGATGTTAAATATGGCAAAAAAGGGAATCCGTGAGATTACCGAAATCCAAAGGAAGTCACTGGAAATTAACGATTAAATCTCTATTCCAGGAAATAAATATGTCTTCAATAGTAAATGAGATTCACGCAAAAACCATCGTTATTGCTACGCAAAATGAAAATAAGAAAAAGGAGATATCGGAGATTCTTAAAAAAATCCCTGGTATATTGCTTCGAGGCGTTGAAGATTTTCCTTTTCTGCCTGAAGTGGAAGAAGACGGCAATAGCTTCCGGGAAAATGCGATAAAAAAGGCAACCACCCTTGTCATAGCCTGTAATACC
>JACRII010000048.1 GCA_016235875.1 Planctomycetota bacterium
CTAAAAACTATTACCAGCGATCAGATCGATGAAATGCGATGCTTTCAGGATACGATCAACTTTGACGTTGCGCGGGAATACGAGAAGAAACTCAGACACGATGTAATGTCACACATTCATGCCTATGGTGAGCAGTGTCCAAAGGCAAAGTCGATTATTCATCTCGGTGCAACCAGCGCTTATGTGCAGGACAATACCGAGCTTGTCCAGATGAAGGAAGGATTGCGTATTATCCTTGCAAAGCTTGTAAACACGGTAAGCGTGTTTACAAATCGGGCGGCGAAATATAAAGACCTTGCCACCTTGAGTTTCACCCATTTCCAGCCGGCTCAGCCAACAACACTGGGAAAACGGATATGTTTATGGATCCAGGATTTTATTTTCGACATCGAAGAAATCGAAATGCGGATCAAGGGTTTAAGGTTCCACGGCGTAAAGGGTACAACAGGCACACAGGCCAGCTTTATGACGCTCTTTCATAATAATGCTGAGAAGGTGAAAAAGTTGGATGAGCTTGTTACCAGGAAGATGGGCTTTGATGGTTATTATCCTGTGACAGGGCAGACCTACAGTCGAAAAATCGATAGTCAGATTGTGTTTGGCCTTGCAGGTATTGCGCAATCTTCCCATAAATTTTCCAACGACATGCGATTGCTTCAACACCTGAAAGAGGCGGAAGAACCATTTGAGGAAGAACAGATCGGTTCCTCTGCCATGGCTTACAAGAGAAACCCCATGCGTTGTGAGCGGATAGCGGCTCTTGCACGTTACGTACTCTGTAATTGTTTGAATCCGGCATTTACAGCCGCTGCCCAGTGGTTTGAAAGGACGCTGGACGATTCTGCCAACAAGAGAATTTCTGTCCCTGAGGCATTCCTTGCCGTCGATGGCATATTAAACATTGTGTTAAACGTTGCGTCTGGATTCAGTGTTTATCCCCCCATTATAGCCCGCCATCTTGCCGATGAACTGCCTTTTATGATAACCGAAAACATCCTTATGGAGGCTGTGAATGCTGGCGGGGATCGCCAGGAACTCCACGAAAAGATTCGCAGGCACGCAATGGATGCTGCCCAAAGAATCAAGGAAGAAGGCAAAGAAAATGACCTTTTAGAACGAATCGAAAAAGACCCTTCATTTTTCAAGATAAAATCGAAGCTAAAGGAGATTTCAGACCCAACGAGATTGGTTGGCAGGGCGCCCCAGCAAGTGGAAGAATTTACAAGCCAGGTTATCCACCCGCTTCTGAAACGAAATACTAATCTTATTGATAAAAAATTAATACCTTCTCTTACTGTTTAATCAATACAAATTAATGATAAAGGCAGATAAAATCGTAGAAATGCTCAGAAATTACTTTGACAAGAGAGATGATATTTCCATGGCTTTTCTTTTTGGGTCATGGGCGAAGAATCAGGAGTGTGTTGATTCAGATGTTGATATAGCGATTTATTTTAATCCAAGGGGACGTAATCTAGAATGGGAAGAAACGGATTTTTATAATGATAATGAAAGATCAATATGGCTGGATATTGAAAATATTATTGAAAAAGAAGTTGATTTGTTGGTTCTCAACAGGGCGACGCCGACTATTGCAGATAGTGCTCTCCGTGGAATTCCTATTATTATAAAAAATCGTAATCTTTATCTGGATTTCCTTGTAAGAATTACCTCCGAGGCGATAGATTTCAGGGAATGGATTGAACATTACTGGAATTTTAAGGAGAAAATGAAACGTGAAGCTATTGCCTGAAGATAGGGAACGGTTGATAAAATATGTTGACTTCATGAAGTCTGAATTCGCTGATTTCTCAAAATTTTCAAAGGTTGATTGGAAAACGTATAATGATGATAGAGATATGCGAAGAAATCTCGAGAGATGGATTGAAAACATGGTTAATTGTTCTATTGATATTGCTAAAGTGATACTCGCAGTTGAAGGTAGAAGAATTCCCACTTCATATAAGGGGGTTTTGAAAGAGCTTGGTACTACTCAGTATTTTGACGAATCCTTTGGAGATGATATTTCTCAATGGGCTGTGCTCCGAAACATACTTGCCCATGAGTATTTAGATATTCGTTGGAATACGATAAAGAAATTCATTCAAACCTCAGAACCAATTTACAAAACGTTCATTAATAAGGTAGAGTTCATGTTGCAGGCCTAATAGCAGTGCAAAACAGATATTTTATGATGCATGTTAAAAGAACAACTAATCAATAATCTTTCCCTTATCCTGATTACGGATAGGAATCAATGCAAACATCCATTTATAGATACCATAAGTTTTGCCCTAAAGGGAGGTGTCAAGACGGTACAGTTAAGAGAAAAGGGACTTGCAACCCATGAACTGTATTCTATAGCATGCGAACTGAGGAAGATAACTTCAGATTTCAAAGCAAATTTCATTATCAACGACAGGGTTGATATTGCCCTTGCAGTGGAAGCGGATGGCGTGCATTTGGGCTGGCAGTCACTGCCATTCGGTGTTGTGAGGGAATTACTCGGTTTTGAAAAACTCATTAGTGTTTCTACCCATAACCGTCAAGAGGCATTGCAGGCGCAGAGCTGGGGGGCTGATTATATCACGTTTGGACCTATTTATGATACACCTTCAAAGACAGGACTTCTAAAGCCAACCGGGGTTGAAGAGATACAGAAACTAAAAAAAGAAATTCATATACCAATTGTTGCACTGGGTGGAATTAATGAAAGAAATGTAGAAGCAGTTTTAGATGGAGGGGCAGACGGTATTGCTGTTATTTCGAGCATTATGCAGGCCGACGATCCAGAAGATGCAGCGAGATGTCTATGCAATAAAATTGTAACATTCAAGCCGCAGAAATTCCAAATAAGGAAGTTTGGGGTCACACTTTAAAAATTATAATATTCAGCATAATAAATATCAATATTTATTATTTAAGATGTGACCCTTGCGCTTGCGCTTAATTATTTAAGATATGAACCTTTTTCCCCTACTGACCAACAACTTTCCAATTCCCTGACATAGGTTTATCTTTTGCCAAATCTAATGTTTCTCTGATTCGAGAGACGGGTTCCATAACGGCAAAGTCAAGGTTGGCGTTGGCAGCCTTGATAAGCCCTAAGAGTCTTGGTGCAGCGTCTGTGATCGTCATTTGATTCATAACGGGACTCCCGCTATTGCCTCCGAAGAGTCTAGCATCAACCAGATAGCACCTTTCTTCGGCAAACTTGCCAGACTCCAATTTAAGAAATTCTTTTCCGGTTTTCATCGAAACAATCCCGAAGCGTCCCATGGGCTTTTGTTCGAGCAACTGGAATCCCAAGTCAGCAGGAAATCCGAAGACAAGTATGGCTTGCGGAGGATTAGCGTCCTCCATAGGAAGTTGATTCTTGTCGTGATCCTTCGATCCTTTGGGTTCGTAACGGAAGTTTTTTATCGAACGATCTTGGATCCAGAAGATTTTCATGACGGCAACGTCTACATAGTCTGTATTTTGATCGCCGTTGTTTTCGTGATATGTCCATTTGTCTCGTGGTAGTTCAAGTAGTATGACTTCTTGTTCTCCGCGTTTCTCGTTCTTGCATTGCACGCGAGCATGAAGGTCATATGGCTTTTCGACAACATGACGCACTGTCACGACATACAGGACATTGCTACTCGCGATAAAAACGGCAGTGCCGTCCGGGATGTTCTGCGTGATAACGTTTGTGGATCCTTTCTGTTGAATAGCCTCAAAATGTTCCAATCGGATGACAGCTCGATTGATCTGAGAGTAGAAATCCTCCTTCTCGTCTGCTTGAGCAAGAGGGGCGAGAGTTACAATACACAGAATGGCCATTGCTAGAATTTTGTTCATCTCTTATTCCTCAAAAGATCGAACATGGAATATACTGCCTAATATGCGGTCTTTTATTGCGGCTATCATGAAAATTATGTTGTAAATGTATAATAAAATAGGCTATTCTGTCAACAGGGATTTAACGTCCGGGAATTTCAAATCAGCCACAAAGTCACCATGTAGGGGGACGGTGCCCCATGCCCATACATGGGGGCTTCGTGGCGTAAAAAAATAGGGAAATTCATTTTATTTATGCGGATCATGAAATAGTAGGTGTAAAAATCCCCATTAACAAAGGGGGACTCAGGGGGTTGTGTTTTTGTTCTCAAATGACAGAGTTATTTACAACCCCCTTAATCCCCCTTTTCTAAGGGGGATTAACTCGACAGCTACCTGCGGTACTATGTCACTAAACATTCCCAACCTCGAACGAAATAAACTTTTAGCGCCATTTACGACATATAAAATCGGTGGGCCGGCGGATTTGTTTGTCGAGGTTCATACCATTGATGAATTGGTACATGCCTTATCAGAAGCCAGTCGCAACCGCATTCCCTTTTTTCTGCTCGGCTGCGGGGCAAATATTCTGGTTACGGATAAGGGGTTTCGCGGGTTGGTTATCCGTAATCGGGCAAATAAAATTACATTCCTCGATAATGGAAGGGTGCTGGCAGAAAGCGGCGCAATAGTTGACGATCTTATAGAACAGTCCAAAAACCTTGGATTGTCTGGGTTTGAGCACTTTGTCGATATTCCAAGCACCGTTGGCGGGGCGATGTGGCAGAATCTGCACTTTCTGTCACCCGACAGAAAACGGACGGTATTTATTGAGGAAATCGTCCGGACAAGCCGCATACTTACGGAAGAGGGGCAGTTTCGCACCGTCGGAGTCGATTATTTTCAGTATGGGTATGATACGAGTATCCTGCAGGCGCGAAAGGATATTGTGCTCGAAGTTACCTTCCAACTCAAACCGAAGCCGAAAGATGAGATTCTGGCGGTGATAGACTCAAATATAGCCTGGCGACGAGCAAAGCAGCCATTATTGGCAGAGTTTCCAAGCTGCGGTTCGGTCTTTAAAAAGATTAAAGATGTCGGGGCTGGCAGGTTGGTCGATCAGGCAGGACTAAAGGGCGCTCGTATTGGCGGGGCAGAAGTTTCTCCAAAACATGCAAATTTTATTGTCAATACGGGCAATGCCACAGCCTCTGATGTCCTCCGGTTAATTAAGCATGTACAAGAAGAAGTAAAACGAAAATTAGGATATACATTAGAAACTGAGATTGCGGTGATTGGAGAACTTTAGTTAGGAAATTGAGAGGTTGTGAAGTTGGGAAGTTGAGAGAATGGAAAAACCGGAAGATGAGAAGTTGGGAATCTCCCAACCTCTCATCTTCACAACTTCTGTTTAATTAAAGCCTTCACAGTTTTTATAAGGCAAATCTGAGCAATCTGCGAAATCTGTGGTTTACGACTTTAGCTGACCTTTACGGAAATCTGCTTCGGCTTTACTGCTTCCTTCTTTTGCAAGGTAATCTCAAGCACACCGTTTTTGTACTCTGCCGTTACCTTGTTTGTGTCCACAGAGCTCGGAAGGTCGATGGAACGCGAGAAGCCTCCATAGCGTCTTTCCATACGGTAATAGTTTTTACCCTTTTCCTCTTTTTCTTCCTTTTTCTCACCCTTGATTAAGAGGACGTTGTCCTTTACGGAAATATCGATTTCCTTTGGGTCGATACCGGGTATTTCCGCCTTTACGGTGAATTTCTCGTCCGTTTCCGCTAAATCGATGGGCGGTATCCATGCGCCAGTTTCCATTCCAAAATCAGAAATGTCCCCGCTCTTGAAAAACCGATCCAGCATCCGATTCATTTCATTCTGGAGTGATGAAATGGTGGGTAAATGCGACCACTTTATCATCTCTCTAGCCATAACACATACCTCCTTACAAAAATGACAGTGAAATAAAATATATAAATACGTTTGTTGTTACTGGAAGCAAAACCTATGCCTGAGATTAGCTTCAAATGTTTAGTGGTAAATAATTCATTGCAACACAAAAAGTTATGAAAAAATTATGATTTTGAAATAGTATTTAGCAGCGCAAATAGTTTCTGTCATTTTGGCAGGATCGTTTTATAAGGTGTCATCTGTGAAAGTAATTTTTAATTTCCTTGAAAGGTTTGTCAAAATTTGATTTATTCTATCTTATGGAAATCAACAGAAATACAATAATTAGAGACCTTATAGAGTCGCATCCAGAAACACTTGCAGTATTCAAGAAGTATAATCTCGTCATAGCCGGTGGTGTTCGGGGGCCTAATGAACCGATTGCATTTTTTGCCAAGGCGCACGAGGTGGATTATGACACCCTCGTGAAAGAACTCAATGAGGCAATCGAAAAGGGCGGTGGTGAACATATTGAAATTCCAAAGTTTGAAGAAGATAAGATTTACGAAAAATTCGTCAAGACGGCGATCATTTTAACGCTTACCGTAGGTGTGACGTTTGGCGCCATTATACTCAGTTATATTGCCGTTAAATTAAACTTTAATTCAATTTATTATGCGCTTATTCAGGCGCACGGCCATGCTCAGATTTATGGATGGGTGGGGCTTTGCATTATGGGCTTTGCCCTGTACATTATTCCGAGGGTAAAGAATACCGAACTCAGGTACAGGAGTTTGGCGAATATCTGTTATGGATCTGCCATTGTTGGTATTTCTCTAAGAACTGTTGTACAGCCCTTACCTTATAGTACCATCAGGTTTTTGCTCCCACTATCCGCCATTTTTGAGTTCATCGCGATTTTCCTGTTTGCATTTATTATCTTAAGAACCATCTTATCGAGCAAAGAAAAGGTCGGTATCTTTGATAAGTTTTTCAAGGCAGGAATTTGCTGGTTTCTCATTGCTACATGCATGAATCTGGGGATGGTTTTTTATTTATACAAGCATGCCCTGTATGAAATTCCAAAGTTTTTTTTCAGTCCTTATGTGCATCTCTACCTGTTTGGTTTTGTACTCATGTTTATTTTTGCCATAAATATAAGGACGGTATACGCCTTTCTCGATATAAAGCCCGTCAGGGAAAAGGCGGTCAACTTGACCTTTTGGATTATGAATATTTCAATTCCGATTTATTTTATTACACACATGCTGGCAGATAAAAATATCATAGCGCTTCGACTTTCGCAGGCCGTGGCATTTCCCATAGGTTTTGCCCTCTTCACGTTTATCTTTGGACTGCGTATTTTCGAACGATCCACAAAAGAACTGCAAGATGTGGTTATGGACAGGAGTTACGCAAAAACTATTCGTACCGCTTATGCCTGGCTTATTGTCTGCGCCATCATTCTGCTTATTATGCCGTTTTTGGGACACGGTACAGAAGTTCAAAGAAGATTTCACGGTTCGTTTAATCATGCCATTACTGTGGGATTTATAACGATGATGATTATTGGTTATGCCTCTAAAATGATTCCGACATTTACAGGAATTAACATGTACAGCATAAGGTTATCAAACATCACCTTTATACTATTGAATACAGGCTGTTTTTTAAGGGTCTTTTCTCAGATATTGGTTGGTACGAGCGGAAAGACCATATTTTACGGCACGCTGGGAACATCTGGCTGGTTTGAGTTAGCTGCACTTGGTATTTTCGGATATAACCTGTGGAAGACCATGAACGCTGTACAGGAGTCAAAACCATCTGTAACCAAGAAATTAACCGAGGTCACGAAAGATACAAAGGTCTTTGATATTGTCGACCAATTCCCGGACACGCTTCAAATATTCCTCGACTTTGGATTCAGTCAGATGGCCAACCCCGTTATGCGGAATACTATGGGCAGGGTTGCGACCATTGACATGGCGACCAAGATGCACAATGTAGATATAGACAAATTCCTCCATGCCCTTAACGATAAGATTGCTGCAAAAAAGTAGTTTCCTGTGCACTCTCTATGGAATGATATTGAAAGATACATAAAAACATTACAAACCAAACCCCCGTTGTTTCTGAGATTGATACCTGCCAATCAGCGTTACACATCCATGTCTAAGTTAGAGAAAAAGGCCCCGAATTCCGTGTTTTTAATGTCCCTCGCAGCGTCTATTTTAAAAATGTAATAGCACAAAATTCCTGTTATTCAAAGGAGATAAATTTATGAAATTGACCAGTCCTGCTTTTGAACACGAAGGGAAGATACCTGCTAAATACACATGCGATGGCGAGAATATAAATCCTCCATTAAAGATAACTGATATTCCTTCCGGGGCGAAGAGCATTGTTTTGATTATGGACGACCCGGATGTTCCAAAGTATCTTCGAAAAGATGGTATGTGGGATCATTGGGTTGTTTTTAACATCCCCGCGAGTTTGCGTGAAATTAAAGAGGGAGAAGAGCCGGAAGGTACTCATGGCATTGGAACGGGAAGTAACTTGAATTATATGGGCCCCTGCCCGCCTGATGGAGAACATCGGTACTTTTTTAAACTGTATGCTTTGGATACAGAATTGAACCTTCCTGAAAAAGCAGCCAAGCAACTGGTAGAAAAAACAATGGAAGGACATATTCTTGCAGAAACACAGTTAATGGGGAGGTATAAGCGGCTCTCATGATAAAGACATTCATTCGAGATATTCCAAAGGCAGAACTTCATATTCACATTGAGGGTTCACTGGAGCCTGATTTGATGTTTGAGATTGCAGAGCGGAATAAACTGGTATTTCCTTTTAATTCCATAAAAGAAGTGCGCAGCGCCTATCAATTTACTCACCTTAAATCATTTCTGGATGTTTACTACGAAGGCGCCAGCGTACTGATGCAAGA
>JACRII010000049.1 GCA_016235875.1 Planctomycetota bacterium
CTCTTTCCCAAAACGCCTCTGATACTTCCCATGATCGTGTCTGTGCCATATCCACCTCCATTAATCTAAGGTTATAGAGATGGAACTGAATATAACACGTTTCCTAAAAAATAGCTACTTATTTACGGATAAGCTCTAAGTTTGTGCCACTTTTCCCACATTTTAGCAACGGTAGTGTGGATTGGTGGAATTGTGATGATTCTCCTGGTGATACTGCCTGGGGCAAAAGCAGTTTTAGAATTACCTATGCAAAGCAGACTAATGAAAGACGTAGCCAAGCGATTCACTCCTATGGCTAACATAAGTATCCTCGTATTGATTGTCACGGGCATTGTAATTACTTACTACGAGAAAAACTTTACAAGTATTCTGGATTTTAACAATACTTGGAATGTTATTCTTTTTATCAAACACCTTCTTGTGGCTTTGATGATTGTCACCCACTTTTACAGAGGATTGATTTTGAATCCAAAGATAGGAAGATTATCTTCTCAGGTTAATGAATCGCAAGTAACCTCTTCCTTATCGTCTCAAGTGGTAAAGCTGCAAAAATTTTCATTAAATCTTGTAAAAACCAATTTTGTTTTAGGTTTGATAGTTCTCTTGTTTACTGGGATTTTATCGTCTCTATAATCTGATAAGAGGTGAATCTATAGACTGCAACCCATAGAAAGGAGGTGATAAAAATGGCTAACAGAAAGAACATTTGTGGCTGCGGATGTATTTCATTGAAGCAGAATAGCGCCAAAACCACAAAAGACGGGAAGACGGCCAAGAAATCCAAGTAAAATAAGTTTGACTTGGTCTTCCAAAAGGGGGTGGGGTTAAAGACTAAAATCCCTGCCCCCTTTATTTGATTATCACACTCATTTTCCTGCTTCTGACTGATGAATCCGAATTCGTGTTCCAAAGTTCTCATCGAGTTTGAACTTCATCCTGTTGAAAAAGCCATTTATCTGCCTTATACACCTTATGTTCAGCGGTATTTTATGCCTTTTGAGTGATATAATTAACTAATTTGTTATAGGAAATAAGGGGGCGCCCATTCTTCCCCTTCATTTACTGTTTCATTCTATTGCCTCCGCTGAAATAACTACAAATAATCCTTTCCCGAAGCCTTCTTCAATAGGTTCCAGACTTTGAATTTCACCGGGATTTTTGAAAATGGTTTGAACGATTTGTAAATTGTCGAATTCTAGCTTCTCCAGCCAAACCAGAACCTGCTTGACAGAATAAAATTTTGCATCCCTGTAAAATTTACTTTTCTTCCTCTTCTCTTCATAAAGTCTTTCCAACGGACTCTCTTCGTCCAGCATTCCTATTATTACTTTTCCGGCAGGCTTAAGAATTCTCCTGATTTCCTGTAATGCCTTTAAAGGATTTTCTAAGAAGCAGAGCGTTGTTACCATTAAAGCAAAATCAAAGGAATTATCCCGGCATGGAAGGTGTTCTGCTTTTGCCTCATAAACACGAATCCCTCTCTTCCTTGCAATTTCAGCCATTGCCCTTGCAGATTCAACGCCGACTTTTATTCCAAAGGGAATTGAGAAACGACCTGTTCCAACCCCAATCTCCATCCCTTTTCCTGTTTTGGGTATGAATTTTTTTACTGCTTCCACTTCTGACTGATAAACCCACTTGTGTGCTTCAAACCACTCATCATATTCCAGGGCATATTCTTCAAAAACATTCATAAGTTTAGAAATAATATCCTGAACCTTCTTTCCGAAGACGTTCACGGCATTCTTTATAATTGTAGTGGCAAGGCGCGCCTTGCCACTACAGGTATTTTAAATTTACGAAAAAGCTTCCCAGAATTTATTCTCTTCTTCATTTGGTACCCCATTAGGGTTTTCTTTGTCCATTTGCCATCGCAGTGGATTTGTAATGATATATTTTCTTATACGATCTAATTCACACCGATTTCGGACTATACGCTCATAATAATTATGCTGCCAGATTTCGTTTCCGGGCGTATTTCGCATTAAGTTGATTTGCCTGGCAACTGCAGATTTAAATGCTCCAACAATGACTGGCAATGAACCTGGTTTGGGTTTGCCAAATTCCATTTTTATTGAAACATTGCATTTTGTAGAGGCAAGGTGTGCCTTGCCATTATCGTCGTTGTCTATAATCAAAATAATTCCATGAAAATGGTTCGGCATAATAACATACCCATCCAATATGACATTTTTACGTATTTCTGCCGTCTTTAACCATTCTGAATCAACCATCCGACCAAAATCATTCAGTGCCAAATTCCCATTCACTACATCACCAAACAAACATTCCTTGTTATGTGCACAAATCGTCACAAAATACGCTCCAGCCCGTGAATAATCGTATCCTTTTAATCGGATGGATTTGCGAGGTTTCATGCCAGAATTGTACATTTATGTGTCCTGGTTATAATTCTTCGTAATGAATCAGTTTTTTGGTTTCCAAATTCTTATTTGAAAATCATATTATTGCATATACCCGTAGCGGCAAGGCGCGCCTTGCCACTACAATTTTTCTTAATCCCGTAAGGGGTATTGTAGCGCACTGCTGAATAAAACCATTTTTATTTCTCGTTAATATTCCAACTTGTTCACCCAATCGGGATATTTCATTCCTTCAACGGCATCATAGGGAGGGGTAAAAGGCTTAATGTCAATGAGAGGCGTTCCATCCAGCACATCCAACCCTTTGACTTTGAGTATATTCCCGTTTCTTTCAATCAGTTTTACGGTAGTCATACCAATAGGATTAGGCCTCCACGGACAACGGCAGGCAAATATACCTACCTCCGGCACATCCTTTTTCCCCTGAGGTCTCATTTTAAGCTTGACCTTATCCACTTTATCTAACCAATAAAGAACAATAAGATGGGAATATTCTTCGATTCCTTCCAGACCATCTGAATAGTCGCTATCAATGACTATCTCTGTGATTAAATTCTGCCAGCCGCCAAATTTGGCTTGTTTTACGGGACTTTTGATATAACCGATGGATTTTAATTGCATAATCTTCCTTCTTTGAAATAAAAGTACGTTTTATAATCTGAGACTTCTGTTTGCCATTCACGAATGACACCAGGTGATACATCTCTTTATCTATAAATTCCTTTGCCTGTCTGGCTGATATATTTTTACTTCTATTCGTGTTTTCATGCTTTTCACCGCGAATATTAAAGATTCCCAGCTTACAAGCGTACCTATAAGTTCCACAAATAGTATATCTAACCAACCTTTTTGTGCTGGTCAATATACTTTTTGAAGAAATCTTTTAACTGCGGCACATCGCACGCAAAACCCAATGACATAGCCTTCTGAATTGCTTCCTCACCTGTCATTCCCTCTTTTATGGCCATACACATCATTGTAAATGCACCCGCGCGTTTCCCTTTACTACAGTGAACGAATACTGGCGCTGGTAAAAACTCTATCTCTCTACGAAATCGATCAACCTGTTCCGGTTCAATTCCTTCTTTAGTCGATATTGGAATATTCAGATATTTCATCCCCAATTCTCGAACCAGGTTTCCCTCCTTTTCTGGAGAGAGAGGTTGACCCTCTTCCCCGGAAGAACAGAGATTGACAACAGATTTAAATCCTTCTTGCGGTAGTTTTTTTATTTCTTCTTCTGATGGTTGACCCGCAGTCGTTATTTCATCACTAACTTTAATTCGATTTTCCATGAAAATATTCTCCTTTTAAAAAATATAATTTACAAGCAACCAACACCCTAATGGATAACCACATGTTCGTTTCATGGTGTTCTTTTGTCATATAGATTTTTTCAAAACTTTGTTACAAAAGCTTCGAGCCATGGTTTAGTAACAGTATCTATCGCACCACCGGCAGTCTATTGCGATTCCACTGTTTCATGCCGCCCCGCAGAACGGTGATATTGCTGAATCCTGCTTGGATTAGCATCTGCGCAGCCTTCATTGAACGCCGGTCAGTACGGCAGACAATGACGATGGGGCGCTGACGGTATGCCTTCAATTCGTCCAGGTGGCGTGGCAGGTCTTCAATTGCAATATTTCTGGAACCCCTGATGTGTCCTAAGTCTCCCACGTACTCCTCTGCCCCTCGCACATCTAACACTAAGATATCATCTCCCTTATCCAATCGCTGCTTGAGTTCTGCAACACTGAGCATGTGCAAAGGTTTCTTGCGCAGGCGCTTGATAAGTCGCGGCAGAAACGACACAAAGGCGAGCAGACCTAAGCCCAGGAGCGCTTTTGGGATCATGCCCTCACCACCTGCAACCGCATTACGTCCAGCATAACCAAGGTAGGTGTAAGCTATAGCGCCGGGCAGCATGCAAATGTAGGACGTAACCACATAATGGAACAGGCGGATACGCGTAAGCCCCAGGGCATAGTTTAGCAGGTTAAAGGGAAACAGTGGCACCAGGCGAACGAAGGCAACGAAACGCCAACCCTCAGCCTCTACGCCATCAATCAACTGCCTTAAACGACCACCAGTCTTGCGTGACACCAAATTCGAGGCAAGATAGCGGGCAATAAGAAAGGCCATTGTGGCACCGATAGTTGCACCTGTCAGGTTGTAAAACGTTCCCCAAATAGGTCCGAATAGAACACCGCCCGCAATTGTCAGCACCGACCCCGGCAGACACAGTACGGTAGAGATCGCATAAATACCAATAAACAGAAGCGGGGCCACGACTCCAGCACCTGCAAGCCAACTCTCAAGTGCGGCAACATTGAACTGTTTACGATAGATAACTGCAGTTGCAATCCCAGCTATCAGAAAGACGCATACGGTAATGCGAATGATGTTAGTAGTCTTCATCCATGGAGTAATACTATTTTTCAGAAGCGTGTTCCTTCTTAGTATCCGTCTTCTCCTTGGCAGCCTCAGTGGCTGAACATCCCTGTTTCATCATCTCACCGCAGCATGAGCCCCCAGTTTTCTCTGTTTTGCTTAAAACAGCCTTTAATTTTGTGACCTGTTCATCATTGAGCTTTAATTCGGCTTTAATTTCCTGAATAGTTGCTTCACTAATAATAGAAGGCTCCCCACTGCCACAACCACCACAGGCAAAGAGTTGGCTATTGGAAATGGCGAATAAACCTGCAATTAAAGTCCCTGATGCAATTATTGTAGGAAATAAAAACTTAGACCTTACATATTCTTTTAGTCTCATTTTTTGCTCCTTCTATAAAAAATAAATACAAAAAGAAATTTGCTGGACATCCAGATTCTCCTTAATTTCCATGATCTATAGCTGTATTCTTAATCTTGTTTTTTAACCGTTTTGGTTACCTCATTTTATATTAGGTTATTGCTTACTACCTTATCATAATAAGGTAATCTCTATGGTCTCACCCTTTTTTATCTACGACGTGTGCAAGATTCAGGTTATTAATTGTCGCAGGGCTAAGGTATTTTACGATTTATTCTTCCAATGCATCGACAAGGGTTCCATCCTTTTTGATCTGTTCTATGAGAATCTCTCTCAGTATATCAAAAGCATTTAACATCTTAGGATTTACCAACCGGTAATAGACAACATTCCCTTCTTTCCTGGTGGTAAGGATACGACGGTCACGCATCATACCCAGATGCTGAGAGAGATTGCCCATATCGATACCAATTCTGACAGAAAGTTCGGTCACATTCATTTCAGTTTCACGGAGGGTGTTGATAATCTCCAGCCTGGTAGGATGCGAAAAAACTTTACACATCTCTGCATGGTACTCGTATATCTTTTTTTCTATATCCTTCTTTTGTATTTTAGCCATAAAAAGAGTATTAGAATAATAGTATTTTATAAATTTCTAAAATACTATACATCTCAAAATTTATGCTGTCAACAAAAATAATGGGGGTAGACTATTCTTAAAAATAAAGGTAAAATTACTTTGTATTTTTTTTCACAATCTCGTCGTACAATTCTTCCAGTTTTTCCTTCACTTCACCAAGCAGTTCTTCCCCTGCACGGGTAATTCTATAGTATTTCCGCTGCTTGTGCTGTACAGTCCTGCACTCACAGGTCAAAAGACCCGACAGTTGCATCTTGGCCAATGTTGGGTAAAGTGTACCGGGACTTAGTTTGTATCCATGCCGCTTTAGTTCCTTAATCAAACCAATACCAAACACCTCCTCCTTTGCAGCATGATAAAAGATGTGCATTGTTATGAATGCAAGGTGGATGTCGCGCAGCATTGTTTTATCAATATCCATAATAGTTATCTATACACGATATTTTATTACGATATATCTATCAAATAAAATATCTAATATGCAATTGACATTAAAATTATATATCGTTATTATTATTACATATTGTAACAATTATAACATTTGGAATTAACAAATTATGAACAAATGGATCCTTTTAATACACCAGATTGCGCACGATTCTCCCAATCTCAGGGTCAAAATCTGGAGAAATTTGAAAAAACACGGGGCCGTACTTTTTAAAAATGCTGTTTATGTACTTCCGTATACCAACGAGCATGAGGAGATTATGCAATGGCTGTGTAATCAAATAAAAGAGGGCGGCAGCGACGCCTCATTATTTATCACTGAATCACTGGATAAAAAACAAGACGAGGAGATTATCAAAAGCTTCCATGAGACCTGCGATAAGGAATATATTTCACTAATCGAAGTATGCGACGCTGAATTAAAGAAAATAACACAGAGAGAGGAGACGGAAGGAATAAGCGAAAGCCTTGTGCATGAGTGCAAAAGAAAATTAAATGAAATACTCAAAAGCGCCGACGACATTTCGAAAATCGATTTCTTTCATGCACCACAAAAAGAGATACTCTTACAAAAGATCGCATCGTTACAAAAGATGCTTTTGAAATGGGCAAAGACATCTGAAAAGGAAATAAAGGTTACAGGAAAGGTATATCAGATAAAAGATTTTTTGGGTAAAAAATGGGTGACACGAAAAGACATTTTTATTGACCGGATTGCATCAGCCTGGCTTATCAGGAAATTTATAGACCCTAAGGCCCGCTTTGTGTTTATGTCAAAAGGCACAGAAAAAATACCCCGTGGCACGGTACCTTTTGATATGTATGGATCAGAGTTTACCCATCACGGAGAAGATTGCACCTTCGAGACCCTTATGAAGGCATTTGACCTGAAGGACACTGCGCTGCAGTCAATCGCACAAATTGTCCACGATATAGATTTAAAGGACAATAAATACGGTCGAAAAGAGGCGGATGGAATAGCTCAAATTATTACCGGGCTAAGCCAGAAATTAAAAAACGACAATAAATTACTTGAAAAGGGACTGGAAATATTTGATGCGCTTTATGAATATTACGTTGTAAGGCGAAGTTAAGTTCGCTTTATTTCATGCCCCATTCGTAAGAGGGATAATGAGGGGGTTAATTTGATTGCGGTTGTGCTGTATTATGAATATCACTCTTCAAGAAAATGAAAAGAGATAACGGACATGCCACCACTCGACGTCCATTTAAAGAGCAGTAAACAAAGAACCGGGAAAGAATACGAAGAACTGCATCGATGGATTGATGATGACAAACTAAATGCCCCGGAAATTCATGATATTTCAAGAATCCCAGAGAACATGAAATATGTTAATAAGAAATGGGGAGAAGAAGCAGTCCAGGAGTTTGTGCTTCACGTAAAAGAAGATATGGAACACAGGCTAAAAGAAAACCTTCAATATTTCGGGCTTTTCAAATGACCTATAAATCATTTTCACCTTTTGTTACCTTATGTACTATTGGCTTCTTTGCCAGGCTGAGCTATGCTATGGCAAGAACTCCCATACTACCTTTATTTGCTCTGTCTTTAGGCGCTAAACCGGAGGCAATAGGATTTGTAGTCGGAGCCTCCACGATAACCGGCATCTTTTTCAAATTACCGGCAGGCACCCTTTCCGATATTTATGGGAGGTACAAGATGCTTCTTATAAGTGTCCTGATTTTTGCCTTGACGCCATTTGTCTATTATCTTGTTACTAATTACTGGCAATTAGTAGGTATTAGATTTTTTCATGGCCTGGCGACTTCAATCTATGGCCCTGTGTCTATGGCAATGATCGCCGATACTGCCGGTGGGCAAAAGGGCGAAAAACTTTCCTGGTTTTCTTCCATTACCATTATCGGAAACCTTGTTGGGGCTCCTTTAGGTGGATATATCCTCCAATACCTGGGTAATAATAGGAGTCCTACGCTATCCCATTTTCATATAGCCTATGGTATCTGCGGGCTTTTTGGTTTAATTTCTTTGGCCTTCACCTTGAAGGCATTCCTTTTGAGAAATCGAGAGATAAGGCAAAATAAAATATCTCTGATAGACACCTGGCGAAAGTTTTCTAAAGGGATTAAAGAAGTAATGAGCGATTATCGGGTAATCATCACCAGCAATATGGAAGGTATCCAAAATCTGTCGGTAGGCGCTTTAGAGGCATTCTTACCCGTCTATGCAGTTACCGTTGCGGGTCTAAATGTATTTCAAGCGGGGATTCTGTGGGGTGCACAGATTGTTACCACCATTCTGGCAAAACCGCTCATGGGAAAAATTTCTGACCGATACGGCAGAAAGCCGATCATCTTCTCTGGAATGTGGATTTGTGCGATCCCTTTTGCCTGTATTCCACTGACGCGTGATTTTTATCTTTTGTTATCTTTGGCCAGCGTTTTTGGCGTTGGTGAAGCATTTGTGACTTCCTCTTCTGCGGCCATGGTGGCCGGATTCTGCAAGGAACAACATTATGGCGCAGCGATGGGAACTTTTGGAAGTATCTTTGATATAGGCCATGCCGCAGGCCCTATTTTGGCGGGATTTCTGCTTGCACATCTGAGTTATCAATACTCTTTTCTCATTATTTCGACACTATTAATCTTAGCCTCTTTTGTTTTCGTTCTAACGGTATTCGAGAGAAAAGTAAATATTTTTAACTCTGGAAGCATAACATGAAAAATTTGTTTGTAATTATGAGTGGTTTTATCTTATGCTTTTATGCAGAATATGGATGGTGTGACGATTCCACGCATGGAAAATAATTTATATGACTATTTATTTTGGAAAGTGAGGACATGTTACATGAAAATACTTCTTAAAGCCGTTTCAGTTTGTTTATTAAGCACATCAATTTACAGCTATGCACATGCACAGCAAGGACAAAAAATTACCAGTTCAGAAATTCTGGGGGAAAGAAAGGAATTTTATTTTGATGACAATAAAGTTAATGAATTGCCTGTTGGGTTTCAAAGTGCCTTTACAGGAAAGGGCGAACCAGGGCGTTGGGTAGTTAAGAAGATTGAACATGCGCCTTCGGCCGATAATGTGGTTGAACAGACCAAATTGGATGACACTGATTATCGTTTCCCTCTTTTGGTGTTGGATGGCGTGTCCTATAAGGATTTCATGGCATTTGTGAGATTCAGGACTGAGGATGGGAAGATTGATCAAGCAGGCGGATTGGTCTTCAGATACAAAGACAACAACAACTATTATGTGCTCCGCGCCAATGCCTTAGAGAATAATGTCCGGCTCTATACGGTAATTAACGGGAACCGAAGACAAATTGGAGAGAAAAATACCAAAGTAACACCAAAGGAGTGGCATTTACTCAAGGTTATCTGCAAGGCGGACAAGATTCAATGTTTTTTTGAGAACACAAAGGTTTTTGAAGTCTCAGACGATACCTTCGATAGTGGAAGCGTCGGGCTCTGGACAAAGTCTGATTCATATACATACTTTGATGACCTGGTGATACAGGAATCAAAGTAAAGTGTAATATTTAGGAGACCGTTCAAGAAATTTCCACCGATACAATAAGGGTAGGGGCAATTCATGAATTGCCCCTACTTTTTAAACAATCCTCATGCCACCTTACTATAGGTTTGCGCTTATTGATAATAAAGGCAAAAATTGAATTCGACTTGTTGAGCTATGTTATATGCGGAAGTGTTTATTGCTCATAGCGCTGTGTGTCCTGGAAGGGTTTATGCTACCCGCCGAGGTATTAGCGCTAAGACCATTTGTTACAACAGATGCAGATGTGGTTGAAACAAACTTAGTTGAGATCGAATATGGCATTTTTGGGTTGCATGAGCAGAAACATCCAGGCTCTGATGAGTTCACATTGGAACCGTCAAGTATCCGTTTCAATTACGGATTACCATGGGATAGTGAAATCGTATTGGAAACCGTGGGGGAGTTGATTGATAATGAATACAAAGGTGAGTTGGGCATAAAGGAAAAACAATTTGCCCATACCGCGGGTTTCTATAAGAAGGTCTGGTGGCGTGGAAGTGATTGGATACCCAATTTTGCAACAGAAACAGGCATTGTATTTCCCACAGAAAAAGACACCTCCGGATTGAACTTCGAGGGCACGGGTATCTTTTCGTGGTATCTCAACAACCTTACGAGCCATCTGACACTTGGCGGAGGCACTGAGAAAGAGCCCTTCGAGCACAACAGACGAGGTCTCTTCATTTATGGCATTATATTAGACGTACCTCTACCTCAATATAAAAAACTCCATTTCGTATCAGAGTATAGCGGGGAAAAGATGGAAAGCGCTACATTAGACCATCAATTACTGGGTGGGTTCATGTGGGAAGGACCAAAAGAGATTGAATATGACATTGCCGGATTTACAGGTTTGAATAGCGAGAGTGTGGACTGGGGTATGACGATGGGCGTAACATTTGTTATTGGAAAAACAGTTTATCGCAGAGAACATTGATGGGTGTAATGGATAATAACTTACTTTCATTTGAAGAGTATAAAATACTTGTCGAACAAGCCCCCATAATGATATGGCGGTCAAATACCACAACTGCATGCGATTATTTCAACGAGAGGTGGCTTGTTTTTACTGGACGCACCATGAAACAGGAAATAGGAAATGGATGGGCAGAAGGGGTACACCCTGACGACTTCGACAGATGCCTTAAAATCTACTTAGACACTTTCCAAAAACGGGAAGTATTCGAGATGGAGTACCGTCTCCGCCGGCATGACGGCCGGTATCGATGGATATTCGACCGGGGAGTGCCGTTTAAAGGCCCCGATGGACAGTTTGCGGGTTACATAGGAAGCTGTATAGATGTGACAGAAAAAGTAGAGGCGCGGGAATACCTCCAGAAAATACACAGAAAACTGGAGTCGATTGTTGATGAGCGCACTGCCGAACTGCAGAGGAAACAAAAAGAATTGGAAGAACTGAATGAAGCCCTTGAAAAACAGGCGATAACCGACACCCTGACCGAAGTTTATAACCGCCAGAAATTCCATGAAATGCTGATACAGGAGACAAAGGAAGCCAGACGGTACAATACCCACCTCTCTCTCATTATGTTTGACATCGATCACTTTAAACTCGTCAATGATACGCACGGCCACCAGGCTGGAGATACAGTTTTAAAAGAAACGGCGAGGTTGATAAGCGAAAACATCCGTGACGCAGACCTTCTTGCCAGATATGGAGGAGAGGAGTTTATGATTCTGGCTCCCCATACTGTTAGGGAGAGCGCATTTACGCTGGCAGAAAAATTAAGGGAAACAGTCCGAACGGCAAAATTCAACGGAGTGCAACACATTACCTGTAGCTTTGGCGTGACGCAGTTTCACGTCCGAGACACCATAGACAGTTTTCTTAAACGGATAGATGATGCGCTCTACAGGGCAAAAAATAACGGGAGAGACAGGGTTGAGATGCTTTGACTGGATTTTTACTGAATCTCCAAATAGTATCTTCCCAAAATTATTTTGACATTTTTGACAAGTTTTTAAAAATAGTGACATGTAATTATGAAGTTCATTGCTATTATATGCACAATTTTATTCATGTTAGTGAAAGTTTGCCACGCGGGAAATGAGGTAATCGTTTATACATCCGAAGACAAGATTTTCTCAGAACCGGTGCTTCAGGCATTCGAAAAGAAGACGGGAATAAAGGTACGGACTATCTATGATACAGAAGAAACCAAGAGCGCGGGTCTGGTCAATCGTTTGATTGCAGAGAAGGATAATCCGCAGGCAGATGTATTCTGGAGCGGCGATCCGGTGCGTCCTGCTTTACTGGAATTTAAAGGTTTAGTAACACCATATGTTTCAAGTGCCGCATCGGATATTCCGAAGATTTACAAGGATGAGGATGGCCATTGGACGGGATTTTCTGCACGGGCGCGTATCATTCTTTATAATTCAAACCTCGTAAGTATGGACGAAAGACCGTTGTCCATATTCGATCTTGCGAAACCCATGTGGAGAGGTCAGGTTGCCATTGCGAACCCGTTATTTGGCACCACCTCAATTCACATGTCAGCCTTATTCATAATCCTGGGCGATGAAAAGGCCATGAAATTTCTGAACGACCTGAAAGCCAACGGTGTGAAAATCGTCTCCTCAAATAGTGAAGTAAGGCGGCTTGTTGTAAGAGGTGAGGTTAAAGTAGGTATCACAGATACGGACGACGCCAGTGTGGCCATCAAGGAAGGAAGCCCGGTAAAAGTAGTATTTCCTGACCAAACCAGCATAGGCACACTCATTATGCCCAACATGGTCTGTCTCATAAAAAATAGTCCAAATCAGGAGAACGGAAAAAAACTGATCGATTATCTCATCAGCGCAGAGGTTGAAAAGAGCCTGGCATGGGCTGCGTGCGCGCAGATGCCGTTGAGATACGATGTGCGGACACCGGCAGATGTACTAACTATCGATGCAGTAAAAGGTATGAATGTTAATTATCATGACGTTGCAAAGAAGTTAGAAGAGATCGGAGAATTTCTCAAGCAATGGGCAGGATATTAAATGCAAAAGAGATTGACACTGGGATTTTTCTTTATACTCTTTCTCGGTACCACCTTTTTGCCGATTGTGTGGATGTTTGGAAACTCTGTTTATGAAGAGGGAAAATTTTCGTTCGTTTATTACAAAGATATCTTTTTGACACAGAAATACGGAAAGGTTATCTCCAACAGCCTTATACTTGCATCTCTCACGACTATCCTATCTTCTCTTTTTGGCGTCCCCGCGGGTTTTTTCCTGTCAAAAACTAATCTTCCTCTTAAAAAGTTATTCAAAATTTGTTTTTTTATACCCCTGATTATCCCCTCCTATATTACCGGTATTGCATGGGTGAATCTTTTGGGAAAAACGGGATTTCTGAATAACGTTTTCTCACAGTATACGATGCTCTCATCTGAATCTGTTTCAGATTTTATCTACAGCACCTACGGCGCTTCATTTATCCTATCAATGAACCTCTTCCCGGTTGTGATGTTAGTAACCGAATATGCCTTAAAAAGTGTAAACCCGCGGCTGGAGGAAAGCGGGCTGGTTGTGGGCAGTGTATTTCAGGTATTCCGGCAGATTACATTACCTTTAATTGCCCCTGCCATTCTCTCCGGCATGATGATTGTCTTTGTGTTGTCTCTCTCAGAGTTTGGAGTGCCGTCGTTGCTCCAGGTCAATGTCCTCACTACCCAGATATTTACTCAATTCAGCGCCTTTTATAATGAGAAAGCGGCCACAGCTATTGCCTTTCCACTCATAGTAATTACTTTTATTCTCATTATGCTGGAGAAAATCTATATGCGTGGAAAATCCTTTGAGATGTTGGGAAGAACTTCGTCAATTAGTACGACACAATACAACATCACGTGGCTCAATGTGGTTGGTATAACCTTTTGTACCTTTGTTTTGCTAGTATGCGTTATCATTCCCTTGAGCACACTCATTTTTAATACAAAGACAATTTCTGCATATCACGATGCCATCCTTCTGGCCAGGAATGGTATTACGAACAGCATTTTGTTTGGGTCTATTGGAGCAACCTTTCTCACCCTTATAGGTTTCTTTCTGGGCTACCTTTCTGAAAATATTCGATCCAAATTGAGAAGCAGTATAGCAGCATTTATCTGGATATTCTTTGCCGTACCTGCCACGGTATCAGGTATTGGACTTATTAAATTGTGGAATAGACCGGAGAGTGCATGCCAATTCATCTATAGTTCTTTATGGATCGTGATTCTTGGATATGTAATAAGGTTTTTACCATTATCCAGCCGTATCATGACGAATTATCTCAAGCAAATCCCACATGCTATGGAGGATGCTGGCACAGTAACTGGAGCTTCGTGGTTTCGAATTTTAGGTAAAATTTTATTACCTTTGCAAGGTTATGGACTAATCGCCACTTGGCTGATTTCATTTATGTTTTGTATTGGAGAGTTAGGCACGACGATACTGGTTTATCCACCCGGGCACGAAACGCTTCCCATCGCTCTGTTTACCGTGATGGCAAACAGCCCAACGGATGTCGTTTCTGCGCTTTCTATCATAATTGTAGTTATGACCTTGTTGCCAGTGGGAGTTTTTCTTGTCGTCTCAAAATATCTGGTATTAAAACCTAAATTAGGTCTTCAGTAACTATTTTGTATTTGCATGTAGGGGTAATTCATGAATTACCCCTACCAGATTGAAATTCCTGAATGTAAATTTATCATGAATGTCCTTGAAGTAAAGCATTTAACAAAAAACTATAACAAAAAAGAAATAGTGAGGGACATCTCTCTCGGTGTCGAACAGGGGCAACTCCTGGCCCTATTAGGTACTTCCGGATGCGGCAAAACAACGACCTTGAGGATGATCGCCGGTCTTGAAACACCAGACGATGGGGAGATTTGGATAGAAGGCACACTTGCAAGTCATGGACGAAAAGTGGTGATTTCTCAAAAACAGCGGCATATCGGAATGGTATTTCAAGACCTTGCGCTCTGGCCACACATGACGGTATACGAAAATATTGAATTTGGATTAAAGGCAAATGGCCTTACAAGGGCTGAAAGACGGAAAAAAATTGAGGCCGTTTTGCATAAGGTCAATATGCAAAAATATACCAATGCGTATCCCGGAAAACTTTCGGGTGGACAACAGCAGTTGATCGCTATTGCACGGGCAATCATTACGGAACCTAGATTATTGCTTATGGACGAGCCGTTGTCAAGCATAGATGTAAAACTACGCGAGGATATTCGGCAAGAAATCAAACGCATCCAACAAGAAACACGGATTACGACAGTTTATGTAACCCATGACCAGGAAGATGCTTTTCTTTTGGCTGACAAGATAGCGGTTATGAATAACGGGATGCTGGAACAGATAGGTATCCCTGAAGAAATTTACTCATCTCCAACATCATTTTTTGTAGCCAGTTTCGTTGGAGAAGCAAATATTATGCAGGTAAGAATAGCCGGGAAAGACAGGGTATTGACACCATGGGGGGAATTAGTATGTAGCACAAAAGATCCAGATGGAAAAAATGCCTATCTCTTTTTTAGACCTCATCAGGCAACAATTGAGGATGGCGGCCATTGTCATGGCACAATAATCAACCGGGACTTTGTCGCGGGAGTGTACAAGTATCGTGTCTCAACTTCAGGCATTGAATTCAAATTACAAGATCAAACGAAACATGATATAGGTAAATGTATAAAGTTCTCCATCAGAAAAATGGATATACTATTTTTTTAATCAAAAAAAGGGTTGTGTTGTTTTTCCTCACCGATAGTGGTAAATGTACCATGCCCCGGATAGACAATTACATGGTCTTCTAACGTAAACAAGCGGGTTTTTATCGAGCCAATTAGTTTAGTGTAAGAACCACCGTAGAGGTCTGTCCTCCCAATCGAACCGGCAAAGAGTGTATCCCCAACAAATACGGCATCATTGATGAGAAAACATATACTACCGGGGGAATGCCCTGGTGTATGTACGATGCGTATAGTCTCGTCGCCGACAAAAATTTCCTCATCATCTGCAAGTTCCCTATCGACCCGAGGTACGGGAATGGCAGATAGTCCAAAGGCATCTGTTTGATCATTCAAATAATTAAGAAGCGGAATGTCTTCCCGATGAAGCAAGAACTTTGCGCCTGTCAAATCCTGCAAAAGTTTCACTCCCCCTAAATGATCGAAATGAGCGTGGGTATTTATAATGAATTGTATGGTAAGGTTGTGTTTCTTTATGAGATTCAGGATCTCTTCCGGATTGCCGCCAGCATCAATAACTATCGCAGTGTTATCTTTTTTAGAACCAACAATGTAGCAATTTACTGCTAAAGGACCGACAGTTAGCGTCTCAAAAATTATCTCGGGTAATATCATTAGCTGGCAAACTCAACCCTGCAGTAATAGAGAAGGGCTCTTTTATTAAAAGTCTCGCCTTCCGCTGTTTTCTTTACTTCTATAGTCTCTCGTGCAAAGGTACTATGGCAACTCTTACAGCACCATAATTCATGATCTTTAAATAGTCCGCTTTGCCTTTGCAGGCCGATAAGAACGAAACTATTCCCTCTGCAATGAGGACATACAAATTCACCTTGTTTCGTGCCTTCTTCAATAACCATAACTGTCTCTCCACATTAAAAATTCAATTACCAGGATTCTTAACGCCATAGAGTATTTACCTTTTGCTGAAAAACAATAACAATTTAATATAAAGAGGAGAGTCACGCACCATATTCTAACGGAGAACGTTAGAGGGGCTTTGTGCGCACGGAACACCCCTGTATTTCCTAAAGTTAATTGTTATTTATAACGTATTTACTTTTACAAGGATCCCTTTTCCCATGATGACGAGTTTTCAGGTTTACGGACGCCTTTACTTCACTGCAGCACTCGTCACATTCATAAGGGTATTCATGGCAATTTGAGCAATCATTTTTAAAGTGTTTTTTCATGATGGCTTTTCTCCTTTTTGCTATTGTCTAAAGATATACTTGTTTCGTTTATGATATTCATTTGAATGTCCACATTCGAGAAACATGCTATAATTCATGTTTTTTATCCATGTCTCGAATTCCTGAAGTTTTTTATTCAGGACATAGGTACAAGGATATGCCTCTTGATTCGTAGTATTTTCGTTTTTCATAACAATAATTAGCAAAAATATGTTTCCATGATTAAGTATTTACTATAAAATTGACACAATAAATGATTTTTACAACTGCTTTTTGCTTTTTTAAAACCACTATTATTATCGGCTTTTTATTGAGAAAATTTAGGGGCTTTTTTCTGAATACAAATCCTGAAATTCTATGAACTTCATTCCACGACAACACTTAGAAATTGATAATTATATAAAATTTGTAGATGAAATCCTCCACAAGTGCGACAAGGGAATCGAGTATTGCAAGATTTGCCCCAATGAGTTTGTGTGTACAGAATTAGAAAAAGATGACTTTGGCTTAAACAATTCAACCATATCGGAGGTATTGACTGCCATCCAATATGCCCTAAGCAAGGTGCCTGGCTATCTAAACCTCGAAAAAAGGAATGATCTCAGAGTGCATATCAAAAACTATATTAACGAATCGCCTGTCCATGAAAGAAGGATTTGGGAAGACAGCATTCTAGACTTATTGCTCGATGACAAGCTTGCCAATCCTTCATATAAACCAAGGATCAAAATAGGTGAGGTCAGAACACTCCTCACGTATAACTCGAAGATTAGCTTTTCTACTTATCTGAAGTGTTTATACTTAGAAAACAAGGATACCCTAACGAACATCACCTTCAATTTACCTCCTGAAATTACCTCAAACTGCACAAAGATTGTGAACCAATATATTCAGGCTAAACACTTAGATATCTCCATACCACCAGGAACGGATTATATAAAATATTGTCTTGAAAAGAATGTACCTGAAATAATCCGAAGGTGCGATTTAAACGAAACAGGACTTGCGGCTGCATTATGCTACTATGCTGTATTTACCAAGTCACCGATTCCCGAAAATATTGCGATAACAGGTGGATTGGACACTCAGGGAAGAACACTTCCGGCAGATTCTCTGGATGGCAAAATAGAAACGGTTTTAAGGGAATTGCATTTTATAGATAAAATCATTTGCCCTGCAGGCTCTTCATTCAGCATTCATGCGCCTGAAAACGTAAAAATAATTGAAGTGCGTAATCTTGAACAAACGATAGATATTGTATTTAAAAACAACTTCACAATTTAACCTAATTATTTCCCCCCCCGTTTTTTCTCATCTCTGTTGAAGCGGATTAATTCCTGCATTAGGCTGAGAACTACATTCTTTTGACGTAGTGGTTTCGATCCACTGAAAGAGCTTTTTCTTCAACTCTCTTGCTACCTCAGGATGGTTTTTAAAAATACTCTCCTCTTCCTTAAGGTCGTTACGAAGATTATACAACTCATATTTACCATCGCCTAATCCTCCGCTGCTCACATTACTCGTGGGCGTATTGGTATAAATGAGCTTCCACTCTTTCGTCCTGACACAGCGGAGTCTGATATCTTCCATCTCTTTTGTGCTCTGAAACCCACCCAGAATCGTTTCACAAAAAACAGGTCGTGAATTATTCGCAGGTTTCCCCTGTATTGAAGGTAGCAGAGAATATCCTTGTAATCCTTCCGAAGGCGGTATTCCCAGCATATCTAGTATGGTTGGCATGATATCTATTTGCTGCACCAGTTTGCCTACGACCCTGTGTTTAATTTTTTTTGGCCACCAGATTATCAATGGTATGTGAATAATCTCATCATACAATTTCGCATTCAATGATGTGGATGCATGCCCAATAAAACCATGCTCAAACAATTCTTCTCCATGGTCGGAAGTTATGATGATTAGTGTATTATCCCATATGC
>JACRII010000055.1 GCA_016235875.1 Planctomycetota bacterium
CATGATCCTGTCTCGGTATAATTCCATCAACTTCATAGTAGTGTCCTCTAAATTGTCTGATTATTATTTACTAGGACACTACTATACCTTATAATAGACCAAAAATCACCTTTTGGTTGCGGCCAGAGGCCGCGCCAGGTATATCTGTGGTAGATTATGTTATGAAAGTGTCTGTTATTTTAGTTGGGGCAGGTCTTGGATTGCGCATGGGCGGGGCTGTCAAAAAACCATTCATGCAGATCCACGGCAAACCCATTTTTCTTCATACGATTGAACGGTTTGCCCAAAACGACAAGATCGGTGAAATTATTCTCGTTGTTGGTGAAAGCGAGATAAAATCCTTGCGAGATACGTGGCAGTCTACCCTTGATACCTATGGGATCAAAAAGGTTGTCACCGGCGGCAAAAGACGCCAGGATAGCGTATATAACGGGCTTTGCCAAGTCAGCAGCGACGCCGAAATTATCCTTATCCACGACATCGTCAGACCTCTGGTAAGGAATGAGCACATCGATGCAGTTATCGATAAAGTAAAAGAAACCGGCGCCGCTATCCTAGCAGCGCCTATGAAGGCCACAGTCAAGGAGGTGGGAGACAAGCTTCGCATCCAGCGAACCATACCGAGAAACACCCTCTGGATGGCACAGACCCCACAAGGGTTCGAAAGCAAATTAATTTTAAAAGTTTTTAGTCAATTCAAGAACTCTGATGTAGAATTTACGGACGATGCGCAAATGGTGGAAAAGGCAGGCTATCCTGTTTATATTGTTCCTGGTACAGATGAAAACATCAAGATTACCACACCGGAGGACATTCGCCTTGCCGAAGCCTTACTTGACGTTTAGGAATTTCAATTAAACGAATTTCTTTATAACTCTGAGTCCTCTGTGGCAAAACTATTTTAAATATCTAACTATGAAAAATATTTTTTTACCGTTCATTATTACTTCTTGTTTATCTACCTTCGCCTGTACTCCCTCAACGTACCGTATCTATGAGGAGCATAAGCACACTGAAAATCCAGATGCATCCGCTACAGAATTACTACATCTTGAATTTGATACGACAAGACGTGTGTTACAAATTTTAGAAAATGCCTCGAATTGTCTCGATAATGACAAACCCGTTTCAAAAGAGACATTCAACGAAATTATCGAGATAATCAATGGCTTTACCCATAGATGCCATCAGGAGAAAGAAGACAAAGTGCTATTTCCATTCCTGAAAAATGTGCGGGGCGGTGAAAAGAAGGATTTTTTAGGACAGCTCCTGATGGAACACGTGTCTGCACGCGATGAGATAAGGAATCTGTCCGCGGCAGTAAACTACATCTATCAGGGTAAAAAG
Source organism: Planctomycetota bacterium (assembly GCA_016235875.1). Taxonomy (GTDB): domain Bacteria; phylum Planctomycetota; class Brocadiia; order Brocadiales; family Brocadiaceae; genus Wunengus. The sequence continues at coordinate 1,348 of JACRII010000055.1, forward strand.
GCAAAAAAGAAGATCATAAAAATAGCCCGTGCATATATCAAGTTTATGGATAAACACATTCGTACAGAGGAAAAAGTACTTTTCCCCTGGATGAACAAGGTATTAACCCGCGATGAACAAATGATATTAATTAAAAAATTTGAATCCCTGGAAAAAGAAGACATTGACGCCGGTGTACACGAGAAATACACAGCCATGATCGAAAGGCTTGAGGAGCAACTTGGAATTTATTCCGAATAGAATAAATTTATTGATATATACATTATACCAATCTCGATCCCAACGCACCTGCTAATAAAAGCAGTAATATACCGACAATTACTTTGATCGTATTCATGGTGATTTTTTTGACCATGCGTGAGCCAATAAACGAACCAAGGAATGCGACCAGGATTGCGGCAGTAATCAATCCAATTCCAACCTGATTTTTAATAATCTTCAGAGATATTTTATAACTATATCTTTGTCAATATATAACCTACAATCGAACTTCCAATCACGATCCATAGAGTATTCACTCTTTTAAATATGAATGTAACTGCAACACTCATGAGTGCGATTAGCCATGTCTGCCAGTTAATAAGACTGACACGGGCAAGTTGTATTACCGCAACAGCCATTATCGCCACTGCCCCTACATTGACTGAATCAAGAAAGCAGGACACCCACCTTGAATTCCTCATCTTCGGAATGAATGGATTCAGCATGGCTACGAAGAAAAAAGACGGTAAAAACATGCCAACAGTCGCAAGGATGGCGCCTTTTATTCCGATAATCTGATAGCCGACAAAGGTAACCGCACTTGAGACCGGGCCAGGCGTAAATTGTCCGACAGCGATAGCGTCAACAAGCTGTTGCTGTGTAAGCCACCCCAATCGGTCAATGAGTTCGTCCTGAAGATAAGCAATTAACACATAACCGCTGCCAAAAAGCACAGATCCAATTTTCAGGAATACCAGAAAGAGTTTAACGAGCGATACGTTGCTGACGACTTGTCCTGCATAAAGGGCAGTTGCGGCAATCGCAGCCTTTGGATATCCAGGTTTTGCCGATAGAAGAAATGAGGGGAAAAAAGATGCTTTCACATTGTCTCTCTTTTGGCTGGATGAAAGCCAGAACATGCCAAGGAGTCCACCCGCAAGGAGGATAAGCACCTCACTCATACCAGCAAGAGAACCAACCATCACTGCTGCACCGATTATACCCAACTGCCAGTTCTTCAAGGCCTTCTTGCCAAACTTGTATACTGCATTAATGATAATAGCAAGGACAGACGGTCTGATGCCGTACCAGATCGGCTTGATATCCGGGATAGAACCGTATTGCTGGTAAAACCAGGCTATAGCGCCCGTTATCAGTGTCGCCGGGATGATAAAACCCATGCCCGCGACAATCATGCCCGGCCATCCTGCCCTGTGGTACCCGCAATGCATTGCCATCTCGGTTGAATTAGGACCCGGGATCAGGTTGGTTGCTCCTATGAGATCCAGAAAGTGTTCTCTGGACATCCATTTCTTTTTACTGACAACTTCATTCTCCATCATGGCGATATGTGCTGCTGGCCCGCCGAATCCAATAATGCCCAGTTTTAAAAAGACGCCGGCAAGTTCCTTCAGGTGTGTTAATAAATCCATTTTCCCTTTCACGCTATGACTCCTGGTTTTTATCTGCTATACCTTTTCTTTGTTGACATCCCAAGCATCTCTAATCACTTTGCAGCTCCAATGCTGTTACTGGACATTCATTCACACAGTTTGCACAGCCATCACACAGTTGTGGATAAGCTAAATAGGGGAACGTCATCATCTGCTCAGGTAATTTTTCAACATTATCTTTTGAATTGAGGTAAAGATTTGTTAAATTTTTACCTTCTATACTTTTTGAGAAATTAGTTCCCATTGCCATTGCATGCAGCGTACAAACATCCATACAAATTCCGCAGGAAATACAATTCTTTGCATTCAACTTAAGTTTGAACATTTTTTCCCCTCAAAAATCCTTTAATACACTAAACCATATTCTGTTTTCAAATTCATCCCGTCCGGTTATGGGAAATTCTACTCCCGGCATAAGCCAGAAGTCACGACCGAGATTCCACCTGGCACCTGGAAGAATGCTTACTACCGTAGTGTCGCTGTTAGATCCCATATCTGAACTTCCGTTAAATTCAACAAAAAACGTGAGATTCCCGAAGAATGGCGTATCTTTTGGCGTAACGGTCTTAGTCAAGGCAGCACCATAGTTGACGGTAGTATCCGGATCCTCATCGGATTTACCCCCTGCTGGGATATCAAGCCCCAAAAAACTTTGGAGGGCAAAATGTCCACCAATATCTCTCCACATACCGATGCCAGGGCTAATAGTAGTCATACCACTTCCTAATCCAAGGTCTTCATTTCCTGTAGGAATTTTTACATCCAGGAGAGATAATAATGTAGTATTGCGTGTCTCAAGAAGCATTACTCTGGTTATGAATGAGGCATCACCGAAGCCATTGTGATTGTTATCGTTCTTTGGGGATATTGATACAATTGTTGGCTCAACTTCTATTAAAAGCCTTCGACTGATTGGCATTTCAAATTCAAACTCCCATTCGTGCTCATCAAGCTTACCGCCATCACTATTATTGGTAAACGAGTAATTCATTCGCACCTCACGCTCAAATACTGTAGCTGGAATCTTGAGGAGTCGGAAGCGAGGAGACTGGTCTGGTTCCTGCTCAGGCTCTTTCCATTGACCAAATTTCCAACCTTCAGAAAAGAAGTTTGAAAGGGTAAGGTCTGGTTTTTTCCCAGAAAGTTCTTCCGCCTGGAGAAGTGCGGAATGTAAACCGATGAAAAGAATACAAGAGATAAAGAATTTACCATGAGTTAATGTAACCTTTCCATAATGCCCCTGGAACCAATTTCTTATTCTTCTTTGTTTCATTGGAAGTCTCCTTCCATCAAATGTGAATCATGGGAAAATAACTTTTCTTTGGAAATTTACTACAATCAAAAAGGGTTCTTTTTATTCCTGAATATAGATTCTGTTAAATTCCATTTAGACAATTTAAATTCAACAATTAATTATCAAATGCTAATACTCTGATAATTATCTAGCGCACCAAAACAACTTCTAAATGTTTCACATTATCATCAACGTCTGTCTCACCAGGAATCTTTTCCACTACTGCATGTATCCGGTAATTTCCTTCCTTGAGTCCTTCCGTATTCCAACTATATACAATTTTTCGAGAAGCCGAGGCCTCCAGGTTTATAGCCTCTCTGCCTATTTGCTGCCCTGTTTCATGGCAAGTTACTGTCAATATTGTAGCCACTTTTGTTTTCTGCTCATTGCCAACAACTATCTCAATATTAACCTTTTTTCCAATGCTGGCATTTAAAGGAGCGTCCATAGACACTATCGCTACTCCATGCACATCTGATTCAGCTTGAGCAAGGCTATAAGATAGCCCATTTTCTATAAAAAGAGGCACTACAAACAGAAATAATATCGTCCTCCAACTCCTCATATAAAATTTCATCGTAATTCACTCCTTCTTTATCTATGTTCAGGAATTAAAAACTCTTTGAGAATATCTTTCACCCTAGCTATGTAATGTAAATGGATGGAATTTTATCTTACAACACTTTTTCTTTCTCAACCTTCCTATAGATACACATCGCTTTCAGGGCTGCAATTGTAACGATACTAAGTAATAAGACAAAAGCTACGTAGAATGTTATTGTGGCAAGTTCGGGATTTGAATTAGAACGCCACGAGCGCATCGTTTCCCAAAAGGTTGTTTTTGCAATAGCATACTCATCACCCGGAGCCTCCATTACTAAAACATATCCAATCGTATTAAGAAAAGCACCTAACATAACCAAATAAGTGCTGATGCGGAAAGACTTATTGATGTCTTCGGTATTTCTGAATATCTTTATCGAAAGTGCGGCTGCAAGCGCAACTGTTCCAAGTGGAACAAAAGGAAGTCCAATTTTCACATCTGCCATCAAATCGAGATTTAAATTTAAGAAACCAAACAAAACCGAAACAAACAGTGTTCCGTCTCTTAAAATGATATAAACAATCCACCATAAGTCAGCAGCAACCCTTAAAGTAAAATGGCTGATAATTCGGTCAAAATATGGTCTTCCGATATGAAGAAGAAATGAAATAATTGAAAGGAGAATCCCAACATCACATATTGTTTGCGCAGTCCAGATTTCCAACGATTTGAAATTTGACATTTTTTTTAAGCCTCCATTATTTCGTTTATTAATTCCTGAATCTTAACTTTTGCTTCGTTCAGGGTTTTTCTACCTTTTGATGTTGTTTTATAATACTTTCTCACTTTGCCGTTTACAACCTCCTGATAGGACTGAAGAAATTTGTCCCTCTCCATTGAATGAAGAATCGGGTAAAGTGTTCCCGGACTAATGCCATATCCATGTTTCTTTAGTTCCTCGATAAACCAGAGGCCATAAATGGGCTCTTTGGATGCATGATGCAGGATATGAATCTTGATAAATCCAAGAAAATAGTTTCGGATAACTGGATCCATAAAATTATTCCATTACAATGTTATCGTATAACGTTATCGGAATTAGATAATAACAAATATAATTGTATTGTCAAATTTTTTTTCCTCTACATTTAATGAAAGAATTAATTTCTTACGTAATAATAATTGAATAAAGGCATATATTTACTGATGAAACTTTGTATGGATGACCTTTGACAGTTCTATCCACCAGGTTGAACTGAATACCACCACTAAAATTACGAGCCACACATTTAGAGACAAGGATGAGGTATGAAGATAAGGAAGGACAAACGGAACAATTGTGATTATAAAGGACAGTATAAACATTCCTACCAGCCACAGAGATCCGAAACGATTAGAGAAGATCCCTTGTTTGAGCAGAGATAACTTCTCTTGCTTTAGATTCAAAGCAAGCATGATGTGCCCCAGAAGCCATGTTACAAAAGCTGCGGTTTGGGCTAAAATGACATTGTGGGTATGATAGTACAACCACAGATATATAACTAAAATTCCTATTGCAAGAAAAACACCATTTCTTAAAATGCGCAATGCGATTGTTTTATTAAGGAAATTAGTTATTGTCTGAGGTTTCCTCCTCATTACATCCGGCTCAGCAGCTTCGGTCACAAAAATTGTCGATGAGGCCAGATCCATAAGAAGTTCCGTCATAATTATATGGATTGGTGCAAAGGGGAATGGGATACCGAGCGCCAATGGGATCAAAAAGATGGATAACAAAATTGCTTTTGCTGAGAGATAATAAGTTAACCCTTTGCGGAAGTTATCAAGCGCTTTACGGCCTAACAATATTGCATCAGAGAGATGGGCATAGTTGTCATCTGTTAAAACTAAATCTGCTGCTTCCTTCGCCAAATCTGTACCTATCTCACCCATTGCAATCCCGACATTTGATGCCTTAAGAGCCGGCGCATCGTTAACCCCATCACCTATCACTGCCACTGTTTCACCTTTTTGCTTTAAAATTGTGACCAAACGTTGTTTTTGGGTAGGAGAAATTCGGGCAAAGACCTTTACTGAAAAGAGTTTATCAGAAAGAGCCCGATCATCCATCTTCTCCATATCGTTTCCACTTAATACATCGCTATCAATATCAATAGCTCTGGCAACCATTCTCGCTGTTGTAGGATGGTCACCCGTGACTATGTGAGTCGAAATACCTGCTTTACGGAGAGAATCTACTGCTTCTTTAACATCAGGCCTTACTGGATCTGAGAGAACTGCCAATGCTAAGAATTCTGAGCCTTCTGGTGAAACATCCTTACCTTCAAAACCTTCCTTAGCAGCAAAGGCGACTACACGGCTTCCTTTATCTGTTTCTTTCTGAAGAATCTTTAAAAGCGTTCCTTTCTGTGCGGAAGTGATGGTAGATAAATTAATAAGGTTTTCGGGTTGTCCAGCGATTGCAGAATATGATGACTGTTTCTCCTTGTAAATCAGTGTCCTCCAGGGGTGTCCTTCAGAAAAACCCTCTAAGAAGTTATAGGAATCTTTACTATTTAAGTCACCTAAAGAGGCTTCAACTGCTTTATCCGTGGGATCATTTGAATACCTTGGCAAACAAAGAAGTATCCTATGTTTCAGTTTGTTATCCAATGCCTGTGGCTTAACTTCCGTTCCATCAGGAAGAACAAAGCTGTCCACTCTCATTTTATTTTCGGTAATTGTCCCGGTTTTGTCTGTAATGATAGCTGTGACTTGTCCTAAGACTTCCACTCCGCGAATACGTTTAACAACCAGCTTTTTGTTAGCCAGCGAAAAAGATGCCAGAGCTAGTGACATGGTAATGATAACGGGCGGTTGACCGGGAATCATCAAAAAAGTTAAAGCTAACCACGTTAGAATCATCTCCTGCACATTCAAGCCACGTAAGAGGCCAACAGCAGGAATCAATATGCTGACAATGACCGCTAGAACCGCTAATGTCTTGGCCAAACGGGTCATGGCTTCCTGGATAAAGGTCTTGTCCTTTTTTTGTGCCTGGACTTGACGGGCTATGATGCCTAACTCGCTCTTATTTCCAACTGCCATAACTATTCCTTTGCCCTCACCAGCAAGGATTATGGTTCCTGAAAAAACGCAATTTCGCCTTTCTGCAAGAGGAGTGTCTTGACTAATATCTGATTCAGCATTTTTTTGAACAGGAAAGGATTCTCCCGTCAGAGGAGCCTCGTTTACCAATAATCCAAAGGATTCAATAAGCCGAATATCCGCAGGGACACGCACTCCTTCAGAAAGGACCACCACGTCGCCTACCACAACATCGCTTGTATGAATTTCCTGGATCCGGCCTTCTCTTATTACTTTCGTCATCGGTTGAGTCAACTCTCGCAAACGGGCCATTGTGCGATCTGTTCTGAATTTATTGATAAACTCGACTGAAATATATGCTGCTACCACAAACACCATAACGATAGCTTCAGCAGGTTTTCCAAAGAGAAGTGAAAGAGCAGCAATGGACAAAAGAAGAATCATCATAGGCTCTTTGACACCATCCAGAATCAACTCCCATATCCTTGCAGGCTTAATTTCTTCCAGCGTATTTGATCCAAAAGAACGACGGTGGCTATCAACCTGCTCCTTTAATAAACCTTGCTCTGTATCAACCGAAAGCGACTTAGAGCTTATCCGTAAATAAGTAGCTATTTTTTAGGAAACGTGTTATATTCAGTTCCATCTCTATAACCTTAGATTAATGGAGGTGGATATGGCACAGACACGATCATGGGAAGTATCAGAGGCGTTTTGGGAAAGAG
>JACRII010000004.1 GCA_016235875.1 Planctomycetota bacterium
CGGATTTGCCTGTTGTGGGTTTTTTAAATGATAGAGAATATACGCGGGCTGCAACCGGTCTCCCACCGTTTGAAGGTTAGGGCCAACAACACCACCGCCCTTAGTTCCTTCCGCATGACAGGTGTTACATCCCTTTTCGTAGAAAAGTTTTTCTCCTGCAGCAACAACATCTGCCGGAGGCGCACCACCCTCAAATGGGTTAGAAAGTGGCTCTTTTGTATGAAGATTCTTTTCAATATACTCTATCGCAGCTTTTGCATCTTCTTCCGTTAAATTAAACTTGGGCATTTGCTGACTAAGCGGACGGATAATATCAGGCGCTTGCAAAAACTCCTTCTCCCAGCTCATATGAATCTTACTGCCAGTAATTGTTAAATTGGGTGCATAGGTACCGCCTTTATTCTGTATACGATGACAGCTCAAACAGCGTATTTCGTATAAAAGCTTTTCAAACCCTGCCAACCCATCGCGTTTTTTCTCTACCACAGGCATGAGTTCAGTGATTCCTTTTATATCATGACACACAAAACATCTCGCCTTTTCAACAACATCCCTGCCTTTTTCAACAAGTGCGGTATCTTTTCTGATATTATTAAATTCTTTTTCAGTTAATATTTGAACTTCAGGCTCAGCGGCTTTCGGTTCCTTTGCCTCACCCTCTTCCTCTTCTTCTTTTTCTTCTGGCACAAACTGAGTATCACGCATGACGAACTCAACAATACCTCTTAAATCACTATCCGTAAATCGGAATTGTGCCATCATGGTATCGGGAAAATGAGTCTTGGTATTACCAAGCCAGTCATACAACCAGTTTCTGTTAATCTTTGTTGTAATTTCACCCAGATCCGGCCCTACGCCTACGTTTCCTCCAACACCTTTTATCGGATGACAGATGGTACAACGCGCACGCCCCCACACACCTTTCCCGCTGTTATAAATCTTATCCATCTTGTCGTACTCATCCTCTGACAGGTCATCCTCTTTTTTTAACAGAAAGGAGTCCCATGTAATCTGTGGTACTTCTTTTTCTTTAAGACTGCTCAAAAAAACTATAACGGCCTTAATCTCTTCAAAATCCAATCCAAGATTTGGCATTTTGGCATTTGAAACTACCTTTTTGGGGTTGGCAATCCATCTGGAAATCCACCCCACATTAGCCTTATTGATAACGTTCGCCAACGGAGGACCGTTTTTAACTCTCTTATAAGGATCTTCGAGTTCAAATGGCAGCATAGACCATTCTTCCGGAAAACGATATTTTTTATCTAAATCTAAAAACATGGAATCGATTTTTCTTTCCTGTCCAAAGGAAACATTCATAAAAACTATCCATGGTAGACCTACAATGGCTATTAAAAGCAAAATTTTTTGAAAACCAGCTAACGACCTTGACCTCATTAAAAACTCCTTAACAAGATGTTGTTTTTTTACTGTCCTTCTTCTAATTTAGGTGGAAACCTGCGTAATCTTGCAACAAACCACATCTCAATACTTGCACCTATAACAATTGCGATCAATACATAAACAAAAACTGTTTTGGGCACCGGTTTTTCAAGCGATACGTAATACCACGATGAAACCGATTTTTGACCGGCGACGTCGCTATTTGAACCATCCCAGACCGCAAAGGCAATAGGAATAAGCTTTCCAATTTCAAATTGAATATCTCCCTTTGCATCCTCCGTCTTCAAGGTTCTCTTCATAACAACCTTCCACCGCCCATTTTGGTAAATCCCCTTCCCTGTCACATTCTGGCTCTCCGGCGGCTGTGTTACAATATTTTTAAATCCCTTTGCATTCATTTCAATCACTGCACCAGCCTCTGTTTCAGGTGCCCCGGAGGCAATCGAACCAAATCCTTCGCTCCAATGTGCCTTCCAACTCCACAGATTTACCGCTCCGCTTGAATCTCCCATTGCAAAATATGGTTTCTTTAACGATTCCGGAATTTTTGTTGGAAACTGCAGGGACATGGCATCTCGAAAAATTTCTTCTTGTTTATTGGTTGAATCATCCCATTCAACCAAAAAGGCAATTTCATCCTTATTGTACAAAGCCCTGATCATAACTGCATCAATTGACGGCGCCCAATGTCGGGGACTTGCGAGGATTTGCCCTGCCAATGGAACCTCTACCGGCGTGGCTTTACCCCAGTTCTCATCTAATGGTTCTATCGGTAATTGTTCACTCTCAGACAACTTTACCTTTACAACCACATCAGACGCCATATCCTTCGATAAACTTTTCACATAGTGAGCAACATGCCAACGATCTTCATCAGAAAGTTTTTCTAAATAAGACCCCATCGGGGTCTCATTAAATCCAGTTGAAATCGTACGATAAATATCTTCGGTCGCATTACCACCCTTAAAATTCCACGACTTGGATAAATCTCTCGCCCTATAAGGCATATTCCATTCTGTCTGCAACGCCACCGTCAAAGGACCGTTTCCCCGGCCGTCCTCGCCGTGGCATTCATAACACTTCACTTCCTTAAATAGCTCCTGCCCTCTTTTTATGCTATCCGGGGTCGAGGCAACCGACCCTACCGATACAACCTTCGGGGCAGTGTCTTTCTTAAACTGTTCATTAAAGGTCTTGATATAATAAATTACCTGCCATCGTTCTGTTTCCGAAATCGTGTTCCAGAACGGCATGGCCGTACCTTCTATACCGCTGGTAACAATTCTAAAAAGGTCTTCGTCTGTAGGAACTGAACCAGCCGCAGTAGAACGAACCTTATACTCATTTCTCGTAAAGTTCCTGGGTTTCGGAAACATCGTTTTCGACGCAGGACCATCGCCCTTGCCTTCGATTCCATGACAATACCAACACCGCTTTTCGTAAACCTTTTTTCCTTCTGCAATAGCTTCTGATGTTTCAGACAACTTTTGCGGTACCTCATGTTTATAAGTTCTGAACAAGTGCGATGTCTGCGCGGAGACCTCAGAACGTCCCACAAAAGCACCTGTCATTAATACGATCAATCCCAAACTAATCAAAACACTTTTAAACGCTTTTATCATAGTATTTACTTGCTCTTCTATCCGTTGCTGTTGATAAATTAATCACCTTTAACAGTTAAGAACTAAGCCTCCCTTTTACACAAGCGCTATAATTATTCAAGCTTTTCCCTTTGCCGAGGCATAACACCAGCCGTATCATATTCACCCATAATAATCTTCCAGATTTCATCATCCTTTAAATCGTCTTTCCACGACGGCATTGCAGAATCCCAAGGGGTAGACTCTGACGGGAGACCAGGCCCCCCTTCCTTAATACGCCAAAAGACATAGTTGTCTACTACCGTTGCAATCGTTCCTGGGTCCTGAAAATTAATCGGTCTCAGACGGAACGAATTTGAAAACGGTCCGTTGCCATCCGCTTTTGAACCATGACAGGGACGACAATAGGTTTGGAACAGAATCTTTCCTTCTTCGATGCACTTCCGTTGTGTTTCAGCATCAGTTTGACGGAATGGATTCTCAAGTTTTTCAAACTCTTGCGGAAGGGTAGGATGCTGAATCCTTAATTCCACCGGTGATGCAGCGCCCGGAATAGCCCAGGAATACACAAACCACCCGACGATAACAGGAAAACCAATAAACAATACCTTTTGTAATAAAATTTTTATTGTTGGCCCACCCCCGGGTAATAAAAAGCCCAAAAAATCGGCAAATTTCTGATTACTGGTAGTTGCATACACCAAGCCAGCTAAAATTCCCATAATCATATACCACATCATCAGGGTGCTTGGCGTAGGCATAGTATGATCTTTCGCCATCAACACCTGAAATATTTTAGGGGAAGCATATTTAAGGAACAAAAACAAGCAGATAACTGCAGTGATTACCCATATCATTAAAAATTTACTGCGTTTTTTAGCCATTAATACACTCCTAACTATTGATTCCTTCGCATAAACAACATCGTCATTGACCTATTTCAAACTCTGTAAAAAGGATACAATCCCGTAAAAATCCTGCACACTTAACAGCTCACCAATATTTCCTGGCATAATCGAAACATCCTGTTTTTTCATTTCCTGGATATCGCTTTTAGCAATAGCAACCTCTTCGATCTCGCCACTTTCTTCTTTTAATAATATAATCTCTTCTTCGGTTTCACTCTTAATCAATCCATTATAGGGAATTCCGTCAGTAGTTATCACATACATTGTCTCATACCCTTTTACGATCTTGGCGCTCGGCTTAAGAATAGATTCAAGGAAATATTCAGGTGTCTGAATAGCGCCAATCCCCGTAAGCTCCGGGCCAACCTTCTTTCCCTTGCCATTCACAACGTGACACTTTCCACAGGTAACAGGGCGGGTTTCATCAAAGAATACCTTTTCACCTTCTTTTGCATCAACAACCATCGGTGGTAGCCACGGTTTTACCTTTTTCTTTGACGCCTCTGGTATTTTATCCTTATACTTCATAAGAGCACCAATGTCAGGCTCTCCCCCTAACGTTTGAAGATATGCCAAAACAGCCAATATCTTTTCTCTCGACAACATAATAGGGGGATCAAACACCTTGGGCATAATTTTATCATACCCCTTCACAATGTACTTTTCAGGCTCTACAATGGATTCTACCAGATAATCCAATCCCGAAGGCAAGCCCAACTCTTTTGCCCGCTCTTCAGCTCTACCTGACAAGCCATCCTGATCAGGACCTCTCGTGGCGCTTCCGCTCGAACCTATCTTGTGGCAGGTACTGCACTGTCCGTCACCCCAAAATATCTTTTCACCAGCCTCCGGACTTACCCCCACAGCCGACTCGCCGCCACCCGTACCAGAAAGGCCAGCCACATACATCGTGATATAGATATAGAATCCTATAACTGCAACTCCAAATGCCGTAATTTTTAGCATGCTTTTATTCATAAGTTTTCAATGCCTTCATTTCACTATCTTGAGATTTTAACCTGATTAAACATTCTCCCCAATTCGTATCTCTGCAATTGCCCGCATTCAACTTCTGCTATAGCTTGATTCAAATCTAGTCCTCATAGTCTGTAGAAACTTCCCCATATTCATGTTCTTTTGCTTTTTCTTTCTTATCACCAAGACCGGCCAGCCAAAACACAAAGGCTACCAGACCCAAGAAGAGCGCCACAATCAAGCCTACTATCCTGCCCATGTATGCCAGGGATGGGGTGTACGCCCACTGTGAAGTATCTTGCAAAATGCCATAAATATGCCAGTCCATTCTCAGTCCGGATCGTATGAAGCCCATCAATCCCATCAGAATAACAATAACTACACACAACAGAAGCAACGCATACTGAGACCGCACCGGCATCTTCCCCCACTCAATCCCTCCTACAAGCTTTGCCTTGCGGAACATGAAAACATCAATGATGGCGTTCATAATCAGACAACTCATTACAATTGAAACCTGTGTTACCGACAAGTACCTCAACACCAGATTTGCCTTTTGCATAACCTCGAAACCATAATACCAGAAGTAAAGCACCGCAATGCACGCAGTAACTGCGAATAACATAGCCTGCCCTAATTTCCCTTTATTTTTAAAGGTTAAATATGCAGCTAAACATATCGCAAATGACTGGATATAAAGCGCACGTATGATTGGCTTCACAAAAACCTTTATGTTGGCATCTAATTCCACAAAATTGAGCGAAATCGCATACGAAACCAGCATCAGCAGACAAAAGATCACGGCAGAAAATATTCCAATCTTACCGGATTTCCCCTGTTCAGAAAACGGCACCATTTCCCCTTTATTACTTCGCCGGTAAATCAAGAAGGAAAAGAACGTGGCAAGAATTATCAAATTGACCACGGCATTTTTTGCAGCCATAACGCCAAAATACTTAGAAAACGGATGGTACTGCTCGCCAATCATAGCCCTTTCTTCACCACTAAGTGGCAGATTGTGAGGCGTCAACCAGACCGCAAAACACATGAATATAACGAAGATAAGGTATTTGAAAAATTTTGTGTATCGCTCAGACCCCCGAATCCTACCCATTCCAAGCCATAGATAATAATTCACACCGATAAAAAGCATGCCAATCAGGATGGCCTGAATAATAAACGTCCAGGAGAATGCGCCTCCCATCATAATATTACCCATCACAGGGCTGGAGCTGTAAATTTCACGCCCAAGCCAGTATCCTGCAAACGGTAAGGGAATCAACGCCCCAACTCCTATAAAATTTCCGACATAACCCATCCAATCGTAATGTGCCCTCTCCTCTTCTGATTTTGAACCTAAGAACTTAACCGCCGCATATGCACCTACCACAAAACCTCCAAAGCACACGTTTGCAATCAAACGATGGATATTTACCGGCATCCAGAGTGGATTATATATGGCATGATACAAACTAAGCAGCTTCCCAGTTGTAGGGGCAACCCCCGCAGGGCTCATCATGTATGTTGCCCATGAATTGGTGATGAACATAAGCCCCGTACCAAACAGGTTAAGCATAACACCCAACATGATATGGAACCATTTCTTAAAGGCGGTACCCTTAAGAATTTCCCACGAATAATAATAGCCATAC
>JACRII010000056.1 GCA_016235875.1 Planctomycetota bacterium
ATATAACACTCCTTCGACATAAAAGTTTAGATTCTTAACGTTTTTGCATTTTATGCCAGATAGAATTTTTTGTCAATATAAATCAATAGGTGTATGATCCTTCTATATTGCTTGCATTCTCCCTAAAGCATTGATAAAATAGCAAAACGTGACAAGCATAACAAAAACCAATGAGTATTTGTTCCATCAGGACATTATGAAAAGGAAAATTATGAGTTGGAAAAGGGTCTACCTATCTGTGATTTTGGGAATGATGGGTGTATTTTTGTTTATACAGGAAAGGGCGTTCTCCTCAGAGGTGTATTTTACGCCCACAGAGATAAAAGGGCAAATTCTGAGTGCGATTGAGGGGTGCAAGGAGTCTGTTGATGTTGCAGTTTTAGATATTACCTCAAAGGATATTTTAAACGCCCTTATTAAAGCTCAAGAACGAGGCGTTCGTGTCAGGATTGTCGTTGATAGAAAACGTGCTTTAAGGAAAGGATTATTATCAAATCAAGACAAGAATAAGGCGTTTGTAATAAAGGTATTGGTTCAAAAGGGGATGATGCATAATAATTTTGCTATTTTTGATTGTAAATTACTGACAACCGGGTCGTATTACTGGAATGAGCATGTGGGAAAGTTTAGCCGGGATAACGCTATTTTTACGGATGAAACAAAGTTGTTGGTGAAGTATCAAAGGGAATTTGATCGTTTATTTCATGAAGGGATAGATCCGGATGTTAAAAAGGCTGTTTCCATTGCCGGAGAGAAAGTTGAGAAGATTGATGAAAAACCAACGGCAAATATTTCAAGGGAGGTAGCTACAGGTGAGCGGACTGTTGTATCGAATTATGGAGTTGTTATAACGGAGACTTCCGATGGTTATATAAACATGAATTTTGAAGAGTTTAATAATATCCTTGGAGTTGCAAGCGATTTAACCGAAGAACAAAAAGAGGCATTGTGGAGTCGATGTGTGGGTAAAAGAGTCAAATGGCGTGGAAAGGTAAATTATATTGGATGGGGTCTGGTAACGGGATGGATGCTGGGTGTAACGAACGGCGATACAAGTATTGAGGTAAAGCTAAAGGCCGAGAATAAATCCCATTTTTCTGATGTGAAATATGGCAATACCGTTACCTATACGGGCAAGCTCGATTCGCGGGTGACAAGGGTATTTCCTTACAAACTCGAGGATGGGGACATACTTAAACATGAGAATGCGCCTCCCGAACCATTAAACGCAAGTGAGTTGGTTGCTAATCCTTATACAATGCCTGTTTCCCAGGGACCCAAAAAAATATTCCTGGTGGAAACTTTTGAGGATTTAGACAATATGTTTGGTAAGGGGAGTAATCTGTCAGAGGTACAAAAGGACGAAAC
Organism: Planctomycetota bacterium; assembly: GCA_016235875.1. Lineage (GTDB taxonomy): Bacteria > Planctomycetota > Brocadiia > Brocadiales > Brocadiaceae > Wunengus. The sequence goes on from JACRII010000056.1 coordinate 1,369, forward strand.
ATGGGGGAAATACAAGGGGAAGTATGTCAGCTGGATGGGTCAAATTGTTTATAAAAATATAAATGTTGCATCTGGTTTGCGAATAGGAATAATGCAAAAAGAAAGGGGAGACGTTGAGGTAAAGGTTGGTCTGGCGAAAAAGGATAAGGTATTAAAATTCCAGGAAGGTGAAACGATACTCTATACAGGGAGACTGACAGAAAGGCGCGGAAACAATTCTCCCTATATTTTAGAAGACGGCGATATCATAACGATTAAATAAGTAAAATACAGTTAAGGGATATTTGTGGGTGGGTTACTAGCCATATTTCGCTTGAAGCGGAAGGAGGCAGCCATGATAAGAAGATGGGTACTTATACAGATTATTGTTTTTATAACGCTCGTTGGGTTAAAAGGAACGGTAATCGCTGCGGAAGGTTATGAGGCGGCAGTAAACGAAGGAAACGTCTTTGTTCGCAAGCAGATGTATCAGGAGGCGCTGGATGCCTATGAGCGCGCCATTCAGTTAAAACCGGATGCCTCTGAGGTCTGGTACAATAAAGCGGTTGTGCTTGATTATTTGGGAAAATATGTTGAGGCCGTCAATTCATTTGAAAAGGCGACCCAAAGTAAACCGGATTATTATGAAGCCTGGTATATGAAGGGAAGGACTTTGGATCATGCGGCCAGGTACGAAGAGGCAATCAAAGCCTTTGATAAGGCGCTGGAAATAAAATCCGATTATATTGCCGCACTGTATAATAAGGGGAACGTGCTTGACCATATTGGGAACGTCGATGCGGCAGTCGAAACCTACGATCGCATTATAAAGTTAAAACCAGATGCATACGAGGCGTGGAATAATAAAGGCCTGGCATTGGCAAAGATTCCCGATCGGCGAAATGAAGCATTAGAGGCATACGACAAGGCAATTGCGATTGATCCAAAATATTATGAGGCATGGATTAATAAGGGCAATTGTTTTGTAAGGATACGCAAATACAAGGAAGCCGTTGATGCGTATGATAAGGCCATTGAAATAAAACCTACAGAACATGCCTCCTGGGCGGATAAGGGGTTTACCCTTGCAGATCTTGGGAGACACGAAGATGCCGTTAATGCCTTTGATAAGGCGATTGAATTGAAACCAGATTCCTATGCTGCCTGGAATGGGAAGGGACTTGCCCTGGATGCCCTGGGCCGGCATGAAGATGCCCTTGCTGCATACGAGAAAACGATAGAGATACAACCAGATTCTTATGGGGCGTGGACGAATAAGGGGTTGGCATTGGCTCGCCTCGGAAAGCATGCAGAGGCCGTTGCGGCTTATGAAAGGGCGCTGCAGATTCAGCCTGATTCTTATGAAACCATGACGAATAAAGGAGGTGCGTTGTTCCAGTTAGGAAGGTATGAAGAAGCTATAAAAGTTTTTGATGGCGCTGCAAAGCTAAGACCTGATTATCCGCAGGTATGGAATAACAAGGGATATGCACTGTTGCGGTTGGGAAAGTTTATGGAGGCTGTAAAGTCTTTTGATAAGGTAGCACAAATTATTACCGATGAGGAAGCTGCGAATATTCCACGCCAGGCAAAAATTAAATATGAGGCGCTGAGTAATAAAGGTCTTGCTTTAGTTCAACTTCAGAATTATGAAGAGGCCGTGAAGGTATTTGACAAGGCGATAAGTATAAAGTCGGATATTTTTAGTTTATGGATAAATAAAGGGCTTGCCCTTGTCCCATTGAAAAAATATACAGAGGCATTGGATGCCTTTAGTAAGGCAACAACACTGAGTGGTAATGTGTATGAAGCATGGAATTACAAGGGGTGTGTATTTGA
>JACRII010000051.1 GCA_016235875.1 Planctomycetota bacterium
CAATCTGCAAGATTGAACCAGCCTTGTGTTATTTGTAAATTTCATGAGTCCCAATGTCGTGATAGATAACCGTTTCTTTATCTAGAAATCTAAACAGTATCCTATATTGATAGTTTATCGAATATGACCAGTAATCCTTTAATTTGCCTTTAAGCTTATGGGTTTTGAGCCGTTTATCAAAAGGATTATTTACGAAGACTATTTCTCTTTTTTTAGCAACAGTTTTTATATTTTCTGACAACATCTTGTAAGATTTAACAAAGTGATTAGTGGGATAAATCTTACTGATAGCCATTATTTGTCAAGTTCCGCAAGCGTTTTAATTGGTTTTAGCTTTCCTTGTAAATATTCTTGTTCCCCTTTATTAATAATTTTTATACACTTTGCTTCTTCTAAAAGGTGCAACATTTTTTTGTAATCTTTAAACTCTATAATAACTGCTTTCTTCTTCCCATTTTCATCTACGATGAATTTTTCATGTTGTACTTTATGCATTTTAATTCCTCACTATATTATTCTATATAAAAATTAATTATAGCATCATATAGGGATCAACATCAACTATTGCTTGTACACTTTTTGACGGTTTCAACATATCTGAAATCTTCTGGAGGGCATCATGAATGTGGCTGTGGTTCTGTGACCTTATCAGAAGATGCCACCTGAACATATCATTAATCTTCGTCACGGGTGCAGGTGACGGTCCGAGTATTTCCAGATTACCCCCATTTGTTTTTGTGATTTCTTTTAATTTTTCTGCAACGACAGAAGACTTTTCTCTGGCCTTATCTTCCTTTCGACTACGAAAGACTATTCTGGCTAATTTACCAAAAGGAGGATAATTTAATTGTTTTCTGTATTCCAGTTCTTTTTTTGCAAATCCATCATAATCATGGGCGGCAGCATACGTGATGCTGTAATGCCTGGGGTTAAACGACTGCACAACTACTCTACCCCCCTTTGTCCCTCTGCCCGTACGTCCCGCAACCTGTGAGATGAGTTGGAATGTACGTTCACTCGCCCGGAAATCAGGCAGGTTCAGTATCGTATCCGCCGAAATTACCCCAACTAGGGTAACGTTGGGAAAATCCAGTCCCTTTGCAATCATTTGCGTGCCGAGCAATATCTGAACATCCCCCCGTTCGAATGCGGTCAGCGCCTTTTCGTGTGCGTTGCGCGCCCTCATGGTATCACTGTCCATCCGGAGAATTTTATATTGCGGAAACTTGGCTGTGATTTCGTCCTCGATTTTTTCAGTGCCAAACCCGCGGTAGTTGATATTGCCTGCCATACAGTCCGGACACGATTCCAGGGGCGGAGCTTCTGCGTGACAGTAATGACATAAAGTAGTATTTAATTTTTTGTGAAAGGTCATGGGAATGTCACATTTCCGGCATTTTAACACGAATCCGCACCGTTTGCAGTGAAGATACGGCGCAAATCCCCTGCGATTCAAAAACAGGATTACCTGCTCATTCCGTGAAAGCGCCTGATTCATGTAATATGCCAGCCGTTGAGAAATAATATGGTGACCTCTCCGTTTGCGAACCTCTTCGCTCATGTCTACAATCTCAATTGGAGGAAGTTGTTGAGTACCGATTCTTTTGGAAAGGATGATCTTTTCATAGTGTCCGGTTATTGTGTTGTAATATGTTTCGAGGGAAGGGGTAGCCGTCCCCAATATGACCATGGCGTTTTCGTAGGTTGCCCTCAGGATTGCGACATCACGTGCGTTATAACGAGGGCTATTCTCTTGTTTGTAGGTGTTCTCGTGTTCCTCATCGATGATGACCAACCCGACGTTTTTTAAAGGTGCGAATATGGAAGAGCGCGCGCCAATGACGATGTCTACCTTGTCTTCTTTAATATCATTCCACTGCGAATAGTGGAAAGTACCCAGAAGGTGACTATGCAATATAGCCACGTTATTAAATCGTGCCTTTATTCGTTGAATTGTCTGTGAGGTAAGAGATATTTCCGGAACAAGGAATATAGCCTTACGGCCATGCTCAAGCACTTTCGCAATAGTTTGAAGATAGACCTCTGTTTTTCCACTGCCCGTAATGCCGTGAAGTAAGATAACGCCAGGATCGGGCTGCGCAAGCCTTTTGTTAATGATATCGAAGGCGTTTTGCTGCTCTTCGGTAAAAGTCAAATGTTGTTGCAATGGACCAAAATCACAAGGTGTATCAACATCGTGCTGTGGCTTATTTTGTATGGCAAGAAATCCTTTCTTTTCAAGCTGGCGAAGCCCGGGCATCTTGCAATCACTAATCTGTATGAGTTCTTTGGCGCTTATTTCCTTAAAATTTTCCCTAAGAATTTCAAGCGCCTTCGCCTGTTTTGGCGCACGTGTTTTTAATTGCGAAAGGGTTTGCTGGTCAAGTTTTGTCAAGGCATCACAAGGCGTAACGAAGAGCGCCTCCTTTTCCTTTACGCTTCTGCGCGCAACCGGCGGGATCACGGCATTGATCGCCTCTCCCCATCCGCAGTAATAATGGGATGACAGCCACTTTGTGATTCTCAGCATAACATCGTCGGCCAGCGGTGTCTTGTCAATGACATTGATAATATCTTTTATTTGATACGGGGAAGGGGTATCCGTAAATCCGACACAAAATCCTGTGGTTATTTTATTGCCAAAGGGTATTTTTACCCGCATACCTGTCATAAGGCTATCTCTTAAGTGCGGGGGGACATTGTAATGGAATATCTTATTTAAGGGAATATTGACGACTACTTCCGCATATAATCTTTGGGGTGGCTGATTCGCCTGCATGGTTTGCTGTTCTGGTACAATCTCATTTTGGCGTGCGGCAGTGGACGTTGGAAGCTGATTTGTGAGGCTGGTATACATAGATTTATAGTAAAAATTTCAATCCCCGTTTTCACGAGGACAGGTTGCCCACGAAAGACGCGAAACTTGTCCCCGTGTAAACGGGGAACGGGGAATAGCGAAAAACCCTTTCGTTTCTTTTGTGTGTTTTGTGGGTAATATGCTACTTTCGAAGACCGCCTAGTTTAATGAGAGGATACTAGCAAAATAATAGTATGGTGTCAAGGTTGATACTCAAGCCAAAAATTGGGATTGGTAAAACAAGCCACAGGGGTCACGGAGATCGTCTCCTGAGAAAGGCGGGAGACAAGAGGCGAGATAAATCTCGCGCTACAATTACATAACATTGAAACTCCACAGCGTGAACTTTGTGGTAGAAAAGTCAAAGGATGGCTGATTTGAGAGAAAAAGGCTATACGAATATTGTGGTTCTTAGTTTACATCTTTCTGAAAGAACTTCAACCGGACATGGCTGTCAAAGATATACGGCTCTTTTGGCATTATTTGAACTCGCCTTTTCGTTCTAAAAGGAGTTTCTCTGATAGAGACGGTTTGGAAGGTAAAGCCTTTTAGAAAATTTGTCAAACTCTTTCTCCCAGACTTGTATAGCAAAAGTAGTATTGGTTAAGATGTGCAAACCCATAATCCCACAGCGCTTCAAACCGTAAAACCGTATTCCCTTGACATTCATTACCCTGTTTTTTATAATTTTGTAAAAGCTTATTTCTCAATGAATTCGGAGGGTTTTGCCAAATTTTATGGAATATTCAAATACGGGCTTGAATGCCTGCCTTGTCGGTTTGCAATGGGGTGACGAGGGCAAAGGTAAGATTGTTGATATTCTCACGGAATCGTTCGATATAATTGTCAGATACCAGGGGGGTAGTAATGCAGGTCATACGGTCGTCGTAAACAATGAAAAATTTGTATTACATCTCATTCCTTCTGGAATCCTCAGAAAAAACAAATACTGCGTCATCGGCAGCGGAGTAGTCCTCGATCCCCGCCAGTTACTGGAAGAAATCGATGAGTTACGGGCGAAAAATATTGAAGTTGGAAACAACCTCCGCATCAGCGAGATAGCACATCTTGTATTTCCCTATCATAAAAAATTAGACGAACTTTCCGAGTCTGAAAAAGGCGATGAAAAGATTGGCACGACACGCAGGGGGATCGGCCCGTGCTACACCGATAAAATGGCTCGCAGCGGTATACGGGTAGCTGACCTTTTCCATCCTGAGCACTTCAAACAGAGGCTTAAAAAAATCGTAGAGGAAAAAAATAAGATATTTGTGCGTGTGTTTAACGCCGACGAATTATCATGGAAGGATATTTATGACGAGTATTGCGGGTATGCAGAGCAGATAAAGCCTTACGTGTGTAACACGGTGGTATTCATGGATGAGGCCATAAAAGGCAAAAAGAAGATATTATTCGAAGGCGCTCAGGGTTCGATGCTTGACGTGGATTTTGGCACATATCCCTTTATTACTTCGTCGTCTGTTACTGCCGGCGGCGCAACGATTGGGGTGGGTATTTCCCCCAAGCACATTCACAAAGTACTTGGTATAATGAAATCCTATACGACCCGCGTTGGCAGCGGTCCTTTTCCTACAGAACTGAATGATGAACTGGGTGAATTTTTAAGGAAAAAAGGGGGAGAGTATGGCGCTACCACGGGAAGACCCAGGCGCTGCGGGTGGTTTGATGCGGTTGCCGTAAAGCATGCCATCATGATAAACGGCGTGGACGTCGCTGTCCTGACGAAACTGGATGTGCTGGATGAACAAAAAACGATAAAGATATGTATTGGGTATAAATTCGGCGATAAGGTGTACGATGTATTCCCCATGGATTTAGCGGCACGGTCTGGATGCGAGCCGGTATACAAGGAAGTGCAGGGCTGGCAGAAGGATACCTCCGGGATACGCAATGTGAAGGATATTCCTCTCCATGCGAGAAATTATATCGATACGCTTGAAAAGATTCTTGGCGTCAAGGTAGAGATGCTTTCTGTCGGTCCTGATCGAGGTCAGGTTGTGAGTCTCGTATGAGTGAAAAGGGGCATATACCTTCGCATATTGCGATTATTATGGATGGGAATGGACGATGGGCAAGACGCAGGGGATTCGCACGGTTCCGGGGACACAGAGAGGGCGCCGAATCCGTCCGTGAAATAACGCGTGAGTGCGCAAAGAAACACCTGAAGCAGCTTACGCTGTACGCATTTTCTCAGGAAAACTGGAAGAGGCCTCAGCGGGAAATCAATTTATTGATGAAGCTTCTTAAGGATTTCCTGGTTAAGGAACGGAAAGAGATTGACGATAATAATATCCGCCTGACGGCGATTGGCAGAATCAGCGAACTTCCGGAAGACGTGCAAAGAGAACTTGCCATTACTATGGAGGGGAGCAAAAATAATACCGGGATGGTACTCTGTCTTGCGCTCAATTATGGTGGGCGCACTGAGATCGTAGATGCGGCAAGAGAAATTGCTAAAAATGTTAAAAATGGAAAGCTGAGTTTGGGTGAAATTACAGAGGATACCTTCAAAAAATATCTGTATATGAGTGATATGCCAGATCCTGACTTGCTCATAAGGACAGGCGGTGATATGCGGGTGAGTAATTATCTCTTATGGGAAATTTCGTATACGGAAATTTGGGTTACTCCTGTCTGTTGGCCCGACTTCAGAAAGGCGCATCTTGAAGAAGCGCTTAAAGATTATGCGCGTCGGGAACGACGTTTTGGCGGGCTACGAGAGTGAATACACTTCAAACCAGAGTCGTACTCGGCGTTATCATGTTCGCAACGTTTTTTGGCATTCTATCGCTTGATTTCGTAATCGGTACGGATATAGGATTTGGATGTTTGGCGACATTAGCTGGCATCATTGGTTTATATGAGTTTTACAATATTGTCGGCAAGAACGGGTTCGCTCCATTTCGTATATCCGGCATCGTTACCGGTATATGGATGTTTGTAGCGTATTGGTTGTCTGTACGCAAGAATTTTTCGGTAGATTGCCATTTTTTGAGGCAGGAAATCTTTGTTGCACTTATCTTCTGGCTCTTGCTAATCCAGGCTTTTAGGCGCGGCACAAAGGATGCCATAAAAAACATCTCGGTAACCATATTTGGGATTTTCTATATATTCTTTCTTTTAAGCTTTGCCGTTACTCTCCGTTACCTTCATAATGGTGTGTGTATACTCGTTATGGTCTTGTTAGTATCCAAGTTTGGAGACATAGGTGGTTATTTATTAGGCCGAAAATACGGCAAACACAAATTAGCAAAGGTTATTAGCCCGAACAAGACGATCGAGGGGGCGTGTTTCTCGCTTTCGTTCAGCGTCCTAATAGCAGTAATTTTCAGTCTGATTCCTGCGACCAGGGTATTCAGTTTAAAGTGGTCAGTCTTGTTGGGAATAATCGTGGGTTTTTCAGCACTGTTGGGCGATCTGGCAGAATCGCTTCTGAAAAGGGATGCCAATGTGAAGGATGCGAGTAACCTGGTACCCGCTTTTGGCGGGATACTGGACGTTATCGATTGCTTATTGATCAGTATGCCGGTTGCATATTATTCCTTAGTTATTTTTAAATTCATTTAATATGAACCAAAAAGTAAAAATCCAAAAACTTCATGCGAACAAAGAATATCTTCAAGAACCCCCAACGTATCAAAACACCGTTATTCTTGAAAACGACACAGAGGCGTCTATTTTGTATGGCAGCCACGACCGACATCTGCGGCTTGTCAGGGACGCCTTCCAAATACAATTAGTAGCACGGCATGGATTACTAAAACTGGAAGGAGAGAAAGAACGGGTAGATACGAGCAAGGAAGTGTTGAACAAATTGCTGGAAATTGTTCGTTCTACAGGAAGATTAGACCTGGAAGACGTGGAACAAGCCATTATCGATGCAAAGAACGAAACGACGGAAGAATCCATCCAGGCTATCGATGTCTTCCAAAAAGGTATTTTTATAAAACCAAAGACAGACGGGCAAACGAAATACCTGGAAGCGATCAAAAAAAATGATCTGGTTTTTTGTATAGGTCCGGCAGGAACGGGGAAGACGTATTTAGCCGTTGCCATGGCGCTTTCGTATCTCAAAAGCGGTCGTATCAGAAGGATTGTACTTGCAAGACCGGCTGTTGAGGCGGGTGAAAAACTTGGTTATCTGCCGGGCGACATCAAGGCAAAGGTAAATCCCTATCTGCGTCCGCTCTACGACGCCATAGCAGACATGATGGATGTTGCACATGTAAAAAAATATCTTGAAAGTGACCTGATAGAAATTCTCCCTCTTGCATATATGCGTGGAAGGACTTTGAATGACGCCTTTATTATTCTGGATGAAGCGCAAAACTGCACGGTAAAACAAATGAAGACTTTCCTAACAAGACTCGGTATGAAATCAAAGGTGGTGGTGACAGGAGATATTACACAGGTTGATTTGTCGGCAGGAGAGATATCCGGTCTGATTGACGTACAGGAAAGGTTAATGAACATCAATAATATTTCGTTCGTGTACCTGACCAAGGTAGACATCGTCCGCCACAAACTGGTACAGGATATTGTCGATGCCTATGAGTTGTAAACTGGAAATTATAAACCTGCAAAAACACTATCCGATTGACAAAAATAGTATAAAAAAAATCGTAAGAAACGTCCTAAAATTCGAAAAAAAAGATGCAGAACTCAACGTAGTTTTTACCGATAACAAACGGATAAAGGAAATTAATAAGACCTTTCTGGGACATAATTATGCAACCGATGTGATTACTTTTGCTTACCATGAACCGTCTCTCAATGAAGATAAAGTGTCGTATAACCTTGACCAAATTGCATCCCCCTCTAATAAAAGAGGAATTAAGGGCGGGAGTCAAGAAAGGACAAAAAAACCAGCCGGGAAAAAAGGGGTTGTACGCGGAAATACTCTAACGGGTGAAATTATCATCTCTGTTGAAATGGCTAAGAAATTAGCACAAAAGCACGATTGCTCGGTTGAAGGAGAAATTGCACTCTACCTGGTTCATGGATTATTACACCTGTTTGGTTATAATGATAAGCAAAAGAGAGAAGCAAAGAAAATGCATCAAAGAGAAGGAGAACTGTTGTCGGATCTTGGGTTTCGAGTCCCTGTACCTCATTAATCAACGTTTCCGTACATGATATGTCTGTCTTCAAAACAGAAGCAATTGCACTGAGAAGGACAGATTATAGTGATTCCAGTCAAATAATTACTTTTTACACCCGTGACTTCGGGAAGATTCATACCATTGCTAAAGGGTTTAAGCGCGCATCCGGAAGGCACAGTTCAAAAGCAGTCGACCTTTTAACGTACTATCAGATTCTCTTTATTAAGAAAGAACATACTCAGCTTCATACCCTTACGGAGGCGATTTTACAGGAGAATTACCCCCTACTCCGAAGCAATCTGGATAAATACTATAAGGCTTCCTATACAGCCGAACTTGTAAACGAGTTTACGGAAGAAAACGACCCGTGCGAACAACTGTTTGACATCTTCTTAAATACGCTCATGGGGATATCGACAGATACAGATGCTACAATACGATTATTGGTCTTTGAGATAAAAATGCTGCATATTCTTGGTTATTTACCTGAGTGGAGGCATTGTGTAAACTGCAAGAAAAACATTCAACACATATCTAAAGTGCTTTTTAACGCAAAAGAAGGCGGTGTGTTGTGTAAAACATGTCAGGTAAAGTATCGGAATGGAATTACTGTCTCTCCTGGTGTTTCGCTGATTGCAGGGCGATTAGCAGACCTTAATTTGCAAAAATTGGAACGCGTAAAAATACAATTACCTATTTGTATTGAAATAGAAAAGATGCTGAGATATTATATCTCTTCAATACTCAACAAGGAGTTAAACTCGTGGAAATACATCAAGTTTTAATAATATAGTGGGGACGAATAAGATGAGAAAATTAAAATACGCCCTTCCAGTGTTATTCATGGTCTATGCGATGGCAACACCCTCTTACGCTAAATGGGTGTGGAATAAGGAAACGGGTTGGATGGATTCCCCGTCCACTGCCGTGACTACGCTGGAACAACGTTACAAATATGCGCTATCTCTTCTTGTGGAACAAAAGTACGTCAATGCAATAAAAGAATTCGAAGCGATTATTGATACCGACCCTCATTCTGAATATGCAGAAGTTTCTCAAATAAATATCGGTTGGGCATATTTTCTTAATGGTGATTACAAAAGGGCTTTAAAGGCTTATGAGAAGGCATTGCAAAAATATCCCGGCACAAAAAGGACAACGGAAATACTGGAAAGAGAGTATCAACTTGGTATTGCCCAAATGGATACCAATGAGAATGCGGCTATAAGTGTCTTCGAAAAGATCATAGAAAAGCACCATCTGGGTCCCCTTTCCCCTGAGGCACAGATTAAAATAGCGGATTGTTATTTTAAGCTTGAACAATATGAAGAATCTCTTGATGCGTATGAGAAATTTTTGGAAAATTATCCAAAAAATGAATGGGTTCCCTACGTTCAGTACCAGATACCCCTTACGAAGGTGTATCACGAAAAGCAACAAGAACGGAACTACGGACTTCTGATCGCTGCGAGGGAGGGCTTTGAAGAATATTTAGTCTCGAACCCAAATGGCGTCCATGTGGAGGATGCGAAAAGATTGATCGAAGAAATAAGAATTATTGAGGCAGAACGGGAATTCAATATCGGTGAGTTTTATCTCAGACGCAAAACCCCTTCTGCTGCCGCTATGTATTTTGAGTACGTTAAGACTGATTTCCCCGGTACTATATGGGCGGAGCGGGCTAATGAAAGATTGGAATTCCTGAGAATGATTGAGGCAATAAAATAAGAAATGGAAAAGGTACAATAACCATGAAAAAATATTTTTTCAGACATCTCGCAGCCCGTATATACAACCGTAAATGTAAGTTCAGAAATTCTCAATATAGTTCCTCCCCCTTGATGGGGGAGGTTAAGGTGGGGGTGAAAGAAAAAAGTTGCGCACCCTCCCTTTGTCCCTCCCATCAAGGGAGGGATTATTCAAACTTGAGTAGTCGCCGAAGGAGACCCAATTTAACGACAGTTCTTTCCTATATCGTTTTGTCATTACTTTTTATTTCACTGGGAAGTTGCGGTTATAGTTCTAAATCACTGCTCCGTTCCAATGTTCGGAGTATTTATGTGCCGATTTTTGACAATAATACCTTTCGCAGAGGATATGAATTTGATCTTACCAAGGCCGTACGAGACCAAATATTATTAAGGACGCGCCTGAGCATTGTTGATAAAGATGAGGCCGATTCCATCTTGTTTGGAAAGATTTCCAGCGTCAATGAAAATGCAATCATTGAAGATACGAAGGATAATCTCGTTGAAAGCCGGGTTTCCATTGGAGTTGATATTCGATGGGTTGATAAGCGAACGGGAAGGACAATTGTTGAACGGAAAAATATCAAAAAACCCACGGAATTTATTGTTCGGAGAAATGAGACGCTTAGTTCTGCCAGTAATGAAGCGTTTGTAAGAGTGGCTCAAAGTATTGTGGAAGCGATGGAAGAGGATTGGTGACAATGCGAGAAGTTGTTGAAAACAGTCCGCAAGTGGTTGGGTATAGTCGTTCAGAGGGAATACAATGTGAGATTCAAAATGATAATTTTAAAAGAGAACTATTTGATGTAGCGTATCCACATGGTAAATTGCATCTTGGCAGGAGAACACACGTCATGGGGATACTCAACGTAACCCCTGATTCGTTCTATGATGGCAAACGATATACTACAGCGGAAAACGCCGTTAATCATGCGTTAAAAATGATAGAAGAAGGGGCTGATATCATTGATGTCGGCGGTGAATCCACGAGACCAGGCGCATATCCAATATCAGAAGCTGAAGAATTAAAAAGGGTAATCCCTCTTATAAAAATGTTATCGAAACAGACCCGGAAACCTATTTCCATTGACACCTATAAGGCAAGCGTCGCAGAAAAGGCCATTGATGCTGGGGCTTCGATTATAAATGACATTGGCGGATTGCTTATGGATAAACATATGGCAAAGGTCGCCGCAGAGGCAAAAGCGCCTGTCATCATAATGCACAAAAAGGGCAAACCAAGAACCATGCAGAAATACCCGATTCGTAAAAATGTAATGTCAGAAATACTATCATATTTGCAAAAATCCGTTTCTCGCGCAGTCAAAGCCGGAATAGATGAAGATAAAATTATCCTGGATCCGGGGATTGGTTTTGGTAAGACGCTGCGCCAGAATCTGGAAATTCTAAAAAGGTTGAGAGAGTTCAAAAGTATGGGATTTCCCATACTCATTGGTACGTCACGAAAACAGTTTATTGGCGCTATTTTGAAGCTTTCAGTTCAGGAACGTTTGAACGGAACGCTTGCAACTCTTGCTGTTGCAGTTATAAATGGTGCACACATTGTGCGGGTTCATGACGTGCGTGAAGCCGTCCAGGTTGTAGGGATTTGTGATGCAATAGGGAATAGCTAATGTTTGGAAGAATATTTGAATTATTCGAAAATGTAAATGCCTGGATGGTCGGCAGGTCACTGGGTGAGATATTCCTTATCTTCATGGTGGTGTATGTTGTATTAAGGATCATGCAGGGCACCCGCGGAACGAGTATTTTAAGGGGGCTGGCGTTCATTATAGTCTTGATTTCCGTAGGCGTGTTATTCTTTGTGCGAAAATTACAACTCTATACGATAAACTGGTTGATAACAGAGTTTGTCCCTGTATTTATTATTCCTATAATTATTCTTTTCCAACCGGAATTTCGACGCGCCTTGTTAAGGCTTGGCCAAAACCCTGTCTTTCGGGTGTTTCTGAAGCCCGAATACAAAGTAACTGATGAAATTATAAAGGCTGTTGGAACTTTGTCCAAAAACAAAACTGGTGCGTTAATAGCGATAGAGCGAGAAGTTGGCCTCGATAACTTTATAGAAACCGGAACGAAATTAAATGCGGATGTGTCAAGCGAATTAATATGTACCGTATTTTGGCCTGGTTCCCCTTTGCATGACGGAGCCGCTATTATTCAGGAGCAGAAAATGATTGCAGCGGGTTGTTTGCTCCCGCTTACTGAGAATATGGAACTGTCAAAAAGCCTTGGGACACGCCATAGGGCTGGTATTGGACTGACAGAAGAAACCGATGCCATCGTTATTATTGTATCGGAAGAAACAGGCACTATCTCAACCGGGTTCAAGGGGGCGTTGAACCGGGACATCGACGAGAAAGGGTTAAAAAAGATACTCGACGAACTCTCCACGGAAAGATTTAGTATCCCAAGGAGCCAACAGGTGTGATCAAGGAAATCTTTACTGGCAATATCCTCACGAAATTCATGGCCCTGGTCATGGCGGTGGCGCTCTGGCTCTATGCGATTAATCGTCAGACCGAAGATGTCACGGAAGTGGTCAAATTGAATGTTTCTGTTCCTGAAGGTATTACCGTACTCGAACAGAGCTTTGAGGAGATAACCGTACATCTGCGAGGGCCGCAAAGTATAATCGAAAGCGTTGAAGATATGATAAAGGACCGGAAAATCCAGGCACGGTACGTCGTCAAGGAATCGCCGGAAGGCATAGAAGATCAGGTAAAACAAACAATCCCCATTACAAGGGCACACATAAACCTGCCGAGCGCCGTTAAATTAGTATCTGTGTATCCTGATAGAGTCGATGTATTACTCGGTAAATTACAGCAGAAAAAATTAAAGGTCAATTTACAAAAGAAAGGTGAGCCGGCCATCGGATATGCGATTTCAAATGAATTCGTATTTCCGGGAGAAGTCGAGGTAGTTGGTCCTCTCAATATGTTAAAAGAGGCTTCTTTTATTAATACGGTGCCAATCGATATTGGAGGAATTACGATAGACCAGAACCGTACGTTCCCCTGGAGGATTGGAATTGACCAGAAAGTAATCGTAAAACGAGGCGATAAAAACGTTTCTGTGCCCGTTACGTGTAACGAAGACGTGCAAGTTTGGTTACAAATCGTTGAACAACAAGATACACGATTCTTTGAGAAAATAAAGATCAAGGTAATGAGACCTGCGGAATATCCCTATGAAATCAAACCACAGGATGAATATGCCAATATAAGGGTAAAAGGCCCCAAACTTGTATTGGATAAGCTCAATACTGAAGACGTTGTATTATATATTGATGTTACCTCATTAAAACCGCCGGGACCTTACAAACAACCAATAAAATGTGATTTACCGAAAAACGTGGAACTTGTTGATAAATTACCTGAAGTACGTTTGGACATCCGCGAAAAAATGCGTTCTTTGGAGGTAAAATGATACAATTAGGTGTAAATATAGACCATATTGCCACGATACGACAGGCCAGAAAGACATTTGAACCTGACCCTGTGACGGCAGCTTCGCTTGCAGTCCTCGGAGGAGCAGATATTATCACCGTCCACCTTAGAGAAGATCAAAGACATATACAGGATCGTGATGTCAGATTGCTCAGAGAAACGATATTTACCAAGCTGAACCTCGAAATGTCCACAGCGCCGGAGATAGTTGATATTGCCTTGAAAACAAAGCCGGAGCAGGTTACCCTTGTGCCTGAAAAGAGGCAGGAGATTACGACAGAAGGCGGATTAGACGTTGTATCCCAAAAAAAGACAATTATGGATGCAGTCAAAAGATTTAAAGACGCCGGCATCCTGGTCAGTCTTTTCATCGACCCGGAAGAAAATCAGATAGCCGCATCAAAGGACGCTGGCGCACAGTTTGTTGAGTTGCACACAGGAAATTATGCGACTGCAAAAGATACGACTACCAGGGATAAAATGATTGAGAAGTTACAGACCGGGGCAAAGGCAGCTCAAAAATTGGGATTACAAGTGAATGCAGGACACGGCCTGACGTATCAGAACGTTGGATTGCTTGTGGAATCCCTTGATGTCGGGGAATTGCATATCGGGCACAGCATTGTGTCACGAGCGGTCTTTGTAGGCATACAGCAGGCCGTTTCGGAAATGAAGGAGTTGATTTTCAAACATAACTTACAAAAGCATATTCAAGGATAAAAGGAGAATAAATATGTTTACGGGCTCCCTTGTAGCATTAGTAACACCCTTTAAAAGCGGAGAAGTTGACTATAAAAAGCTGAAAGAACTTATTGAATTCCACATAAAGAATGGAACAAGCGGGATCGTTCCTTGTGGTACAACGGGCGAATCCGCCACCCTGTCGTTTGAAGAGCACGAACGGGTGGTCGGCGAGGTTGTCAGCATAGTAGCCGGGAGGATAAAGGTACTGGCTGGAACAGGCTCAAATAATACGGCGGAGGCCCTCCGTTTGACAAGGCATGCCAAAAAAGCAGGGGCAGACGGCGCCCTGCTTATTACCCCTTACTACAATAAGCCTACCCCTGAAGGGCTTTACAGGCATTACAAACTCATAGCCGAAGAGGTGGATATCCCGATTGTAATATATAATGTTCCGTCCAGAACGGGTATTTCCATTTTACCGGAGACGGTGGCAAGGCTTGCTGAAATTAAGAATATTGTTGGGATGAAAGAGGCCAGCGGAAATATTGATCAAACGACCCAGATATTACAACTATGCAATATAACAGTCCTTTCAGGCGATGATTCGCTTACCCTGCCTATTATGTCAGTAGGTGGAAAAGGGGTAATATCGGTAGTGGCAAATATTGTCCCTGCGGATACGGCCGCATTAACCAGATATTGCCTGGATGGTAATTTTGAGGCAGCCAGGAAATGCCACCACAAACTTTTCCCGCTGTGCAAGGGCATGTTCATCGAAACAAATCCGATTCCCGTAAAAACCGCCATGAAGTTGTTGGGGAGAATAAACGGGGAGATGCGCTTACCGCTTTGCGATATGACGAAAGAAAACGAGGGCAAATTAAGTAAAATACTGAATGATTATGGACTAATGTCCTAACCTGAACGAGTCGGAGCGGGTAGCGCGGGTGTTGTCCCCCGCTGGCGGGGGTTAGGGGGTGGACTCCAATGCCTTCGGATTTCGATATTCTAATTTCGGATTTTACGAGATATTTTATAAAGGAGTTTTATTTTGATAGACAAAAAAAAGATTATAGAATCCGTCCGTTTGTTTTTAGAGGCTATCGGTGACGATCCTAAACGTGAAGGCCTTTTGGAAACACCCGAACGGGTTGCCGATATGTGTGAAGAAATATACGCAGGTATCGGGCAGGATTCTCACACGGAAATCAAGGTATTAAAATCTGAAAAGTACGATGAAATTGTACTCTTAAAAGACATCCCCTTTTATTCAATGTGTGAGCATCACCTCCTCCCTTTTAGCGGTGTTGCGCACGTAGCCTACATTCCGCAGGGGAACAGGGTAACGGGGATCAGCAAACTGGCAAGGGTTGTTGAAATAGAGGCAAAGCGACTGCAAGTCCAGGAAAGACTTACCACAGACATTGCAGAATCCATCATGAAGGCGTTAAAACCCAAAGGGGTGCTTGCTATTATTGAAGCCGAACATCTCTGTATGACCATGAGGGGTATCAAAAAGCCAGGCACAAGAGTGCAAACCTCCGTAGTGCGTGGCATCTTTCGTGATAACCCGGCGACCCGCGCAGAGGCCATGGCGCTCATCAAAGGACATTAAGAATCTTTATCTGCGAAACTTGTCCTCGTGAAAAACGGGGATCTGTGGTTCCAAATATTCTTCTTGTGTTGTTCTGTTATTTAGAAAATATCCTCCATGACGATAACAACATCATATAAAAGAAAATTTATAGTTATCAGTGCCTATTTACCGGTTGCCTTATGCATGGTTTTGTACCTGGGGGGTATTTCCTTTGCCGGCAAGAGTAAATCTAAGGGACAGACACCTTCCGCAACATCTCAAACACCTCCGTCAAGTATCGAAATGGGATCAAACTTGAAGTTTCTCAGTCTGAGCTTGAAGGATAGTATTGTCTATGCCCTGCGCAATAATTTTGATATCGAGATTTCGAAGCTAACTTCAAATATGAAAGATTATGAAATTACCGTACAAAAGGCAAAATACGACCCCACATTGAAATTAGAAGGTAATATCGAAAATGACGAAACACCCATAAACAGTAAACTGGTCGGCGGTCTTGAAACAAGCTCTATTAGCCCTTTTGTTGAACAGGGCAAGACGGCCGATGCCGTAATTCAGTCGATGATTCCCACAGGCGCAACTGTATCATTAGAATACAATTTATTCAGGGATTATGTGAATCCCAACGCCTTTCGGTTACTCAATCCAGCCTATGAAAATTATGTGGAGGCAAAGATTACACAGCCTTTGTTAAAAGGCGCCGGTTGGTTTTATAACAGGAGTCTCATTTCTATTGCGAGAAACAACAAAAAGATTTCCTTAGCTCAATTCAAAAGTAAAGCATTAGAAATTTCCAATTCTGTTCAGGAAGCGTATTGGAATCTTGTTAAGTCAATCGAGGATTTAAAGGTGGCAAATAAATCCAAGGAACGTGCAGAAGACTTGTTGAAAAAGAACAAGATACAGGTAGAGACGGGTACCCTTGCTCCTATTGAGATCATTGATGCAGAAGCCGGTGTGGCGTCGAGGGTCGAGGCAATCATTTCCGCAGAAAATGCGGTTAAGGATAAAGAGGACGAACTCAAAAAGATCATGAATTTCGCTGATAACGAAATTATCTCTGACGCAGCCGTCGTCCCAACCGATAAGCCTGACTTTATACCGAAAAAGGTCGAATTGAAAGAAACCCTCAAAGTAGCCATGGGGAAACGTCCCGAATTACAGGAATTGCAGATCAAGACAGAAAACGCAGATATGCAGACCAGGAGGCGAAAGAACGAATTGTATCCCGCGCTTGATTTCACTGCCGGCATGCGTTACACAGGCCTTGGGGAAGATATAGAAGACGTCAACGACTCTACATTCTCAGAGGAATTCCAGGGAGAGTTTTTTACGCTTGCACTAGAAATTCCCCTGGGAAACAGGTCGGCAAGAAGTAAATACAATAGGTCGAAGCTTAAGAAACAACAGGCCAGTTTAAATGTCAAAAGAAAGGAACTGGATATTGTCGTTGAAGTCCGGGAAGCTGTTCGCCAGGTAATGACCAATATTGAAAGAGTTAATGCCACGAGAAAGGCCAGGGAATTGGCGCAGAAAAGGTTAGAGGTGGAGGAAAAAAAGTACAGCGTGGGAAGGTCTACCAGCCTCGAAATCCTGCGTGCGCAGGAGGATTTAGCTACTGCGGAGGGTAACGAGGCGAAGGCGATTATTGATTATGAGATATCCCTGGGAAATTTGGAAAAGGCCAAGGGAACGATCCTGGATACTTATGACATCAAGCTGGAAGAAGAGGAGACGAAAACCTGAACTTACAAACACACAAAACTGTGTTAGTGAGTTTTTGTTTATTAAAAACCACTAAGTCCGAAGCACGAAATCGTTCGACTGAGCGCTCACGACGAAGTCCAAAATTCGAAACAATCTCAAAATTACAAATTCAAATGTTCCAAAACAGGTATTAGTATTCTTTCAGTCCAATTGCCTGCAATTCCTTCAATCTTTGCATACGGTGCTGCTTTCTCTGCTCAGCTTCAGCCCAGCGTTTCTTCTCCACATCCGTTACAGGCGTAAATGGCTCAAGAAGTCTGGG
>JACRII010000005.1 GCA_016235875.1 Planctomycetota bacterium
ATTTAACGTGAAGGAAGTGGTAAATGAATGGCTGGATCAAACTATTCAAGGCGTACTCAAGAAGCGGTATTGCGTGGTTACCACCGACAATCTTACCTGCCTCATTTCCTACGACATTTCAGCAAAAAAATGGTATTTTGATCAGGTAAAAGACTGACGACACACATTCTTAAACCAACCTATTAGGTAGGAGCGGGTTTGAAACCCGCCCCCACATGGCGTTTAATTAACCGTTACGCCTTCGAGAAATCCCTCAAGTTTTCTGCTTCGCAGCGGATGTTGAAGTTTACGAAGGGCAATGGTCTCTATTTGCCGTATTCTTTCTCTTGTTATGTTAAACCTATTGCCAATCTCTTCCAGGGTATGGGTATATCCATCACCCATACCAAAACGCAGTTTAAGTACCTCGCGTTCCCGTAAACTCAAGGTATTTAAAACCTTTTCCAACTGTTCCTTGAGCAATGATTGATGAGCAGCATAAACGGGGGATTCCACCTTTTTATCTTGAACAAAATCTTCAAACATTGTCTCACTATCAGCGCCAATCGGATTTTCTAATGATATAGGCTGAGATGCAATCCGATATACACGGTAAACCTCCGAGACCGGAATTTTCGCCTCTTTTGCAATATCTTCTATACGGGACTTTCTATCGAGACCAGACTGAACATTCTTTAAAACATGGGCTGTCTTATTGATTATGTCCGTCATATGTACGGGAATTCGCACCGTCCTTGCCTTGTCATCGATCGCCCTGATAATCGCCTGCTTAATCCACCAGGTAGCATACGTACTAAATTTAAAACCCATACGATAATCATATTTGTCGACAGCGCGCATCAGGCCGGTATTCCCTTCTTGAATAAGATCGTGAAAAGTCATCCCGCGTTTCCTGTACTTTTTTGCAATACTTACCACTAACCGCAGATTCCCTTCGGAAAATTGTTTTCTAGCTGAGTCATATTCATTGTATATGAAATTGATCGCATGAATAGCCTTCTTCCGCTCTTCAACGGGAACCATGAACAAAGTTTTCGTTTCATTTACATTGAAATCGTGCGAAAGTCTCTTGAAAATTTCTCTCTTCTGATGTGAACCTTTAAATCGTTTTTCAAATTTTACTATTTCGGACAAAACATCCAATAGTTGTTTCATAACAGGCAAAATTGTTTCCGTACGAATATGCATAGCTTCAAGTTTTCTGATTACATTCCTTTTTCTGGATGATATCCTTCTAAAAATCCTGGATCTTACATTACCAGGACTGTTCCCCTTAATCTTTCCATAGTCCCTCAAATTATCTTCAAGTATGTCTCTGATCTCCTCTGCCATGCTATGGATTTTCTCGATCATTTCATCTTTACTTTGGTCTTTTTTTACTGCCGTCTCAATAAATTGAACAAGATCGGATTCACTATCCACATCCTCCAGAATACGCACGTAGTTTTCCACAGCATAATCAAACGTCAAAACCCTCCTGTGGAGCAACCGACTCATAACCTTTATCTTTTTCGCCAGATAGAGTTCCTCTTCCCTGGATAATAGCGGCAAAGTCGACATCTCTTTCAGGTAAATACGAACAGGATCGTAATCCCTCTCTATTCCCCTTTCTTCGGAGACTTCCCTTTCAGCAATGTCTTCTTCTGTTATGTAATTTTCGTGATTTTCGCTTGTTAACTGATCAATCTTATAATCCATATCTACTTCCCGTTTAAGATTTAAAAAATGTAATATTTGTTTGATATAACAATTATTTATTATAAAATGTTTACACAAAATCGCTTATTTTAATAAATATATCGTATGTAGTCAATAGTAAATAAGTTGTAATTAGTCAATTTGTGT
The DNA here is from genome assembly GCA_016235875.1 of Planctomycetota bacterium. Taxonomy (GTDB): domain Bacteria; phylum Planctomycetota; class Brocadiia; order Brocadiales; family Brocadiaceae; genus Wunengus. The sequence continues at coordinate 1,846 of JACRII010000005.1, forward strand.
TAAAATTTCAATATTTATCATTATCCAAGAGACCTTTTTTTCTAAAAAACCAACACACTGTCAATGGGAAATACCCTTAAAAGAAATTATGATGTTGTAATTGTGGGCGCAGGTCCTTCGGGAGCCGCTGCAGCCAAAGGCTTGGTCAATGAAGGATTAGAAGTCCTTGTATTAGAGAAAAGGAAACTACCCAGATACAAAATGTGTTCCGGAATTATCTTCAAGAAATCGCAGGATATAACTGAAAAATTTTTTGGAAAGATTCCGGAATCGGCTTATGTTTCACCAAGATTTTTAAAAGGAGTAAGACTTTGGTCTGATAATAAGCATTTTTCAGATTGGCCATTCAATAAGGATAGCAACGGCGCGCCGAACATATGGCGCTCTGAATTTGATTACTGGCTTATTAAAAATTGTGGGGCAGAAGTAAAGGATTGTTGCGTCTTAAAAGGATTTAAAGATTATGGCAACTACATAATGTTGGAATGTCATGATACCTGTAATGACGAAACGATACATATTACCTGCAAATACTTAGTAAGTGCGGAAGGCAGCAAGTCGGTAATCAGGGAAAAAATCGATCCAGATTTTGAAAAAGGCACAAAATGGTTTGTGGCATATCAAAATTATTACGAAGGCACTTCCGATTTAGACCCCTGTTTTTATCACGGTTTCCTGGAATCACGGTTTGGTGAGGTTTATGCATGGTTTAATGTAAAGGACGGACTGCAAATCTTTGGCACGGCGGCAAGAAAGGGCGCCAAGATACATCCTTATCTGAGCGAATATACCGAGATGCTCGAAAATAGTTTTGGCTTAAAAGTCAAAAAGTTAATAAGGAAAACCGGATGCCTGGGTAACGACATGTGTACAACCGGCAGGTTTTATTTAGGGAAAGGGAAGGTTCTTCTGGTGGGAGAAGCAGCGGGATTTCTCAATGCCTTTGGTGAAGGGATTTCGTGTGCATTATCAACGGGTTTATTCGCCGCAGAGTCAATAACGAAAGGTATCAAATCAGGAAATGATGCGATTGCGATCTATTCCGAATTAACAAAGGTGGAAAGGAGACAAACCAAGATGTCGTGGAAACTGGGAGCTAAAATAGCCGGCAGAGACCTCATGCCTTTATGAGTAGCCTCTCTTTTGTCATTGCGAGAAGGAACGACGAAGCAATCCCAAGGGGAGGGGATTGCTTCGGACAAAACCCTCGCAATGACAACTTTGCCACCATTAATATTCTTTGTGAACTTCTCAGTTCCAGATTTCACTAACAGGGAATGCCTTTAAAAATGCACAACTTTGGGGACTTTAGCGACTCGTTCGGGAAAGGAACGGGATAATGATTTTGGATAACAATATTAACGGATTTTTATCCTGGCGTAGCCCTGATGCTCGCCAAATTTGTCCGACCAGACGATGCCCACCTCCCAGGTATCTCCCTTTTGCATGATTTTAAGCAAGGCGCCAAGTTCTTCAATATTATTGATTCGATACTGGCCGACATACACAAGTACATGGCCCTCTTTAATACCGACCTCGGCTGCTGGACTGTTTTTTTGTATCCCGGAAATCAATACACCACCCTTTACCCACCACAAATTTAATTGTTTTGCAAGCTGTGGGGTTAAATCCTGGACATACAACCCTAATTTTTCCAGGGCAAGCTTCTCTACGGAAGCGAGCGGCGCTTTTTCAAGTTTAACCTCTACCTTAAGTTCACGTCCACCACGATTAATGGTTATATAAAGTTTATCCCCTGCATTTTTTTCCAGTATGTATTTTTCAAAATCAAGTATATCACGAATCTCCTTTAAATCTATTTTCGTGATATAATCGCCGGCCTTGATCTGCGCTTTATAAGCGGGACTCTCTGGTTCAACCGATGAAACCATAATCCCCTTTGAAACGTCAGCCTGTTCCTCGACCTGCGCGCCGAACCATATCTTGTTGAGTTCTCTAAAATTGAAGAGTTTTACAAGGGTTTGTCTTACCTTATCGACAGGAATGGCGAATCCGATTCCCTGCGCCTGATTTACTATTGCGGCATTAATGCCGATAAGTTCTCCATCTATATTGATAAGTGGGCCACCGCTGTTCCCAGGATTTATCAATGCATCTGTTTGAATAAGGCCGTCATACTTGATATCTCCGTATTGACTATTAAACGTCATGGTGCGGTTCTTTGCGCTTAACACGCCAGTCGTAACAGAATTTTCCAGGCCAAATGGATTTCCCAATGCTACAACAGTTTCACCAATCATGAGATCCTTGGATGTACCCATCTTAACGTAAGGAAGAGGTGTCGGTGAGTTAATTTTTAATACCGCCAGGTCACTGATAGGGTCGGAACTAATTATGGTTGCCTCAAAATCCTTACCATCTGATAATCTTACCTTGACTTTAGATGCACGACTCACGACATGTTCGTTTGTGACAATGTAACCATCTTCATCAATAATAACACCGGAACCTAACGGCCTTTCGACCATTTGCTTTTGATTCTGGCCAAAAAAATCATTGAAAAATTGGTCAAAGAGTTCACTCCTGGATCCAAAAAAAGGGTCTACCTGTCGTTGAGTAATGAGTCTCTCTGTACTTATATTGGCTACAGCAGGCCATGCTTTCTCAACAGCTATAACAGTGGGTGTCCTGCGGTTAGAACCGGCCTCAATGGCGGGTGTTTTAACATAGGGGTGGAAAAGAATGCAAATAAGAAAGGCAGAAAATAATAAGAAGATGTGAGATTTTTTCATTCGGAAAATACCTTTATCCCCCTCTAACATACCATTTAAAGGAGGATTCTCAGGTTCTCGTATGGGACAAATGCTTGATTGGGCTTTTTCATATACTTTTAAGTATTGGGGCACGGACAAACTTGTTTGTCCGTGCCACCTAATCTTCCCTGCCCTTAATCAAATTATATGGGATTTTATAATTTATTTTATCTGGTTTTTAATGTAATCCACCATGCGGTGAGCTGCCTGGCGGTTTTCCATGTGGACTCGCACCCAACGGTTTTTCTCCAACAGGACTCTTTGCTGCATCAACAGGCGCTTCGGGTACAGCAGTTTCAGTAACAACCGTGATAAAGTCCTCTTCTTTTTTCATAAGTTTGGAAATCGATTCATTGTCAACGACGTAGATATAATCTGAGTCTTTGTTTTTTACATAATAACTGTGTGCATCTTTTTTCTTACCTACGTAAAGCACTGCATCGCCGTTTTCCAAACTGGCAGTAATAATGAGTTGAGGCTTGTCCAAAGAAAATTGTGTCAGGTTAGTTGCCTTATATTGTTCAATGTAGCTGCCTTTTAACTCATCGAGATTACGGATAAAGTAGTCTACTTCTCTGCCTTGTGGTTCTTTTTCACAATTTTTTATCTTCCATACATAGTTTACTTTATCTAACTGGATACTTCTATCCGCATAGCCCAGAACGAGCTTTCTTACATCCGATCGTTCAAAATGTGATATTCTGGTGGGTACCAGTTCCGCATCAAAGTTTCTAATTTTAGGCCAGGAAAGTTCAAATACAAGATCGCTATCACTCATCATACAATAAGAATTTACTTTATCTCCTTCCATGGTCTTCTTGCCGATGAGCAAAGTCCTCGTTTCAACTGTTTTTTCCAAAGGCTCTTTTTCCTTCACGAGATGCTCTGGTTTTTCTTCTTTCTGCTTATCAGATTTTTCAGACGGTTGTTCTGCAACCTTCTCGTATGTCACAGAAACCTTGATCCCGGGATCGTCCAACCCAAAGGCTTTAAGGTCCTTTGGCGCCTTTGTAACGTAGTTTTCTGCCTTAAAAAAGGACAAGTCCCATATAATCTGGTTAATCACATTCGCATCGGCTATCGTTTGGACAGGCTTTGAGAGTTCCCATTGAATTTGCCCTTCCTCATCTTTTTTATTGGTCACATCACAGACGAAGGTGCGGTCTGGTTTTTCGATGACCAGTTTTTTTGCCAAATCTTTGTCAAAATCAATCACCAGCCTGTCACGGAAAGTCAAAAGTACATTTTCTATCTTATCATAAAATTCAGCCGTAGGAACGGTATATACAGGTTCTTCTCCTACACGTTTTACATAACACTTGGCACCGTCGGGCAACTTATTACCAACATAAAACTTGGCTAATTCCTTGTCCTCCTCTTTTGTAACAGAAATCTCAAAGACAGGGTCTTTTAAACCATACGCAGACAAGTCGGTTGGCTTATCCGAAACGAAATCCTCAATTTCAAGCACTTTGATTTTCTCAATGAAGTTCTTAACAGTATCCTGGTCTGCATAAATATTAATTGGTTTTGTAATCTTCCAATCCAGTTCTAAGGATTTTTCGATAGCAACTAAGTCCGTCGGTGTCTTGATTTCCAGCTTGTTTATGCCATAGGTCCCAATAGCTTCAAATCTAACTACTTTCTTGTCCCTTAAATCGTTTGGTTTTTTACTCAGGTCTACAAGGATCGGATCTTTAAGGAAGAAGATTGTCGGTTCGTCTGTTCGCTTAACATAAACCTTATTATCTAAAGAATGACCAAACATAACCGATTGACTGACCCCTTTTTCATTAATCGTAACGGTATACCGTGGATTATCCAGACCATATTTAGCCAAATCGGATGTTTCTGGGAGGAAATCTGCGCTATCAATCTGTAAGTTTTTTAGTTTACCAATAATTTCCTTGATTTTTTCAAGGTCTGCAAGGTCATTAATGGGTTCAATAAGTCTCCAGAAAACTCCCTTTCTATTACAAACCACATTGTATTCTTTTGTTTTAATCTGCAGACTGTCTACTGCTTCCTTGTCAAAGGTAAATACCCATTTACTCCTCAAATCCAGTACGCCTTTATTGGCTTTACTATGAAGAGTCCCCGGCACAACAACAACCTCATCACTCGCATCAAGCTTAAGGTATACATTATCGCCTGCGGCAAGTTTTTGACCCACAAATACCGTGTATTTATCTCTCGGTCCTGTTACCTGTATTTTGTCAGTTTTCGCTGGAATATTGGTGAACATGGTAATAAAAGTTTTGGGAACATCCAGCCCGTAATCTTTAAGATCGAATGGTTTTTCTCCTTCTTTCTTAAAGGAACCCACCTTATTCATAAATTCGAATTCCGAGAGTATGCTGTTTACCTCGGAATTGTCTGCGCGCAGTCTCTGTGGTTCAATGATATACCAGTAGTCATCTCCACTTTTCTCCAAAACGATTTTTCCACTTTCGTTATTCAATTCGATCTTTTTGATCAGAGATGACTTGAAATCAGGTATTACTTTTTTTTGCAGTCTTTCCCATTCTTCCTGCGGCAGTTGCTTTCTCTCGTAAAGGAAAACGTACGAAATACCAATAGCGGCTACAATTAAAAGGATTATGGTAGTTTTGAGTTTCATAGCTTAATTCTTTCCTCCGACGTAGAAATCATGAAATTGAAATGGCAGTAAACCTTCACCGTGTAATGTATCCAGATTTAACGACGCCTCTTCCACCAGACGAGACTGCCAATGACTATTGGTACCACAGGGATGCCGGCAATAGAAACCCAGAAGATAACCTTCATCTGGAGCGGGTTAATTGTTGCCTTGCGTAAATCAGGCGGCTTGGCAGAAATGCCCAATTGAGCTTCTTTTTTTGCCAGCCAATTAACGGAATTCCGGAACAAATCGGCATTTCCTGGATTTTCAATATATTCATTGGACGCAAAATCCACATCTCCGAACACAACTAATCGTGCGCCTTGTGGTTTAGCATCCGGATCGTTTGCCATGCCAGGATGTGACTGAGTGACAGCTTTGGGCAATTCTTTTACCTGCGAAGCCACGGCAAGAGAGACAGGGCCTTGCAAATCAACGTCTACGTTAAGTTCTGGTTTTTTTTGCCGTAAATTTGCAACATCGGTTTCTCCCCAGGATCCTTCAGGCGCATTTATCAACACAGCGGCCTGATAAGGCATCTGGTCGTTAGGAGGAGTCGAATTAACAGAACATGCGCCTAAAAGAATGGTATTAAAGCTTTTTAGGCCGTCGGTAATCTTAAATTCGGCATATTCGTCCTTACCCACATAGATTTCAGCTACGGTTTGAATGCCAAAGAGAGGCATATTCACCTTGTTGTACACAACGACATCATCACGCACCACGATACCGTATTCTCCCAGAAGCGTCTTAAACCCCGTTGGAGTATTTGGAGTAACGGCAGGTTCAAGCATAAGCAATAGTTTGCCCCTGTTTTCAAGATAGTTACGAATAAAGTTTAATTCTTCTGTCAGGTATGCCTTCGTCGGTCCTGCGACAACCAATACATCGCAGTCATCCGGAACTTTTTTGGTGTTTAAAATATCAAGAGGGGCTATGCGACAGTTATCCCGCTTAAGGGCATTGGCAATTCCAGAGATACCTCCGCGGTCGTAATCTTCAAACTGCCGTTCACCATGCCCCGTAACGAAGTAGATAGCCGTTTGTTTTTCCTGGGTGACGTTAAGAATCGCTTCTGTGAATGCTTCTTCACCTTTAAACTTGAATGGATACTGTTTTTCTATAACTTCATTCTGTTGTACATGTTTGCTGTGTTCGCCGCATTCGAACACCACGGTGTTTAACTGAAGCGCATCAATCGCAAGGTGTTTAGCCAGCTCCTCAACCCTGGTGCGGTTTCTCAACGGATCAATACTTTCCACCTTAATTTTATCCGAATGATAGGAATATTCCTTCAGGATATCCACAATTTGTTCATAAAACATCTCTCCTGGATTAAACAAGGTGGTAATGACAACGGGTTTATCAAGATTCTTTAATATATTTTTGGTTTTTTGCGAAAGGGAATATTTCCCCGTAACGGTAAGATCGAAACGCTCATAATGCCGATTATTCAAAAACCCCACAATTGCAAAGATGCCGGCAGCAAAGATGGACATTATCGCAACATTTGTACCGACAAGCGCCTTTCTTTTCGACGCCTCGGATGAGAACCATTTGTTCCTGATAGCCTTGGCTGTGGTAAATCCAATGATAATACCTCCACCAACCCCAACCGGAATAAGAGAAGCCAGTCCCCATGCATTGAGGATTCTTGACACGCCAAAACCAGCCACAACAGTAATAATACCAGCCAGGATAATATATCCGCCAAACTGATCAAGCCAATCGTTCTTCTTTTTATTATTCAAAGTGTTCATCTCCATCTCCTGCTCTCAACTATACGCACAGCTACAAATATAAGTAAAGCAGTAAAACTGCTGTAGTAAACAACGTCTCTTGTATCTATTAACCCTTTTGTAAATGTATCCCAGTGGTCATAGGTGCCAAGATAGCTCAGACAACTATAAAACCACCCCTCATTCCCGGTACTAGCCAAACCAATCACCAGCAGTATGAGGAGCGCAACGATACCGATGACGGCAGCAACAATTTGATTTTTGGTAGCGGCAGACACCAGTAACCCAATAGCCACGAAGAGTCCGCCCATGAGAATCAACCCAATGTAACTGGAAATAATAGCGCCATAATCGGGAGAACCAACCCATGCCAGGAATATGATATAAAAAGCAGTTGGGGCAATCATAATATTGTAAAGCGCCCAGGCGGATAAAAACTTTCCAAACACTACTGCAAAATCTGTCACAGGCGCCGTCATGAGAGGTTCTATAGTCCCTGTTTTATTTTCTTCGGCGAATAATCTCATGGTAATAACAGGAGTCAGAATGGAAAGGATAAATTGCGTATAAGCCAGACTGTATCGCAACGTCGCCTCTTGAGTCAAACCAAGCATGACAGAAAAAAAATAGCCGGAAAAGACCATAAATACCGCAATAATAACGTATGCGATTGGCGATAGGAAGTAAGCGTTAATTTCCCTTTGGAATATCGTACCAGTGCTTGTCATTTATGTCATTACCTCCTGTTCTTGCGTGGTAATTTGATGGAATATTTCTTCTAAAGTAACGGCAATTTGCTTCATTTCTCGAATAACTCCGTTGTTTTTTACAATATTTGAAAAGATATCTTCTCTGATATCCATGCCTTTTTCCGCTTCTACTGCAAAATTATTAACTTCTCCCTTATCGTGCCATACAACCTTTTTCACACCTTTTATACTGGACAAGGCATTCTTTATTTTTTCGCCATTACCACGCACCTCTAATACAATATTGCTTCCACTCTTGAGTTGACTTTCCAAATTGGATGGAGTATCCATAGCAACTATTTTGCCTTTATTAATAATGATTACCCGACCGCACAGCATTTCGACCTCTGGAAGTATATGAGTAGACAGGAGGATCGTATGTTTTTCTCCAAGTTCCTTTATGAGTTGCCTGACCTGTCGTATCTGGTTGGGATCGAGTCCAATCGTTGGCTCATCGAGGATCAGTATTTTCGGATCGTGAACAAGGGTATCAGCTAAACCTACCCTCTGGCGATACCCTTTGGAAAGTGTACCAATGATTTGATTTTGCACTTCTTTAATCCTGCATTTTTCAATACATTCATCAATCTTTAATTTGCGTTCACGATGTGGTACCTTCTTCAATTTTGCACGGAATGTCAGATATTCTTTGACTCGCATTTCAGGGTACAATGGTACATTTTCCGGTAAATATCCTATTTGCTTCCGCACGCTAATTGAGTCACGAAAAACATCATAACCGGCAACTGTAGCTGTACCTGATGTGGCAGGCATATAACAAGTAAGAATACGCATCGTGGTGGTTTTACCCGCTCCGTTAGGTCCCAAAAGGCCTAAAATTTCACCTTGGTTGACCTCAAAAGAGATGTGATCCACAGCAAACACATCTGCATAACGTTTTGCCAATTGTTCGACTTTAATCATATGAGAAAATCCCCCTTATATTCTTGTAATACTTCTTTACATAGCAAGTTTTTTATTCTCCCCTTACCTTATCTGACCCTGCGATAAGGATATTTTATTCTTAGTTATTGCCTGTTAGTCAAACAATGAATTTAAAAATACAGAACTAAAGTTTTGCGATTGTGATGTAATATTTTAGGTAGGTGAATTAGAGTGTAGTCCTACAGGATTTCTTGCCTAACTACAATACCACTAAATATTTAATGTATCTATTTACTCCTAAAAATTATACATTTTAAAATACTACGCAATCAACGGTAAGCTCTATTTTCAGCGCTTTCCAACAAGCTTTAATTTTTTGAACTCTGAATTTGAGGGGGTTGCTCGTTCCCGTCATTTAGTTTGATCTTCTTTTGCATTAACTCTAAAAAGGCAATCTGGACAGGATCGTCAGTGTTTGTCTCTACAAATAAAGGCGTCTTTTTAATAATTTGTCTCGCCCGACTTATAATCAATTGCGTAAGCCGCAATGAGCCACCAACCTGTTTTGCAAGTTCGTCTATATTTTTGTAGTTCATACTAACACCTATAATAAGATATATGTTCCAAAATAAACACGATTCTCAAAAAATTTTTCAGACCGATATATTATTTACAATAAACAAAGATAGATTAAAATTTTATATATTATATACAAATTCTCCTTTGTCAAGGGAAATTGAGCCTTTAAAAATTCCTTGAGAAATATGTTTTAACTATGATATTATAATTACTTTCTAGCTGGCCTTAATTAAAACATTTGCTTTTATAGAATTTAATCAAGAGGAAAATATGGCAAAGATATACGAAGATATCACAAAAACCATTGGTAATACGCCACTCGTTAAATTAAACAACATCACCAAGGGATTAGAATCCACCGTGGTTGCAAAGATGGAATTCTTTAATCCTATGGCAAGTGTAAAGGACCGCATAGGAATTGCAATGATTGAAACTGCAGAAAAGGCAGGGTTAATCAAAAAGGATACGATACTCATAGAACCAACATCCGGTAACACCGGCATTGCATTAGCCTTTGTGGCTGCTGCAAGAGGATATAAACTGATTTTAACGATGCCCGATACCATGAGTATAGAACGACGGGCGCTCCTGAAGGCATTTGGCGCAGAGATAGTATTAACACCCGGGGCTGAAGGAATGAAGGGCGCAGTGAATAAGGCGGAGGAATTGCAGAAAAACACTCCAAATTCTTTTATGCCGCAGCAATTCAAGAATCCGGCCAATCCGGAAATACACCGCAAAACAACAGCGGAAGAAGTATGGAACGACACCGATGGTAAGATCGACATCTTTGTGGGTGGAGTAGGCACGGGCGGTACAATTACAGGCGTTGGAGAGGTCATTAAGAAACGAAAACCATCACTGAAGGTAGTAGCTGTTGAGCCTACCGATTCACCGGTGCTCTCTGGCGGAAAACCAGGACCCCACAAAATTCAGGGGATCGGTGCGGGATTCATTCCTGATATTCTCAATATGAAGGTAATCGACGAAATTATTACGGTAAAAAATGAGCAGGCATTTGCATTAGCCCGTCAATTAGCACGCGAAGAAGGAATCCTGGTGGGTATTTCTTCCGGAGCCGCTGCGTATGCGGCGTTACAGGTAGCTGCAAGACCAGAGAATAAAGGGAAGCTGATCGTCGTCGTATTTCCGGATACTGGCGAAAGGTATCTATCCACAGTTTTGTTTAAGGAATTTTGATGTTTGAACGTATTAAGGAGGACATTGATGCCGCCTTTCAAAACGACCCGGCTGCAAGGAGCAAATTGGAAGTAATTTTATGTTATCCGGGCGTGCACGCCCTGTGGCTACATCGAATATCCCATTATCTTCGGAAGAGAGGATGGAACTTATCAGCACGTTTAATCTCCCACGCCAATCGGTTCCTGACAGGCATTGAAATACACCCGGCTGCCGAAATAGGACGTGGTGTGTTCATTGATCACGGTATGGGCGTCGTCATAGGCGAAACAGCAGTAATTGGAGACGGGTGTCTTATTTACAAGGGAGTTGTCCTGGGTGGTACAACTACAGAAAAAACGAAAAGACATCCAACCTTGGGAAAGAAGATCATCGTGGGTTCAAATGCCTGTATATTGGGCAATATAACCATTGGGGATTATGTGCGTATCGGTTCAGGTTCTGTAGTGGTCAAAGACGTACCTCCCCATGCAACCGTGGTCGGAGTACCCGGCAGAATTATCGAACAGAAAAAGAAAGAACATGATGTCATGCTGGATCACGGTCAATTGCCTGACCCTATTGCCGAGGCTCTTAAGGTTGTGTTAAAAGAAAACCGCAAACTTAAACAGCGTATTAAAAAACTGGAAGATAATTTAAATCTTTCGAGCGAAGAGGATGATTACGTTTCTGAGGCAGAATCGGAAGTAATGACTGTATTCATGAAAAATTACAAAGATGGGGATGGCATTTAAGACAGGTTATTTCCCTAATCCTATCGGCGGGTTCAGGCTTCGTCGTGAGCTCAGCCGAACGGTTTGAAACTCTTCCCCCTTTATCCCCCTCCGGAGGGGGATAAAGGGGGAAGACTTGGGTAATAACGCTCTGTGCGAGCGATGGAGAAATCAACAATATAAAACGTAGGATTCGGGTTACAAACCCGAACCCGCAGAAGGGTATTTCATAATAGGTTTCTTTATTAAGAATATCTAATTGTCAGACCAGAAAAACAAAGACGCATTTTTAACATTTTTAAAAGGAGGAATAAAACCGTGGATTGGGGAATGAAGAACCGTTTGTCTCAACTCATTAAACCGAATGGTCGTTGTATGTTTATGCCTATAGATCATGGGTACTTTCAAGGGCCTACCTCAAAGCTGGAAAAGCCAGGCGAAACGATTAAGCCGATTATCGATTACGCTGATGCACTCTTTTGTACTCGTGGTGTACTGCGTTCGTGCATAAATCCTGGAAATAGCAAACCGATCATCCTCAGGGTTTCTGGTGGTTCCAGCATGGTGGGAAAAGACCTGGCTAACGAGAGCATTACCACCTCTATCGAAGAAGTTATCAGGTTGAATGCATCCGCAGTAGGAATGTCTGTGTTCATAGGCAGTGATTATGAACACCAGACACTGTCAAACCTCGGAAAGCTGGTTGATGAAGCAGAAAGGTATGGTATCCCTGTAATGGCCGTTACGGCGGTGGGAAGGGAACTGGAAAAGCGGGACGCCCGCTACCTCGGGCTTTGCTGCCGTATTGCAGCCGAATTGGGCGCCAAAGTCGTAAAGACATACTGGTGCGAGAACTTTGACAAGGTCACAAATGGATGCCCCGTGCCGGTGGTCTTGGCAGGCGGTCCAAAGACAAATTCAGACGTCGAGGTATTTGAATTCGTTCATGACGGCATGCAAAAGGGCGCTATAGGCGTGAACCTTGGAAGGAATATCTGGCAGAACGAACATCCTGTAGCCATGATCAAGGGGTTGCACGCCATCATCCATGAAAATGCAACGGTAAAGCAGGCAAGTGAAATATATAATTCGGAGAAAAGTAAAAAATCAAAATAGGTTCAGGAGACGGAATACCATGCGCGTGGCAATGTATTACAATAACAGGGACGTACGAATCGAAGAGATGCAAACCCCTCACGTTGGTACAGGTGAGTTATTGGTAAAGGTAATGGCAAGCGGTATCTGCGGAAGCGACGTCATGGAATGGTACCGTATCAAAAAGGCGCCTCTTGTGCTTGGACACGAAATCGCGGGAGAAATAGTTTCGGTAGGCGAAGGAGTGAAGCGGTTTAAGGTAGGCGACAGGGTAACCGTTGCTCATCATGTCCCCTGTAACACCTGCCACTACTGCCTGAATGGCCATTATTCAGTATGCGAAACCCTGCGGACTACGAATTTCTCTCCCGGCGGTTTTTCAGAATACACCCGCATCCCTCAAATTAACGTTGACCGGGGCACGTTTATCCTGCCCGAAGAAGTCTCATATGAAGAGGGTACTTTTGCTGAACCACTGGCTTGTACATTGCTTGGCCAGCGGAAGGCGGGTCTGCAACCGGGACACAGCGTTCTTGTTATTGGCAGCGGTATTTCCGGATTACTCCATATCCAGCTTGCCCGTGCACTGGGCGCAGGAAACATATTTGCAGTTGATATCAGTGAATACCGTTTGAAGATAGCAAGGCAGGCCGGGGCAGATTTTGCGATATATGCCAAAGAAAACGTGCCCGATTATCTGCGCAAAAACAACAACGGACGTCTGGCTGATATTGTGATTGTTTGTACGGGGGCAACTCCTGCCGTCCAACAGGCGTTTAATACCGTTGATCGGGGGGGAACGATTCTCTTCTTTGCCCCAACAGAACCAAACGTTGCAACTCCAATGAACCTCTGGGATCTCTGGCGCAACTGCAACTCCGTTATTATGTCCTATGCCGGCCCGCCTGACGACACTGCAAGGTCTATTGAATTGATACGTGCGGGCAGGGTAAAGGTAAAGGAATTGATAACACACAGATTAAGTCTTGCCGAAATTTCATTGGGATTCAAAATGGTCGCTGGTGCAGGTGAATCTGTTAAGGTTATTATTGAACCGCAGCGATAGGAGGAAAAAACTTAATTTATTTATCAAGTATGTCTATCGGTGCGTCTTCTGTGATTATTTTGTCGAACTTATAAAGTAAATCTATATGTGGGTGTCCATCCTTCTTCGCCTGTTCTATGTTAGGTTTCAGATTCCACCCAATAGAACGTGCCCCATTCTTTACTAATTCAAGGAGTCTTTTATACCCTTCTTCATACCACTCAGGAAAGTGTGCATAACGGTAGAACCACAATTCTACAAGAAGGTCTTTATCATCTATATTAAAAGTAAATGCCTTGTTTATATACTTTTTTCCATTCTCTTTATCTCCCTTAATTAAAAAAAACTGGGCGTAATTACCCGTATGATTTGCGTTATCAGGGTCTAATTCCAACGCCTTCTTGTAATAGTCCTCTGCCCTGTCATATTCCTTCCTCACGTTATGAAGAAAATTGGCGTAATTACCTATAGTAGCCACGTTATTCGACTCTAATTCCAGCGCCTTCTTGTAATACTCCTCCGCCTTGTCATAGTCCTTCCTCACTTTACTGAGAAAACCAGCGTAATTACCTATAGTAGCCACGTTATTCGACTCTAATTCCAGCGCCTTCTTGTAATACCCCTCCGCCCTGTCATAGTCCTTCCTCACTTTACTAAGAAAACCGGCGTAATTACCTGTATGATTCGCATGATTCGGGTCTAATTCCAGCACCTTCTTGTAATACCCCTCAGCCTTGTCATATTCCTTCCTCACGTTATGAAGAAAATTGGCGTAATTACCTGTAATATTCGCATAATTCGGGTCTAATTCCAGCGCCTTCTTGTAATATCCCTCCGACTTGTCATAGTCCTTCCTCACTTTACTAAGAAAAATGGCGTAATTACCATATAATTGAACACTTTCAGGAAACTCCCTTATTCCGCCTTCATATATCTTTTCTTTTTTCTCTATATCCTTTTCTGCCCTTGCCAGCAACTCGATAGCCCACCAACCTCTTGGTTGTTTCTTTATTGTGTCTTCCAGAGCGACAGTTGTTTCCTGGCTCTTTTCTCTGAGTTGGATGTTTTCTATTTGACCCTTATATTTTTCCGCCCGCTGCTCTGCAATTTTCTTAATCTTTTCATCTAAAAAACCATAGTTTTTTTTACTATTTAATTGTAACATCATTTCGTCAAAACCTTCTATAGGCACCAAGTAACCCTTATGTTTGATGACCAATTTTTTTATTCTTTCATTTGGTAGTCCATCCGATTCTCTATAGCACCAGAATATTCCACCCTCGATGGATTCCAGTTGCTCCAAAAACCCCATAAGACTGCCGTCATTTCCTCCATACCCAATTACAATAGGTGTATAAAACTTGAAGATATTTGTAAGGCTTTTCTTCCAACCATCATCAAGATCGGCAGTGTCTTTACTTTGA
>JACRII010000052.1 GCA_016235875.1 Planctomycetota bacterium
CATGATCCTGTCTCGGTATAATTCCATCAACTTCATAGTAGTGTCCTCTAAATTGTCTGATTATTATTTACTAGGACACTACTATACCTTATAATAGACCAAAAATCACCTTTTGGTTGCGGCCAGAGGCCGCGCCAGGTTAATCTGTGGTTAATTTGACGTTTAGGATTTTAAATACATACTGCGAAGATAATCAATAGCACTCGGAGAAAGAAATTGAATTTGATTGCCTGCATGGAGGATAACTTCACATGCCAGTTCAAAGAAAGTTGCTTTCTGAATCACTTCGTCAAAATTATTTCCAACAGTTACCTGTCCATGATTCTTCAAAATTACGAGGTCGTGTTTTTTCATGGCTGAGATAACTTCCTTTGCAAGCTCGTTCGATCCAGGATTCAAATATGGTACGGTTGCAATCTGCCCAAGATAGTATGGGATTTCGGGAATAACAGAGAAATTATTGTAATCCCTGCCGCTACATGCAACCGTTGTTGCATACGGCGACTGGAAGTGCAAAACGACATTCACATCGGAACGCTCATGGAGTATGCCGAAATGGAAACCATTTTCAGCGGAAGGTTTCTTTTCGTTCAGGACTGCGCCGTCTGAAATCCGGCAAATTGCAATTTGCTCTTTGCTCATTTCTCCCATCCATGAGCGGGTTGCAGTAATGAGCATATACTCTTTGTTTATACGACAGGACAAGTTCCCGCTGCTGCTCCGCACCAATCCGTACGATGCCACCCGATGACAGGCAGTAACGAATTCTTCTAAATACTTTTCAGAAACATGCATCATTTATTCCCGTAGTTGAGCCCGATCAAAATATATTTCGCCGTGCCCGTCTAAAAAATCCAAGAACCCTATTATATTACAACCTGTAAGGGCAATTCATGAATTGCCCCTACCCATATTCTTATAGCATTGACACGAAAAGACCTCTCATCCGGCCCCTCACCCGCAAGGGACGACGAAACTCCCCCTCCCTTGCCTGTCCTGAGCGAAGTCGAAGGAATGGAAGGGATTAAGGGAGGGTGCGGTACACTGTTCAAGGAATTCCAGATACGCAAGCGCTTCTTCGGATGTTCGTCCGCACATCTCTTCCAACGGTCTAAGATTCGAACATACAACCGGCTTTCCAGGTTTGTCATAAATGAGGCAACGATTATCAAAGCTGAGTTGCACACACCGGACACCGGCAGGCTTGCCGTTCGGCATGCCAGGAATTGGTGACGAAATTGACAATGCAATGCAACAAGCCCCACAACCTATCCTGCAATCCAAGTTATTTCTCCTACAATTAAACAAAAAACAAGAGGCACATATGATGGACCAAGCGAAGCAGACCCATCATCATTTATTTTGTTGGGTGCGCTCTGTGGTTGAAAACACCTATCTTCCCCACTTACCATTTATTTCCGCAACATCCAGCCTCAGTATCCCCAGATTTTTGTAATATTTGTCATTCGACAGACTTTCCTGTGTTATTTTATCGGGATTATCTTCCAGGTGTTTTAAAAGGATATCCATTCCATGTTTCTTTTCTTCTAACGTTTCCACGAAATACATCTTTCCCCAGATGATTACAGATCGGAATTCGTGTGCACATTCATTCATGATATATCCTCTATCTTCGATAATTGTCGCACACACGTTGGGGTTTTCTTTGATAAATTCATATTTCAAACCTTTTAATCTACTGGGGAAGTATAAAGCGTTTTTCAATTCATCATAACCATAACTAAGGGTAACAATATAGGGCTCGTTATTTCTACACATCGCAATCGTGGTATATTTCCCCTTTTTTATTATTACAAGCAATTCGTTCGTGTCTTTTATCTCCCTTTCTTTTTTCTGTAAATGATATCGTGTCATTGCATTTTTCAAATTTTTGAATCAATTCTCTTTCCAATTTTGGTAACATATTATAGAGATTACAAATTCATACGTAAATAATAAAGATGATTTTCACCTGTAATTGTTATTTCGACCGAGTGGAGAAATCCTTGTTCCGAATGTATTGAGGAATCTCAAGATTCCTCGCTCCGCTCGGAATGACAGCCAAAGGGGAGATTTCATCCCTCTTTATAACCGGACGTCATGAATGTTTCATTTCCCGTGAACAGCTTAAACAAGGAGTTACATTCATTATATGAACGAAAGAAAGTCCATTACAAAAGAACTGATTGAGATTATACAAAAATCTCAGATAATAAACCGTCTAAAAATCACTCCAAAAGACGTGCGAATAGGGGTGTTCTATACCGGAGTCGTTTTAAGCACGGATCACGCAGGCATGTCATATACCCCTGTCCAGGAAATTCCGGAGGCGGTGTGTTGTCCCCGGTCTCATGCAAAGATGCCGCAGGCAGGTAATTTACTGAATTTCCCCGTCACCGATCTTATGGAATACGCCCTCGATGATAACGTCCTGAAAGCGGCCGTTGGTATCGCAACGATAAACGCACTCTCTGCAATACTGCTTGAAGACGACCACTGTCCTTACAAACCTTCAGCATTTGGGAATACACTAGACCTGATCCAGATAACCGGAGAAGACACGGTCGTTATGGTTGGGGCATTTCCGCCGTTTATAAAGAGAATCCAGGAGATTACCAAAAAACTCTTTGTCATCGAAAAAAATCCCCGGGCCGTTGGCAAAGGCGACAGTGTGGAAATTGAACCCGAAGCCCGTTTGCTGGAATTAATTCCTCAGGGAAACATCCTGATTATAACCGGGGTTACGCTCGTGAATCATACCCTCGAACCTATCCTGCGACTCGCCAGAAATGCGCGTGATATTGTCGTTGTCGGACCTACGGCGAGTGTCTACCCGGAGCCGCTTTTTAAAAGAGGCGTGACCGTATTGGGTGGCGTGCGGATAACAGACGCATCAAAGATGATACACCTCATCGGCGAGGCAGGTTCAGGATATGATTTTTTTGAACAATGCGCAGAAAAGATCGTCATTCGCAATGAGGCTCCGTTTACCAAATAAGTGTAACAGTTCACCCCCTCCCCTAACCCCTCCCACCAGGGGCGGGGAATACTCATTGTCCCCTTGCATTCCTCCCCCTGTCCCCCTCACTGAGGGGGAGAAAGGGGGAGGGGGGAGGTTTAGGTGGAGGTGAGCTGTTACAAATAAGTTTAGCACAATTTTACTTTTTCAGTTTAGTAAATTTTGAGCCTTCAAGCGTCAGGTTGTACATCAACCCCTTCTGGCCAAAAACGAACCCAACGATGGGTTCTTTCATTTTTGCCGTGTCAAGGGAGGCAGCGGCGCCGATCTTTACGAGGGCTACTGACCCGTCAACCCCCGCCTTCCAGCCGGAACTTTCACGGAACTTATTTAAGGCCTCTTCCTGCATAAAGACAAGGATGATGTCCTTCTTTTGCCCACCCAGTTGGAAGCCGTATGAGGCGGAAGCGGTGCTGTAGTAATCGACCGTCTTTCCATCAATCCTCAAAGCCCCCTCGCCATATTCACCTCCAATAATCAGTCCACCCTTGATAACACCCGGTAGTACAAGCACACCCTTCGCGCCCTTGAGAAATTCCTCTGCGCCTTTCACTTCCTTATGAAAGCGTTCCAGGGAGGCATCTACGCCTGCGTCAATCTCCTTGGCCGTTTTGGCATGAGAAACACCAGCAGAAACAAATCCGAGGGTGACTGTGATACAAACAACCCATGCAAAGGCTTTCATGATGTGTAATTTTATGTCTTGCATATTTTCATCTCCTTTTCTTACTGTTTATTTTACAAAGAATTTCACAAGGGTGCGATTTATTGCTTTAACTATTTTTAAACGGTTGTTTTCCTGTAACAATAATTTTTCCTCATAAGGATTGACGATAGTACCACATTCGATTACCACTGCCGGGCTTTTTACATTACTTAATACGTAAAGCCCCCAAGGGGTTATTCTGTTGTATATTCCCCGATACCTATCAATGCACATCATTTTCTCCACATCGGCATGGTAGAGATTCGGGTTGAATCCATCATTCAACATTTCGTCTGCAAAATATTCTGCAAATACCTTGCTTTTAACCGGGAAAGGGTTATTTTCGGAGTAATGAACTGAGAAACCGCTCATGTCCTTCCACAGCGGACTGTTGTCTCCTCCTTGCTTGGCTATCTCTATATCCTCTGTCTGTGCAGCATCGTGGTGAATTTCAAGATAGATGTCCGGCATGATTCTGTTGGCATACTCCACCCTTTCTCGTAATCCGATATTTCTTGATGTCTGCACAACATCATAACGAATGCCTGTAACCTGATGAGATTTATTTTCGAAATATCTGACGATGGCGTCATTGAACTCGTACTCAAATATTCCTGCATACGATTGAGCCCCCATGTGGTCTATACTGGATGCGGGTTTTCTCACATGTCCAGAAACGATGAGTACGGTACGTTTCATTTTAGTATTATCGGCTTTACAAATTATTTTAGCCGAAAGATCTTAAATCCCGGGAAGTTGATATCTTTATTTATTGCTGTCATGGGGTAATACCATTGCTTCGAAAAGGTTTCCAGATAGCCTTTATCATTCTCATAAAAAACAAAGAGGGCAGATTTGGGCATTGGTCCTTTATAGCCAAACTTGCTGTACAGTTTTTGCTTTTCCGGAGTCGTTCCCATGCCACCTGTTTCCAAAGGCCAGAGCAGCTTTATCCGATGTCTTTGCTCTTCCGGCATTAAATAATAAAATGTAAACACATTTATATTTGATATAAAAATATACTCCTCGTTCGTCTGTGCCAGTATTTTCACTATTTCACGGTGGTCATAATAATCCCAGGTATTATCATACTTGCCTCCAACGTAGATAGATGGGCTGATAACGCCGTGTGAAAAGCTGTTTGGTATATAATAATTCACTACAAGCAATACCAAATTTACTGAAATCACGGTGAAACCAATTATCCACCACTTCCGGCTATGAATATCCGCCATCCATATCCCAAACAACACCGGAATAATCCATACGGGAATCAACCACACGCGTGAACCTATCGAACCGAATGGTGAAATTCGCCAGATGCCGATAAAATTGAAGAAAAGGAAAACTAAAATTCCCCAGAATATTTTTTTCTCAATTCGGCTACGCCTTAAAAAACAAAATGTAACAAAAACTATTATAAGAAATCCCAGCATCTCCCACACAAACGGGATGGTACTTCCCCCTGAAAAACGGGCATAAAACCCATCACCCGAAAACGTATAGAGGAGATTTAAAAGCGCAGACGTAAGCGTAGCCGGAGGGACTGAAGGTGTTCTTGGAAACAAAATATTTCCAAAGAACCACATCGAAATGAACCGCGGTATCAAACCGATCAGAAATCCAAGAGAACAAAATCCGCTGTTAATTAGCAATTGCCGAAAACCAGGCCACATGAATATTGCATAGCAAATAATGAGTGAAACGGCGCTGGGCAGGAATATGATATGATTCCATACCCCCAGTGACATCAAAAAACCAGTCAGTGCAAAGCCTGTTCTCTTGATATAGTGTTTTTGGCTTTGACAGAGCCTGACGTATATCCAGATCGTTCCAAAGAAGAGAAAGGGATTAAGGACAAACACCTCGCCGCAGAGCCGCGAAAGCATCACAAGCGGTGGAAAAGTTAACAGAAAGCAGGCAACCCATCGTGCGCGAATAATGGAGAATTGCCTTACCACATCGTAGATCACCACTATTGTTATGAGGGTAAAAACCGGACCCAAACACCGTAAGCTCCAGATTGAATTTCCAAAAATCTTTATGACAGCGGCAAGCAAATAGGCATGGACAGGGGAGGTGTAATTATTAAAGAAACCGTACAGCGGTCGTGCGCCGTTCAAAATCATCTCTGCAAAAAGGCCGAATACCGCTTCATCCCGGTGGAGTCCGACAATATCATCCAGTTTCCAGAACAGGATAATTATGCCCGCACCCAGCCAGGCAAAATACCACCATCTATACTTGATTTCGTTTAACACCATGATCAATGCACTGCATATCGCAGTCAGAAGATATCCCTTATAACGCTGTAGTGCGACTTTCCAGTCGCCTATTTCCTTTGATTATCCTTTTAGTCACTTCATGCGAGATAAATCTCGCTCTACAATTACGTAACATCGAAATTACTCTGCATTAGGTTATTAGTTTAATCTGTACAATCTGTAGTTTCAAATGTTTTCAATGACCCACTGTTAAAATACTCTGTAGAAATAAGTTGAAAATACTTCAAATTCACAAAAACAATAACTACGTATGATGTCTGTTGAATTATGGAATGAGGAGGAAGATGGTTTCAAATTTTAGTTAGCCCTATCACCGGCCTACTTTCTTTTCCTGATAGAACTATACTGCCTAATAATAAGCCCTTCAAAATTGCCCAGGGAATCATGATGGCACGAACCTCATAATCCTTGTAATGAATAAGCGCCCGATGAAAAATACTCTCACGTTAAATAGTGTAGTGTAATTTTCTAGAGCCACTATACAAACAGTCCTATCGATAAACGCATCTTAGCTATTCTTCGCAGTAAAGTCAATAAGCGAGAATAGTGTTCTCTAATCCCCCTTTTACCTTTGATTTTATTATTGTTTATTGCTACAATTTCTAAAATTTTCTTTCTGTGAACATTTAAGTTGGATGAATCATCTTTGATAACTTTTTCTGGCGAGGCATTCAACCGTGGGACATGATGTTCATCAACGTGTCTTCAGTCGCTTTCTTTTTCCGATTATTTCACTAGCCGTTTTACTGACTGCCGGAACAGCGGGGTATCATTGGATGGAAAGTTTAGGAACCATAGATGCCCTATACATGACCGTCATTACGATTAGCACGGTTGGGTTTGGCGAAGTAAAGCCATTGTCCCCGACAGGGCGGTTGTTTACCATCGGTCTCATTTTCAGCGGCGGCGGGCTGGTTGCATACACCCTGAGCGGCACTGCTGCATTTGTATTGTCAGGTGAGTGGCGCGCCAATTGGGCGAGAAAGAAAAGGCACAATATGTTAGCACACATATCTCATCACGTCATTATTTGCGGATATGGGCGGATAGGCCGTCAAGTTGCCCATGAACTCAAGGCTGAGGGGATCCCATTCGTCGTTGTTGACCTCAGTCCTGAAAAAATTGCAGATATCATGGAGTCTGGTTATTTGGCCCTGCAAGACAATGCATCGAGCGAGGCGAATCTGAAAGAGGCGGGGATCGACCGCGCTCGTGGTCTGGTGGCAGCAGCCAACTCAGATGCGGAAAATGTCTTCATTGTGCTGACGGCTCGCAGTATGCGTAAAGACTTGCTCATCGTGGCACGCGCCAATTTCGAGGAGTCAGAACCAAAACTTCTTAGGGCTGGCGCAAACCGTCTCATCCTGCCATATCGCATCACCGGACGCCGGATGGTAACCATGCTGGTGAGGCCAGATGTTGCCGATTTCCTCGATGACGTAGCACATGCCGGTGGAATGGAACTACTTCTGGAACAAGTTCAGCTCATGCCAGCCTCTCCATTGGTAGGGAAAACGTTAAGCCAGGCACAATTGCCAAGCAAGCTGGGTATCACGGTGGTTGCATGTAAACTGCCCAACGGTCAGCTAAATATGCGAATCGGACCGGATACCGTCTTACAAGCAAATGCCCGACTCATTGCGCTCGGCACACGCGAGCAACTGCAAGCATTGATTAAGCTGGCACAGGGATAATGCGACAATACAAAACAACCTGACCTGGCAAATTCTCTCAAAATATGTATTAAAGTACGATGCGCCTCTTCAAGTTCAAAATCAATAAGCATGTAAACCCCTTACGAAACACTATTCCTGAGCGCCAGTATAATGGCGCCATTAGCCGGTTCTCTGCATAATTGTATGGCTGTTATTGCCGGAAGTTCCGCTCTGACTTTTTCTATGATGATTTCTCTCACTCTTTCTACGTTCGTCAAGACGCCTCCGCTTAGGACCAGGGTTGCACCTTCTTTACCAAAATCAATCTGCTTTGTAGCCGCAGAGATATTAAAATAAAGGTCGTTAGCAGCTTTTCTCAAGAGATCCTTTGCCGATTCGTCACCAGCATTTGCGGCAGCATTAACAATTTTTGCCAGGTTTGCAATATCCGTTGGTTTTGTAGTTTTCTGATAAACGTAATTTACTATATCCTGCATAGAACTCAGATTCCATTCATTTAAGATTTTTTGGGCACGAAGAGTTGTTTCCCCGGAGACATCGTAAGCCTTTAAAATCTCTTTGAGTGCCATTCTGCCTACCTCATAACCGCTTCCATCATCTAAAAGATATCCCCATCCACCGACTTTGATTTTTTGCCCCCTTAACGTTTCTCCGTAAACAACAGCCCCGGTTCCTGAGATGGCAACAATGCCGTGTCGCTCACCCGCCCCGGCAACTAGCGCTATAACAACATCTGAGACGACTTCTATATGTAATGACGGATTAAATCTTTTACTAAGTGCGTGGCAAAGAGGTGGTGTGCTTAATATCTGCCATATTACGTTACTCACCTCTATCTGTTTTTCTTTCGATGCGCCAACTCCAGCGATACCGGCACAAACCGCTTCTATCCGAAGTTCAGGGTGGTCATCTATAGCCTCTTGAATCACCTTTTGCAATGTTTCCTTGATTTCTGGCATCGATACAAGGTTAGGATTTGTAGTCCCTCCGCTGCCATGACCGATAACCTTTCCATCTAACGTTGCTAGTACACAAACGGTCTTTGTTCCTCCCCCATCAATGCCCAACACACATCTCTCCACATAAACCTCCTTAATGAAGAAACATTAAGTACGTATATAAGAATTTCAAAATAGCCGCAAACCAGTCGCCATGCAAGGTCGCGGTAATCCGTGCCCTTACAATAAATCTAATTGTGCCTTGATGTCTTAGTGTCGTTAGAAACCTGAGCATCCCATTTAATAGCGAGAAATGTTCTTGAAAATTACGGTTAAAATAGCAGAATTGGTGTATGTAATCAAGAAAGTAGAAGAAATTCACTGAAATATTTGAGATAATGAAAATGAATTTAATGTACAGAAATCATTGAAAGAAAATCTTAAAGGAAGATTATGGGAAAAATACTATTTGGCCTTATTCCGTCCGCTATACCAGGATTTATGCGCTATTTCTTTTGTTTAGTAAAAATTTTGTTTTTATTCATTGCAGTTAACCATTCACAATCAGCAGCCTATAGTCAGCAATCCTCTGCTGCTGCACCTACGGTAACAACAGATACTGCTTCTCGTGTAACCCATAATTCAGCGACTCTCAGGGGAACTGTGAATGCTAATGGATTATCAACAACCGCATGGTTTCAGTACCGGATCGTCAATGGACCATCCAAAAGTACATTTTCAACACAAACGGTCATAGGAACGGGCGATACAGAAGTAAATTTCAGTATAATTGAGCTGCTTCCCGGAACGACATATTATTACAGACTTGCTGCAAGGAACGACGCCGGTACTGTGTATGGAGACGAGTTGCCATTTACTACCACCGATATGAAAACATCCCTTACAGCAGATATCACCGCGCCCACAGGTTCCATAAGCATCAACAATGGAGCTTATCGCACGAACTCTTTAACCGTTACCTTAGAACTTTCTGCCGCTGATAACATAGGGGTTACGGGTTATTATTTCTCTACAAGCGCCATTCCACCCTCTTCGCATACCACCGGCTGGACATCGGCAACACCTGCTATCAATTATAAAGAAGACGTTTCATATACCTTGAGTGGCGATGATGGCAAAAATACGGTATATGTATGGTATAAAGACGCTTCTGGAAATATTTCAGACGTGGCGAGTGATTCAATCATTGTGGACACGACACCTCCAACAATAACGATTGCCAATCCTACATCCGGTTCCACCTATAAGACCACAAGCAAAACGATAAACATCAGTGGAATTGCTTCCGACAGCACGAGTGAAATAAACAACGTTGTGTGGAGTACCGGCAAAGGAAAGGACGAGATGGAGAGTAAAACTATCAGTTGGACTATTTCAAACGTCGATCTGCTGGAGGGGGATAACGTGATAACAGTAAAGGCTACAGATAGCCTTGGTAATACAGGAACGGCTACGATAACAATAACATATGCTGTGGGCAATAATCCCCCCATGGTGATAACAGGTCCTGCAACAGGTATAACAACTGATTTTGCTACTTTGACGGGAACTGTAAATGCAGAGGGATTATCAACAACGGCGTGGTTCCAATACGGCACGAGCAGCGAGTCGTATAGCCATACGTCGTCAATAGTGAACATAGATAGCAGTTCAGTTGATACGCCGATAAACAACCATATAAGCGGACTGTTGGCCGGAACGACCTATTATTACAGACTTGCTGCACGAAATAGCGCAGGCGCCGCGTACGGAGCTGAAATGATATTTAACACAAAACCGCCTAAAGGTAAGATTTCTGGATACGTAATAGAGTCAGTCATCGGAAAACCTATTGAATCCGTTAGATTACGGCTCAAAGGGACAAAGGCAAGGAAAAAGGCTTTCAAGGTAATATTCTCTGGTCCAGATGGATTTTTCGAATTTAATGAATTGGATGCTGACACGTTTGATATTTTTGCAATAAAAACGGGTTTTGAGGGCGCCCGGCAGGTAGTAGAAATGCCGGAAGGCGAGGAAAATATTATTGAAATAAAATTGGGGAGTATACAAGGAGAAGAACAAAAAAAAGACTTAGAGCTTATCCGTAAATAACGCCAACTTTTCTCCAGCAAATAATAGCTGCGGCCAAGTGTAGAAGCGCTTCGTAGGTCTCGCCAAGTTTTTCATACCGTACCAGCAACTTCCTGAACCGGTTAAACCAGGAATGCGC
>JACRII010000053.1 GCA_016235875.1 Planctomycetota bacterium
CGCGTCACGTCTTCGGCCTTTTTGTATTCTTCATAGACGGCAAGGAATGCCTTGATGTCTCCCGTGGCCTCATTGACCCTTCTGATTCGGTATCCTTCAGCCTCTTTGATGACCTGCTGTTTTTTCCCTTCGGCAGCGGGCAGTATCTTATTCTTTTGCCCTTCTGCTTCATTAATAATTCTGTCCCTTATTTGAATCGCCTGATTCACGGCATTAAAGGCGTCTTTTACGGGTTCTGGCGGATTAACCCCCTTGAGCAGTACCGTCTGGATGTCAATGCCGCATTTATAACTGTCCAAGATCCTCTGAATATCATCTTTGGACTTTTGCTCGATCTCCGTTCTGCCAATGGTCAATACCTCATCAATAGAGCGATCCCCGATCAGTGTGCGCATGACAGACTGGGAAACACCACGAATGATTTCTCCGACGTTTTTTACATTGAAAAAATACTCTTCTAATGCCTTTATTTTGTACCGGATGACCCAGTGCACCTCGGCGCAGTTAAGGTCGCCGGTAAGCATCAATTTTTCTTCTCTTGCATCTGGATATTCATAACCAATCATACTGGAAGGGCCTCGCTGCTCTGTCCTGAATCCGAACTCCTCGTTGTAAATACGCTTGACCTCTCCTTTCAGTATCTTGTCAATACCGTAAGGAACTTTGGAATGAAGTCCGGGTCCTACCGTTTCTATATAGCTGCCAAACCTCAGGATAACGGCCTCTTCATTGGCCCTTACCGTGTAAAAGGCAGTATATCCCGTGATAATGACGAAGATGATGATCAATATGGGCGGTATAAATTTTTTTACCGACCCCCATGGAATATCCTCGAAACGTATGTCTTGTGGTCTTTTGTACGGTCCGTAATCTGGCATATCGGTTCCTCCTCTGCAATTTAATGAGTAATGAGTAAGATGAGTTAAGCCTGTCTGCGTGCACCGCACAGGCAGGCGAGCGCACCCATCACCTCCCCCTTTATCCCCCTCTGTGAGGGGGACAGGGGGAGGAGTTGGGTGCGGTGTACTTCACCCAACCTACGTAAATAACGCGAATTGGAATTATAGGATCTTTGTTATCTCGTCTACCTTGAATGTTGACATTTTTATGAGCTTACCTTTTTTAAAAAGTTTTAGTCCCTCACTTTTTTTGGTAAGTTTTCCTATCGGATTACATACTATACCATTCTTTGCGAGGATGGCAATAACTTCTTTTGTGTCTTTCGGGTCAAGTGCAATCAACAGCGCCCCCGATGCGATGAGACCAAGCGGTTGGATATTGAATAATTTGCAAATCTGTTCGGTTTCTTCATAACACGGAATTTTTTCTGCATCAATGATAATTCCTGTCCCCGATGCCTTTGCAAGTTCCATTATACCGGTAGCCAACCCGCCTTCCGTCGGATCGTGCATGGCGTGGATTTTAGCAACTTTATTGGCTAACAAGGCGTCTGCGACGACACTTAGTCCTGGTTTGTCTATGAATGCCTGTGCCCTTTTGAGAAATCGGTTGCCGAATCTCTTTCTTATTGTCGCTGCCTTTTCCCGTGCAATAATGGCAGTTCCTTCTATGGCAATACCCTTTGTGAGTAAAAGGTCATCGCCTGGTTTTGCATGTGCGTTTACCACGAGATTATCCTTTTCAACCTCACCCAGCATATGGCCGATGACAATGGGCCGATCAATTTTATAAGAAATTTCAGTATGACCACCGCACAGGGTGATATTAAGTTTTTGGGTTGATTTAATAATATCTTTAAAAATTTGCGTTGCTAGTTTTGCATTCGTCTTTCCTTCAGGAAGCAGTAACGTTGCCAGAAACCATTTTGGAGTCGCCCCCATCGTGGCGATGTCATTGGCATTTATGTTTACAGCATACCAGCCGATGCGGTGTGTGGTAAAGGTAATAGGGTCTGTCTTGGCTACGAGATACTTTTTCCCGAAGTCAATAACGGCTGCATCCTCACCAATCCTTGGGCCTACAATAATCCTGGGGTCTTTGATGGGATTTAGGTTTAAAAGTTTTTCCAGGAGTCGGTAATCAAGTTTTCCTACGGGAAAGTAGTTCATAACTAACTATAACAAGATTGAACACAATTTAAACCAACATTTACGAATTACGATTTCTGATGCTTATATAACATCCCGTATATCCTTTAACCCAACCTGTTCCCGGCTCATAAAGGGTTCGCCGTAATCAACGCGTATGAGATTGCCGTAATATTGATTCTTTGCCGTGAGTGAGTTGCTAATATATTTCCAACGTGCATCATCGTAGGCAAACTGGGATTGATAAACCTTTGCGATCTGGAGTTTTTTTTCAAACTCCTTACTTATGTCGAGAATAAATGACGGTGTGACATGTACTTTAAAATGTGAACAGAGGTAATAAAAGATTTGGGAAGGATAGCATGGCTCTCCGGGAATATCCGACTTCGTCAGCTTTGCATAGAATCGGGCTGCCTCGCCGATTTGTGTGGTCTGAACGTGGTCGGGGTGCGCATCGATCCAGTAAGGCAGGAAAATAATCTGAGGACGAACTTTTCGAATTACGGCAGCAACCTTTTTGCGGGCTTCTACGCCGTCCATGAGATAACGATTCGGCAGGTCGAGCACCGTCCGGCTCTTTACGTCTAACAATGCGGTTGATTGCTCCCATTCCTTCCTTCGGATTTCCGGGCTGCCGTGCGGAGTGGGTTCGCCATTCGTCAGGTCGAGGATATGGACATCATATCCCAGGGCGACCAATTTCAGAATACTCCCCCCCATGCCGCCTTCAACATCGTCAGGGTGGGGACCAATAGCAAGAATGGTTGTCATAGTAATCGTATCATCTGTGAAATCGGTGTAATCTGCGGTTTCAACTGTTTTTATATTTATTCCGTTTCGAACTGGCCAGCCTTGTGGAGATATTTTGGCTGGTTGAGTTCCGATATCCTCAGGATATATTCGGCGTCGTTAATTTTCGTGTACCAGTGTCCTGTTGCACGTGCCGTGTTTGTTACGGCAACATAAAGGCCAACGAGCATACCGGCGTAAAGCCCGTAATGGATTTTCTTGCGGTCTCCAACCAGTTTCATGTCCAGCGCTCCATTAACCGGACAAGCATTGACGCAGTCGTAGCAGGCCACGCATTCGTGGGTCAGGACGTGTTTCTTCTTCTCAACCAGGATATGCATTGCACATGCCCTGGTGCATTTCCCGCAATCGATACATTTCCCGGTATTTCGCGTAATCCTCATGGGACTTGCATAAGCAATAATACCAAGCAATGCGCCATACGGACAGAAAAAGCGGCACCAAAAATTTTTATTAACAAGCGAAATAATCAGGATGGAAAGGATTACCGACAGCGCCATACCAGACATATTCATGAAAAATTTCAGCATCTTTATATCCGCAACGCGGATAAAAGGCGCGCGGGTGTACAAGACTTCCAACTGTACAATGGGCATCTTGATGATAATGACCTGAATAAAGAATGCCAGGATTGCATATTTCCAGGCACGGGCAATCGTATCATTAACCCTGTCCGACCAGATTTTCCTGGGCACAACAAATGGCAGTACCATCGCCAGGATGTAAGCCGGAGTTAGATACATGAAAATTTTTGATTTAAAGGACTCCATGGTTAATACTTCTATGACCAGCAGGGCGATAATAGGTGTGAAAACAAGACTCAAACCTGCTATGATTCGGGTGGGGACGTTTCGCATTAAATAGGAAGCACGCTGCGGGAGTTTTTTCAGGAACCAATCTCCAAGCCGCCATTCCCACTCAGAAATAGTGCCAATAGGGCAAATCCAGCCGCAAAAACCCCTCCTGAAAAATATGGCTGTCAGGAGCAGAGTTCCAAAGATAACGAAACCCGCCGGATGGATGGGATTGATCTTGCCTGTCCCAAAAAAGTATTTTGTGCCCATGAGGGCGCTGATCGGCAGGAAGGATTCCACTCCGGGCGGTCTTGGCATGTAAAACCCCTTTCCGCCTGCCTCGCAGTATTTCACAAAGGTATAAAATTGCCACCCAATGACGAGCACCACAACAAAGAATGCAATTTGTACAGACCATCGCACTTTTTGGGAATTAAGCCATGTTCCTTTATTTTTGACAGCCTTCCTGGTTTTAGGCTGTTGACTTTCAGTTTGTATATCCTGGACGGATAGAGATGCAGATTTTTGTTGTTTTGTTTTCTCCAATTGACGTATCTCCATGTTTTTTAATCTTTATCAAAATTGAATCAATTCCATCTATTTAGTGTCTGAACGAAAACTCGCAAAACTGTCATTTCGAGCGGAGCGAGAAATCTTTTCTCTATTGAAATTATTGAGTTTACAGATTTCTCCTTTCAGTCGAAATGACAAAAGGATGCGTTTCCGTTCAGACACTATTTAGGGGAAATATTTTCGTCATGACCATCAAAGTTCTTTGAGGATTTAATGTGACTTCGTGAATCATTGAGGGATGGTTCATGCGAGGATTTCCTGAAATTTCTTTAATAAACCCTTCATCTCTGAAAAATATTCAGGGATTTTACTGTATATAATTTGAGCAACTTCTTCTTTGTATGTATGGGAGGTGTCATTTCTTCTGTCTGTCATTTCCAGGAATTTAACTGTTTCTTCCTCAGTTATAAAACCTAAAGAAAAAGTTTCCCTAAAACACGACTTTGGAGAATTTGAAACGATGCCTTCTCTTTCTTTAAGATACTCCTTCAGGAATTTCCATAAGGCTTCGAATGTATATTCAAAACGTTGAATCGTAGCGTCTCTTACGATAATAGAGAACGGCTGTCTTAGAATTTCTTCAAGTGTATCTAAAGCTTTTAAGGCATCTTTGTATTTCAGCATCAATCTTTCCATACAACAGCGTCCTTCATTGCCTCTGTTTTAAATTCTTCAGATACTTCTGAAAGATTTACTATTTCTACTTTATATGGAATATTCAAATTTTCTACCTTTTCTTTTAAGAGAGTTATTCTTTCTTCTTTAAACTTGCCAAAAGGTATAATTCCAATATCTACATCTGAACATCTATTATTATCTCCTCTGGCACGGGAACCAAAGAGAATTATTTTTACCTTATCATCTTTTAATGAGGCTACGACAGCCTCTTTTATTATTGATAGATATTTTTTTTCGATGCTTGATACCTTCAATCAAACTCTCTTGTTGTTTCTAAAATATCGCTCAATATAACAGTTGGATTTATTTGAGCCTTGTAGTTATTACTAAAATACTTGATTCAACGCAAGGTAAAGTTTAGAATATTGGACAGTATCGCAATAACCATCCAACCATTAAATTATTATGATAATCGAAATTAACCTTTGTATGCAAGTAATTTTGGCGTAGACATTTTATGGAATCGAATAAGAAAACCTTTAAGTCCGGCTATGTAGCCATAGTAGGCAAACCGAATGTGGGGAAGTCAACCCTGATCAATGATTTTTTGGGGTGTAAATTATCCATCGTTACTCCCAAACCTCAAACAACACGTAAAAAAATCATGGGTGTGTTGACCAAGGAAGAATATCAGATTGTATTTTACGATACCCCTGGCGTTATGGAACCAAGATACGAATTGCAAAAATATATGGTGAAAGAGGCCTTTGATGCTATAGAAGATGCGGATGTGGTCTTGATGATGGCAGAGCCATTTGAACCGCCCACCGAGTGGGATAAGGAGATTCTTAAAAAATTATCTCAGGTAAATACGCCAGTAATTTTAGCCATTAATAAAATAGATCTAATAGAAAAAGACAGCCTGATACCGATTCTTTCTGCGTATGACCAGCAGTTCAAATTTGCTGAGATTGTGCCGATTTCTGCCTTAAAGGGAATCAATCTTGACCTGATGCTTGCCCTTATTGCGAAGTACTTGCCTGAAGGAGAGCCTTTCTTTCCTGATGATTACATGACCGATTACAACGAAAGGTTTCTCGCCTCTGAAATCATTCGTGAAAAAGTCTTTGAGTTTTACGGCGAAGAAATACCGTATTCTACCACCGTTGAGATTGAAGAGTTTAAGGAACGGGAGGCAGGTAAGGATTTCATCAAGGCCATCATCTATGTAGAACGTGATTCACAAAAGGGCATTATCATTGGCGAGAATGGCAAGGCTATCAAGCGGGTTGGCGTCATCGCCAGAGAAGAGATAGAGAAGCAGATTGGCAGGAAGGTATTTCTCGAACTCTGGGTAAAGGTGATGGAGAAATGGCGGAAGGATAAAAAGAAAATGTATAAGCTGGGATATAAATAAGATAAATGACACCGTTCTTTACTGACAGAAAAGTATTGATCATAGGCTTTGGACGAGAGACAAGAGGCAAGAAGTTAGAAGCAAGAAACTAGAAGTTAGAAACAAGATGATGTAGGATTTGTTTCCTGCGTCTAGCACTTGCCGGCCTCTGGGTTCTCAATCCTGTCTTAGCCAGGCATAAGTTAAATATGATTAACCTCCGCAACTATCCCACAAAGTATTTTTCACATACCTATCAGCGGATTGTAACCTCCTTTTATAACAACACAAAAGATGCAGGGGCAAACGACCGTTCGCCCTTGTTTGTCCTGGAAGGTACGGAGAAGCTGATTAAGGAAGAATTGGTTCGATGTATCTGGTTCGGACAACATATCAAAAAAGATAAACTTTTTACCGATGACGGCTCACGGCTCGAAGTGCTATCGCCCGGATGGTGGAATTCTGAGGGTGGACCTGATTTCAAACATGCGGAAATTCTCTTAGAGGGCAAGGGGCTTATAAAGGGCGATGTCGAGATTCATGTGTTTGCTTCAGATTGGATGAGACATCAGCATGAGAAGCAAGACACGTATAATACGGTATGTTTACATGTTGTTATGTGGAATGATCGTGAAGGTGCATGTATCAAGAATCTTATGGGGCAATCCATTCCCCAGTTAACTTTGTCAAAATATTTAGATGCTGAACTGGATGACCTGGTTGATATGATCGACATTGAATCATACCTAAAAGGGGGAAAGGTAAATCCGGGACATTGTCAGACAGAAATAGAAAATCAGAAGTTGGACGAATTTTGGGTGGGTTATTTCCTTGATTATGCCGGTGACGAACGTATCCTTCAAAAGGCAAAAAGGTACGGAAAATGGGCCGAAAAAAGCCCCTTTGAACAAACACTCTACGAAGGAATTATGGAATCGTTGGGTTATAAGAATAACAAGGAACCATTTCTTAAGTTGGCCTCTCTTATGCCACTGGAAGACATCCGATGCTTGATTCCAGAGGATGTTCCAGTTCAAGAGAAGAAGATAGATATGCAAGCCCTTTTGTTAGGCGCGGCGGGATTATTACCGCAACAGGCGGATTTAAAAATAATATATGACGACGAAACAGCAGAATATGTAAGCAATATCGAACGTGCGTGGAACGTAATCAAAACTAAAATAAGTAAAGCCCTTATGACAAGAAATGACTGGAACTATGCAGGGATCAGACCTGCAAATTTTCCTGAAAGGAGAATTGCGTCTATAGCGAATATCCTTACAGAGTGTTCATCTTACGGCATTTTTCGACACATTTTATGTGTATTCGAAAAACTTGTCCCTGCCGATGAACAGGAAAGAGAAGGTTACAAAGAAGAACAAAAGATCATCAAGTCGTTAATTGAGGATATTCAATCAATCTTCCTTAATGTGCAAGACGCATACTGGTCGTATCATTATACGCTGGGTGGGAAAAGGCTCAAAAAACCGTTAAAATTGCTTGGGAAGGAGAGGACTTCCACGATCTTTATTAACGTCATTATTCCTATTTTTCTTGTCTATGCAAGAAGGCATAATGACATCAAACTGGAAAAAATACTCCACCTCGTTTATAGAAACCATTACCCTCTGACTGCGACGAGTGTAACGAAATTCATGGGTAATCGTATTTTTGGGCAGGAGAAGAGTTCACAGAAAATTGTAAATTCCGTCAGGCGGCAGCAGGGATTGTATCAAATCTACAAGGACTTTTGTGAGAATGACAATATGAGTTGCAACAAATGCGCCTTGTATCTGTCTATGGTTAAAGACTAACAATAGCTCACCGCAGAGACGCAAAGAACGCAAAGTTTTTGAAAATGAAAAAGGAACAGAAAAGCAAGGATATTGAGATTTTGTTCCTTAATTCTGGTATAGCTATTTTTTATTTTAGGTTTTTCTTCGCGTTCTTTGCGTCTTTGCGGTGAGTTCCATTTCGTAAAAGTTTAAAATGAAAAAACTAAAATTTTTGATCGTGGGGATTCTGGGCGCCTGGTTGATAAAATTATTGGCCTTCACTATCCGTATCGATGATGAACCGAAGGGGTTTAATGAAAAAACGAAAACCTATCATGCCATCTATGCCTTCTGGCATTGCATGATGCTAATTCCCGCCTACGTCGGCCGCAACAGTAGGATACAGGTACTCATTAGCCAGCACTCCGATGGTGAATACATTGCCCGGGTAATAAAGAGGCTTGGTTTTGGTGTAATACGAGGCTCGACAACACGGGGCGGTATGCGGGCAATCAAGGCGCTGATTGATAAGATTCGGGAAGGGTATCCTGTGGCGATTACCCCTGACGGACCGCGCGGCCCTCGTTTTGTCGTTCAGCCTGGAAGTATCTACCTCGGCAAAAAAACCCAATTACCCATCATTCCAACGGTGGTCGGATTATCCAGTTATTGGACGCTCCCCAGCTGGGATAAGTTCCGTATCCCCAAACCGTTTTCGCGCGCATTAATGCTGTACGGTGAACCTATCCATATTCCGCCAAATCTGAGCGATGAAGAGATGGAACACTACCGGCTTTTGTTAGAACAGACTATGATCCGAATGGCAGAAAAGGCGGATATGCTGATACAAACGGAAGGTAAGTAGTGTGATGGATGCGCTGACGCTTCATCCATCCTACAGGTTGCATGATTATTCATGTAGGATGGGTTAAACGAAGTGAACCCATCATCTCCCTTTTAGTGTAAGAAAGGCAAAGGGAATCGAAATATTTCCCGTTATTTGATATTGTGGGCTATGGATTGGAGTAACATTTCTGCATCGTCTTTGTTCACCGAAAGGAACGTCATGCCGAGGATATTTCCTTCCAACAAACAGGAGGTATAGCGCTGGGCTTTGCCCTGAAAGGTATGAATTGCTCCTGACATAGATTCTATTTCACCCCAGGAACGCCATAATTTTAGCACATCATCAAAGACAAGCCTTGCGGTATCGTTGTCAGGATGTCTTATAAGCATGAGCTTAAAAGACTCTGAACTTGTGTTGTGTCTATATTCTGCGATGACTGCATCAGTTTTTTCACTGAGATGAAACACGTTCTCTTTGATGTAATTGTCGGATATGTATATGTTGTCGAGAATGATCTTTTTATGGAAGAATATAGGACTATTTTGGGCAAGATGCTGTTGAGGCAGCAAAGATAGGATGAATGGCAAAGATACCTTTTTATAAGGCATTATATTGATAATAGATTTACCCGCAAAAGTAACGTCTTCGGGCAAGACATCTCCCTCCCTTGGCTCAATTCTTATAAAATATATGTCATTCCAGAGATAGAGATAATTATTAAAGAGCGCACTTCCGTTACCCAGTTTTATATCTGTACCCGCCCGATCTTTGCTGAATACCCCAAAGGCATCTTCCGGACTGCCGAACTCCCAGACATCAATGAGTATCTTTTTGTTTGCATCTTTTACATATTCGGCATTAAAGACACAAATAAAGGAATATGACAAATAGGGTTCTGCGCCTCCATCAATATATTCATAGAGCTTATCCTTCCCTTCGTAAATGTTTGGGCCAGAAATCCTTTTCCAATCTCCAAGTGTTTCGGGAAGAAAATTTTTGTTTAAAATCTCTTTTGGACGTTTTACTTTGGTCTGGGGCTGTATGCCTTCTACAACAATTGCGGAAGTCCCCAGCACGGGGCACACCTTTTCACAAAAACCGCAGCCCACGCAGACGTCCTCGCGTACGAAGGGTCTGCGGATCTCCCGGCCTTGTGCGTCAACGTAGGTATTAAAATGAATAGCCTTTGTAGGCACAGGGCATACCTCTTCACATACACCGCAATTGAAGTCCTGCCATTCCTTCTCCAGTTCGGGAAGTCGTGCATAGCCCACCCAGGGAATACAGCGGTTATGGTCAATGCGTGCCTTGCCGAGCGCAACCTCACGCTTTTCTTCAAGGGGTAACCGCCTGATTGCGCCTGATGGGCAAACGCGGGTACAGAGCACACAGCCGTAATCACAGTAGCCAATTCGCGGTATAAGCTTGGGCGTCCATACACCTTCAATTCCAGCCTCTAATAATACCGGGTGCAGTCCATTGGTCTTGCAGACCTTCATACATTCACCGCAGCGTATGCAGAGCGCAACAAAATCCTCTTCGTCTACAGCGCCCGGTGGACGGATAATAGATGTCTTTCCTTTGTTTATGCTCTTTGTATAATTCAATTTCAGGAAAGGCGTCGTTGCAGCGCCGGTCAGACCCGATATAATAAATGCCCGTTTTGAGAGATCTATTTCATATCTCTGTCCCGCGGGTTGTTTGTTCCCAAAGGTAATACTATTTTCCGGACATATCTTCTGGCAGGTCATGCACAGGATGCATTCGCCCGCCTTCGTGCCCTGTCCGTCGCTTTCGATTGCGCCCATGCCACAGCTTTCAACACACAGACCGCAGCTTGTGCATGATGATGAAACAGTCCTCTTGAATATTGTCCAGTCTGAAAGGAGCGCAAGGATGGCTCCCATAGGGCATATATTTCTGCACCAGTACCGCCTGAATACCATGCCGGTTGCAATTAACAGAACAAATACCATGAGAAGAATTCCATGTGCCCTGAAGAATGGCGCATGATAGGCAAAAAGTATTTCCTGGATAAATTTATGGATCACTGCGAAGGAATACCCTATCAGGGGAATAGCGCTTAAATAACCAAAAAAACTATTGATGAGGTTGATGATATATGGATGGATACTTATTGCATAGACGCTGGTTGCAATAGAGAGTGGATCGAACCAACCAACGCATTGTAAGCCAAACACCAGGCCGATCAAAAGAAAGGCAAGGAGATAATATTTAAATCTGCGTCCGTCGTAAAGGCTTTTTTGAGATTTCTTCCTCAAACCCGCAAAGAGATGATCGGTAATATCTATGGTAGTTCCCAGCGGACAAACCCAGGCGCAGAAGAAACGTCCGAAGGGAATCGTAAGAAATAACACAAGAAGGGCAGGCCAGTACTTCAGGATAAAAGTCTTTGCAGCCATCATCGCCCCTATGGCGGAAAGCGGGCTCATGCGGAGGAATATATTGCCTAAAAGATCTCTTTCCGTGAGCGGGTCTAAGAAGAGGAGTAAGTAAATAAAAAAGGAAAATGCAAGGTATTGAACAACCTTGCGTGTATAATAAGGCCACTCGTTTTTGTTATGACTGTCCGGCATAGTTTTGTAAAAGGTAACAGTTTATTACAAAAATACGGAGATACGAAAAAACAATATAACTCGATTGTATAGGAATTTTCACTTTAATTAAGCGGTTTACATGGCATATGCAATGCGTAAATCCCCCTTAGAAAAGGGGGCAAAGGGGGTTGTAAACTTGTCCTCATGAAAATGGGGAATAACCACGGAAAACACAACCCCCTGAATCGTTCGACTGAACTCACGACGAAGTCCCCCTTTGTTAAGGGGGACTTAAAAAGAATAACTTCACCTTTGTAAAATATTATAAAAAAAGCCCCTTCTTTTATCCATAACTATTCGGAAACGTGATGTTGCTTTTTCTGTAAAAGTTTAGTTTTTTGAAAGCATTAGTAGTTGAAACTGCCTTGGTGACAATATGTAGGGGTAATTCATGAATTACTCCTACATTCTACATTACATGATAACCGCATCATTACAGGAATTTTTCAAAAAACTAAATGTTACCTTTTTCTATTGCTCATTTATTGTGCTGGTATTGACAATATCATCCAGTTTTGTTATTTTTAGTCTTTGGTGAAAATAGTATAAGAGATTATTGTCTGGTGTTTTTTAATCAAGGAGTTGTGCATGTCTGAAAAAATGAAGCAGGAAGAAAGTTTTGAGTTTCAAGCGGAGATAAAGAAATTATTGAACATCCTTTCCCACTCCCTTTACACGCACAAGGAGGTTTTCCTCAGGGAACTTATTTCAAACGCATCCGATGCCCTGACCAAGATGAAATTTTACTCCCTTACCAATACGGATTACGAAGGGAAAGGCATCCCCTTAGATATTAGCATAGATGGCGATGAAAAGGAGAAAACCCTGACGATACGCGACACAGGCATTGGTATGACGAAGGATGAAATCATTCAGAATGTCGGAACGATTGCAAAATCAGGATCGCTCGAGTTTATTACGAACTTATCGGAGCAGGCGAAGAAGGACTCAAATATTATCGGCCAGTTCGGAGTCGGTTTCTATTCTGTATTTATGGTGGCTGATGAAGTCAGGATCAGGACGAAATCCCACAAAAAGGGTGAACCTGCTTATGAATGGCATTCGGATGGAACGGGGAAATATTTTTTAAATCCGACTGAAAAAGAAAATCGGGGGACGGAAATTATCGTCCACCTGAAAGACGAGGAAAAGGAATACACCGAAAAGACCAGGATCGAATCCATCATCAAGAAATATTCGAATTTTGTAAGCTTTCCCATCATGGTCTGCGGCGAAAGGGCCAACCAGATCACAGCCATCTGGAAAGAACCCAAAAAGGAAATAAAAGAAGAGCAATACAATGAGTTTTATAAATTTATTTCAAACACAGAAGATACGCCTCTTTTCCGCCTGCACACCTCTGCTGAGGCCCCGATTCAGTTTTCCAGCATACTGTATTGCCCATCCACAAATTACGAAAGCTACGGGTTCAAAAAATTGGAACACGGAGTTCAGCTATACTCCAATAAAATCCTGATCCAATCTGACTGCAAAATGCTTTTGCCAGAGTACATGAGGTTTATCCACGGCGTGGTAGACTCTGCCGATATTCCTTTGAATATTTCCCGAGAAACGTTTCAGGACAACAGGATAATCCACAAGATGAAGAGCGTACTTGTTAAGCAAATATTAACGCTCTTACAGGACATGGCCAGGAATGAGAAGGAAAAATATGAAACTTTCTGGAGACAATTCGGAAGGATTCTGAAAGAAGGAGTACACTTTGATTTTGAAAATAAGGATACCTTAGCGCAGTTGATGAGGTTCAATTCCTCCATGTGCAAGAGTCCCGACGAGCTTCTTTCTCTCAAAGAGTACATAGACAGAATGAAACCAGACCAGAAAGAGGTTTATTACATAACGGCGGTAAACCGGGAAACGATGGAAAAAAGCCCGTATCTGGAAATATTCAGGAAAAAAGACATAGAGGTGCTGTATTTAACAGACCCGAATGACGAATTCCTCCTTTCCGGACTCCACGAATTCGAGAAGAAACCCATCCGTTCGGCTGATCAGGCAAATCTGGACTTACTGAAGGATAGCGACAAGAAGATTGTGGACACTACGGAAGAGCCTCAGGATTATGAGGAGATATTTAAGCACCTCCTGAAGACGATTAAGGTAACTCTGGCGGACAGGACTATTGACGTGAAAGAATCGAACCGTCTGGTTGACAGCCCATGTTGTCTTGTAAACCCCGATGGAGTACCCAGCGTACACGTGC
Organism: Planctomycetota bacterium; assembly: GCA_016235875.1. Lineage (GTDB taxonomy): Bacteria > Planctomycetota > Brocadiia > Brocadiales > Brocadiaceae > Wunengus. Next base: position 13,704 of record JACRII010000053.1, read on the forward strand.
AGAAACTCATCCAAATGGTTGACAGCAACTATAAGATATCCAAAAAGATTATGGAGATTAACCGGAAACATCGGATGATCCAGAACCTGGCAAGGATGAACGAGACCCCCAGCTATCAGCCCTTGATTGAAAAGATTGTAAACCAGCTTTTCGAAAATGCATTAATGCAGGACGGCGTCGTCTATGACCCCACGTCAATGGCGCCCAGGCTGAACGAGCTTTTGGAAGAATTGACAAAGGCAACGCTTGGGGAGGGGAAGAGGATTATTGTTTAGTGTTACGAAAATAATTTTACTTTCCTGAAGGGGGGATAAGACAAAAGGGGACAAATCTTTATTGATGACAAATTAGCAAAACATATATAAAGTTTGACTTGTCTAATATTTGTCCATAAAATAAGGCTCAGATTCACCAAAACAAGAATTCTTATTTTAGATGTTGAAACCGATAAACACAGATCATCGGGATCGCAAACATAGATTTAAGCCTGAATAAGGAGATTTTGTGAAATTACGTGTGATAGTTGAACAGGATGAAGCAGGATATTATGTAGCTGAGGTTCCCGCACTTCCAGGCTGTCTTTCTCAAGGAAAAACCCAGGAAGAAGCCATTGCCAACATTAAGGAGGCTATTGAAGGATGGCTTGAAGTGATGGAGTCCAAACAGTCGTTTGACTCTGATCATCTTGTTGAAGTTGCCGTATAATGAGTAAGCGTCTGAAACTCTGTTCAGGAGCAGAAGCTGTCCAAAAGTTTAAAAAAGCAGGATGGTCTGCGGTTCGGCAAAAAGGTTCTCATGTAATGCTAACAAAACCCGGCTATCAGGAAAATGTTGGGTTTCGTCTCCTCAACCCAACCTACGAAACTTTCCCCAGAAAAAAACGAAAGAAGCTTGACATTGCAAAACGGTAAATGATAATCTCTGATTGTCTTCGCCAAAGACGTTAGCACGACGATGATCTACAACCATGTCTTGAGCAAAGAAGGTCACGGTGTCCGAAGCCCTGTCGATGGGCTGTAGGTCGGTTTATACAGACTGTATAATCATCGTTAAGCATAAAAGGTAGCGAACATGGTTCCACCAAAACACAAGGAAACGAGTATCACTGGTGGGTTAGGAGTGACCATCATTCAAGAAACCCTTGAGAGAAAAGGCTGGGTATTTCGAAGGCAGGACGGCAATACGGATTTTGGCATTGATGGAGAAATCGAAATTACCGATAAAAACTATGTGACAGGCCATGTCTGCAAATGCCAAGTAAAAGGCACAAAAGATATTGATTGGCAAAATGATTCCGCATCAGTACAAGTGAGAGTATCGACGCACAACCTTTGGGCAAGAAGCAACTTTCCGGTGATTGTTTTTCTTGTTGATACAGAAAAACGCGAAGCTTATTGGTCAAGTCCGCTTGTTTTCGCGCCTAGAGAAGGGGCAGCAACAGTTTCAATAAAGTTCGACAAAAATAACTTGGTAACGCCGGGCGAGGATTCCTTGGATGCTTTTCTGTCTTCTTGGTTTAGCTCGTTTTCGAATGAAAACATTTTAAGAGAAGTTCCATATTTCTACAGAATTTATCAAGACCTCAATCAGAGGGTTGATTGGGGTGATCCTTGGTGTCAAATATCAGATGAAGATGATGCGAACGTTCGCCTTTTTTATAAGCACCTTCTTCAATTGCGATCTTCTCTGGGTTTGTTAAATCAAGATATTCCTTCGTTAGAATCGTGGTATGTACGAAGTGCGGCAATGTGGGACGATGACTTTTTGCTCTTTCATGCTGTATTTAGTGAGCTAATTAAGATTATTGGGCCTAAATACGACGAAGCGATAACAGAGCTAAAGAAAAAGCTGGAAAAAGTCAAGGAAAACTTCGAAAATCAAGAAATCATTAACTTCTTTCTTGAACTAACTGACGAGAAACCAAGCAACGTGACATACGTATATCGTGATGAGCGCTTTCAAAGCGAAAATTTTCATCGAAACATGGAGAATAAGTTACGTGAAGCTGGAGCGCTCCGGTTTAGTTGGTTCGACAAAAAGAAGAACGCTTAACAAGAAAATCCAGCCGACCTCCTTCGTAGTCGGCTGATTTTAACGTTAGATTTTACTTCATCCTATAGGGGAAATTTCCTATAATATTAACATGAGTACTTTAAAAGACAACATTGCAAAAATGATTCATCACTTGCCGGAAGACTCCACACTGGAAGACATCCAATACCATCTTTATGTACTAGAAAAGATCAGAAAAGGCCAAGAATCCATAAAAGACGGTAAAGGTATTTCCAACGAGGAAGCCAAAGTTCGACTTTCAAAATGGATTACAAAATAAAATGAGATTCATATTCTTACCGTAATACATGGAAAACGTATATTCGATAAAGAAAAAATCTAACAAGCCGCTGGAGATTGACGCCCAACAGCGAGTCTCCGTTCAAGCGACTGTTAAGCATAGACAGTTTATCTTATTCAAACCTGGTTGCTACTTTTGTTGGGCGCAACTCAGCTTTTTCGTAAAAACGACGATGATCTATACCCATGTCTTGAACAAAGGAGGTCACGGTGTCCGAAGCCCGGTCGATGGGTTGTAGGCCGGATTATACAGACTGTATAATCCAGAATAGGCGATTGACGAAAATATAGAAAAAGCTTGATCCGAAAGTAGTTACAATGCGTGACAAGAAGATGTGGCAACTTCTTATATATAGTGAGACAGTCTGTGTTTTCCGTTTTATACAGACTGTATAATCATTGTTATACTTATCTGGAGGCCAATAATGGACATTGTCCTTGACGCTAACATATTGATTGCAGACCTCAGATTGACGGGTGGTGCCTTTAAGGTTTTCTTTGAAGGTCTGCCAAGCGTAGGAGGCC
>JACRII010000054.1 GCA_016235875.1 Planctomycetota bacterium
TCTGGAAGAGAGAGATTTTCACAAATGAACATTTGTCTATCTCGAATTCCGCCTGCTAATAATTGACGGGCGATAACAGCAGGGGTATTTTTATGGTCTGTCAGTATTCCGACTTTAGAATGTTCCCTAACATTTTTCATGAGTTGTGCATACTCAGCATCTCTTCCATGCAGGCTGATAAAGCAGGCATCGTCCCAGCTTTCTCCTATAGCTGCAAAGGCAAACTGTATGCTGCTAATTCCGGGAATAATTGTGCAAAATTCACGACCCAGCTTCTTTACTATCAACTTCGTATAACTAAAAAAGCATGGGTCGCCGCTCACCAGCACCACGACCTGTTTCGTAGAACTCCAATCCGCAATCCTGTTCACTAAGACACGGTAATTCTTCTCCAGGACTATTTTTTCAGCATCAACATCCGAAAAAAGTTTCAACAAACGCCGGCTCCCTACAAGTATATCAGCCTTTTTGACGTTATAAAGGGCCTTGGGAGAAATATACGCCTTTACTCCAGGACCACAACCCACGATGATTACTTTGTTTTTGTAACGTTCAACCATTTTTGGGCGCTATTCGAAATGCCTATAATCGAGCCTTTCATATCAAATAAAATCACACCGACCTCTAAGGCGGGAAACGGCTGTTTGTCCCTGTAAAATTCAAGTACCTTAGTTTCAACCTTTTCGGCAACTTCATTCATTATAGATAAATATTTATACTCTCTTAATAATTCAACGATTCCTTCTACGGTTGAAACCTCTTTTAAATGATTGAGTATTGCATCTGGTAGTCTTGTTTCGATCTTCTGCCCCCCGACCCCGGATCTCTGACCCCCATTCTGTACTTGCTGCTCTATGATATCTATGAGGATATCATTTGCAGGCTTTGAGACTGCGCTGTGAGTCTGAAAATCACCCCGCAACAACTTGGCCAATTTCCCGGGATGCCCCGCAAGTATGATCCTTTTAAAGTTCCTTTGTCCCGCTGCAGTAAACATAAAGCCAACAAAATTGCTTATTTGAATAACCTGATCCTTGGGTACGTCAAGCAAATTAAGCATGGAACGTTCTCCAAGACTGCCTGGCACCAGCACTACCGTTTCATATCCAATTCCCTGTGCAATATCCAGTCCGCACAATAAAGAGGTCTTGAAGGCATCTTCGGACATGGGACGGACAATTCCTGTAGTGCCTATGATGGAAATACCTCCAATGATACCGAGCTTGGGATTAAATGTCTTTTCTCCTAATGCCTTTCCATCGGGTACAGAGATAACGATTTTTAGTCCACAACCATTGCCAATGACCTCTTTTACTGCGCCTTCAATCATACGCCGTGGTACAGGGTTGATTGCCGCATGACCGACGGGTACCTGCAATCCTGGTTTTGTTACCCGACCGACGCCTTCGCCGCCGTCAATTTTTATTGTTTGTGTAAAATTTCGTTCAACCTTTGCATGTACAAAACAACCGTTGGTTACATCAGGGTCGTCTCCTGCATCTTTTTGTACAGCACACGCTGCCTCATCGGCGGATAATTGCTTATGGTAAATTTTGAGCCTGAGTTTTGTCCCAATCGGTGTATCAATCTCTACCTCATCAGGTATATTTCCTGTAGATAATCCAATAGCCGCCGCCTTGGCCGCTGCCGTTGCGCAACTTCCTGTTGTATAACCAGATCGCAAAGTCATAGGCAAGTATTAAGCTTTTAAGACATCATATTTAATAGGTAACAGCCTATCTAATGTTACGTGTCTTGAAGCATCAAGTATCTCAATTCCCACAATTCTGTTACCCTCACCAATATCAAGCACTATATCATCAGAGATGCGTCTATTTATAATAGCTTGTTTCCTGTCATCGAGTCTAATGTAAAGAAGATCGGTCTTATCGTTGTAAATAATGTTCATTTCGTTACCCCCATTTTCCATAAAATACATATACTGTAACTGTTATTATTTTATCGCCTTTGGTAGTATAGAATACCTCAACTCTTTTTTGTTCATAATATTTGTTAAGACGTGTTTGTTTGAAGTCATAGACCTTGGACTTCCCCTTTCGTTCATATTTAGCAGGAATAAGAGTACCTGTAAGGATTACGTTATGTATTTCTTTTTCGTTCGTACCTCGCTCCTCTGCGCGCTTTAATGTATGAAGGTCTATTTGAATTTCCATATAATTTCCATTTCGTCACATCAGGGTTGTCCCCTGCGTCCTTTTGAACAGCACATCCTGCAGTATTATCGGATAATTGTTTGTCAAAAATTTTCAGTCTCAGCCAGGTATATTCCCTTTACACAGCCCAATGGCCGCCGCCTTTGCCGCTGCTGTAGCGCAACTTCCGGTTGTATACCCAAATCTCATATTAATATTCTTTCAAGACTAACCAGAAAGAGTCTGGAAAATATAATCGCTGTGACAAGAGCAGTAGACTGTTTAAAATCGTAATATGAAAAACTTTTCAGACTCGTTCAAACGAAATATTATAAAGAAAGGTTTGCGTGATAACAATATAATTCAGCCTATTTCTCTTGACACCCGTAATTTCACACATTATTATGCTGGCAATAGTAGGATAAAGATAATAATTAAATGCGGGGACAATCCCTTCGGGTTGCTGCTCAATTCCGCCGTTAGGTGTATAAGGGTGATATAATATCAATGCCAACTGCATTAAGAGTTGGGGCATATCGTTTTTTCTTTTATGCGGGAGATCGGGATGAACCGCTGCATGTTCACATTGAGCGTGATGACAAAATTGCAAAATTCTGGCTTGATCCAGTTAGACTGCAAAGTAGTGGAGGATTTAGCCGGATGGAAATAGGTAAAATCCGGATGATTATTGGTGAGTACCATTCAAAATTAGTGGAGGCTTGGCATGAATATTTCGGCAAGTGAGAAGGAGATTCCTAAAGCAGAAGACGTAAAAATAACGGATGATACCTTGAGTGTAGATCTGAGCGATGGAAGAACAATATCAGTTCCTCTTGACTGGTTTCCTCGCCTGGTGCATGCTACATTAGAAGAGCGGAATAATTGGAGACTGATAGGTAAGGGTCATGGTATTCATTGGGAAGATATTGACGAAGATATAAGCGTGAAAGGATTACTGGCAGGCAAATCATCTGGAGAGAGTCAGGCTTCGTTTAAAAAATGGTTAAGTCAAAGACAGTCACGCCTAACAAGGCGCTCTACCTGAAGTTCTGCCCTATGAAATTGGCAATGCATTAATCGCCCTGAAAAGAAAAGGACGTTTCTATGACCGAGAAATTCCTCGGGCATTCGATTTATCACAGAGAATAGCGGTCAAGCTGGTTTCGGTAAAAATACATGATGCGATCAAAATCGCTCTTCAATTCAGTATATATGCCTATGATGCTTACTATTTACAGTGTTGTGTTGAAAACAAATTACCGCTTATTAGCCTTGACGACCGTATGTGTGATATGGCAAGAAAACTTAGTATAAAGGTGGTGGAGTGAATGAAAATATATACTTACTCTCAGGCACGAGAAAAATTAGCAGACATTCTTGAAGAATCTAAAAAAGAGGAAATTGTTATTCGTCGCCGCAAAGGCGATATGTTTTCTATTGTGCCGAAAACACCCTCTCGTCGTTCTCCCTTTGATGTGCCAAACTTGGGCAAAAGGATTGCCCGAAAGGAAATATTGGAAGCAATACGCGAATCCAGAGAACGGGCATAACAAATCACTCGTGCGTACAGGCTATCGCCTGCCGCACAGTTTAAGCGTTATCCCGTCTTGCTTTCTGGGTCGGATTTGCACTGCAGCAGAACGTATTCACAATCGCTACGCATTCGGAGACAATCAGGAAGCCGACCGGACAGCGGGGTTCGCTAATTGCTTGCCAACGTTAGAAGTACATTTTATGCTATAATTTGTGCAATTCGCTTGTCGTTCCGCTTTCGAGCATCCGGCGCAAAGGAGGGTTCTATGTCTGACATGAAATCGTTGCTGGATATTGGAGTTGCCGTGGTGAATCTGGTTGGCGTTCCGGTTGCCATCGTGTTGTTCTTCATAACCAAGCGCCGTGAGCGATTGGAACGCGAGTATGGAACCTACAATAGTCTCGACGAGAAGTACATCGACTATTTAAGAATTTGCGTGCAAAACCCCAATCTGGACGTGTTTGATCTTCCAATGCCCAACTATAAACCTACGCCGGAGCTACGTTGGCAAGAGCTGCAAGTCTTCTCAATGCTGATCGCGATTCTCGAGCGAGCGTACCTTATGTATAGAGACAAGTCGCATGCCATCCGGCAGGCCCAATGGGTGGGCTGGGAAGCCTACATGAAGGATTGGGCCTCGAGGCAAAATTTTCGAGACGCCTGGGGTAAGCTCAAAGGACAGTTTGATTGTGCGTTCGAAAAGTATATGGAGTCATTGTTGACGAAAGTCAGGCCACTCTGAGCTACCATATGCCTGAAGCGCAGCGGAAGAGAAGGACCATGCTTAGTCTTTACTGAATCGGATGGATCCCAGGCACCCCTTGTACCAACGGACATTTGTCTCACAATGTACTATGCATGGCAAATGCTCTTGCCAATTCAGGAGGCAGGGAATGTGGATCATATATGCTTTATCTGCATCACTAGTCTGGGGCCTAGATTACGTGCTTGCTGAAAAGTTCTTCAAAGCGCGTGTTTCGCCCCTATCCTTCCTAGCGATGCAGTCACTGACTGCAGCAATAATCCTTGTCCCTCTTGCAATGTGGCGTGGCATACTTGGGGAATTGCGAAATGCAATGAACATGCAGATGGGATGGTGGCAAATCCCCGCAGCTCTAATTGGGTTCACCGCTGGCAACTATCTCGTCGCCTGTGCCATTCAGGCAAAAAACGCAACGCTCGCTTCATTAATAGAGATTTCGTACCCTCTGGCCATCGTGCTCTTTTCCTTGGTGCTATTGGGAACAACACATCTGAGCATAGGCGCCATAGTCGGCGGTACTTTGATCGCGATAGGGGTAATTGTGATATATCTTTTCAACTGACTCCATATCGCATTCAAGAGATAAGGCGGTATAACATATCGCTGGAGCTGACAGCTGATGGGCCGCATAAATCGGCTGGGGCGGTTATGAACGTTGGGATAGGGCTGACCTGATTCGGCTCTGCATCTCTATCGTTATACGCACAAGGATGAAAGAAATGGTTTCAATAATATCAGTTAGTTTTTTTTCAAAGAAAACAAATAGGATTTTTGGGAGGGAACGTGAAGCTAGATGATATTATCAAAAGAATTGAGCAGCTTATTGAGATGGGTAAGAAGGTATTAGCAACATGCAAAAAAGAAGAAGATTATGTTGATTGGGGCCAGCAAAAAGGTTTTCGTTCTGCTGGCTTGTCTTTTCTTGAGCGTACATTCGGCCTTGATCATCCGTATGTAAAGGAATTCGACACGTACACAGATAACCAATATATGAGTTCAATTGAAGCCGGTCTTGGAATTCTCGAAGCGGCAAAAAATGAAATCTCCGGAGGCTGGCTTTTTACAGTCAAGGGCTTAGTATCTGCAGAGATTTTTGCGGATTTCTTAGATATGGCTACCTATTTACTCCAAGGGAACTATAAAGACCCAGCTGCGGTTGTTATTGGTAGCGTTCTCGAAGAACACTTAAGACAACTTTGCAACAAAAACAATATTTCTGTTGAATTTTCACAAGACGGAAAAATGCTCCATAAAAAAGCAGATCGCATGAATGCAGACCTTTCCAATGCAAATGTTTATAATAAATTAGATCACAAAAATGTAACTGCTTGGCTTGATCTAAGAAATAAAGCAGCTCATGGACGGTACAGCGAATATACTAAGGATCAGGTAGGGTTGATGCTTTCAGGGGTGACTGATTTTATGACAAGAAATTCAGTATGAATAAAGGATCGTATAACCAGCGGTTGCATCGGATCGCCGATAAATCCTGCTCCCGGTGACCGCCAGCGTTATGCATACGATAATTAAGACTTGGAAAAAAGGATATATCCAGGGGAATTCTTATTTATAGAACTGAAGCGGATATCAAAGTGCGATTGATGTTTAATCAAACTTCATGGTTCAGGTTGTAAGCCTGATAATCATATAGAAGGCACCTCCGAGTGCGCCCTTCATGGTACAATGTGAGAATGAAGGGTGGGTAAATATTAACAAAAATAGGAGGAGGTGCGCAATGGGATATTTTGTAGGGATAGATTTGCATGGGGATAA
>JACRII010000062.1 GCA_016235875.1 Planctomycetota bacterium
GAAAACCCTAACTTCTTCTCCCTGAAATAAAACCATATAGGGACTTTGTTTACCGATAAAATCACTTCCATTTTTACTTTTTATCGAATATCTTCTAATGTTCAGGGCTTAATGCACACTTCTGCCGATAGAGTAAAGCGCCTTCTCTTCCAGCCGAGTTGTTGTAATTTCTCAATGACCTTTAAATCTGTATCTGTCGCCTCGTTGGTTCTTGGCATAATGCTATCTATTTCCCTTGCAGCTTGCGTTCCATTTCAATAGCCTGCCGTTCTTTGATAAGTTCTGTTGCCAGTTCTTTTTCTGTAGGCAGATAAAGCTTATACCGTGAAGTAAATATTCGTTTCTTGCCTTCAGGAAGAGTATATTTGACCACAGCCTCATTTTTCTCGGCGCACAGCACAATTCCTATAGGTTCATTTTCTCCCTCTATCATCTGTGTCATTCTGTAATAGTTCAAATACATCTGCATCTGGCCTATATCCTGATGTGTCAACTTTCCTACTTTGAGATCTATTAGTATAAAGCTTCGGGTTAAGCGGTTGTAAAAGACAAGGTCAATATAAAAATGATCACCGTCAAGTGTAATGCGATGCTGGCGGGCAACAAAAGAAAACCCTTTGCCGAGTTCAAGCAGAAAGTGCTGGAGCTTGTCTATCAATGCCTGCTCAAGTTCTTTCTCCTGAAAACGCTCATCCTGACGGATGCCGGCAAACTCAAGGATATAAGGATCTTTTACAAGGTCTTCAGGTTTCTGGATTTCGTGCCCTTTGTTTGCCAATTCCATGACTCCTTTTTTGTCGCGGCTCAAGGCAAGCCGTTCAAAAAGAAGGGAGCTTATCTGCCTCTCTAGCTCACGCGTTGACCAGCGAGAATTGACGCACTCTGTTTCATAAAAAGAGCGAGCATCAGGCTTTTCTACTTTTAGAAGTAGTCTGTAATGTGTCCAGCTCAATTCGTGACGCACTGCGTCACGAATTGGGAAAACCATGTAAAATTTCCTTATATAACGCAGATTGCTCTCATCAAATCCTTTGCCGAAATCCTTAGTCAGTTTTTTCGCAAGATTAGCTAAAATATATTCACCATACCCTGCCCGTGCCTTGCCTTTTTGCTCCTCTTCTATAATAATGCGCCCTATTTCCCAATAAGAAGCAACCATGTATGTATTGATTGTCTGCCATGCACTGGAACGGGCATTTGACAGGACTTCCCTTATTCGTTGATAAATTTGCTCAATGTTTTTGCTTTGAACTTGGATTTTACTCATATTACTTATTACCCGGCTGATAAACCCCGTCAGAAAATTGCATTTCTAAACGGGGTAAAGCAAACAGACTGGGTCAAATAGACCTTCCTGTTTTAAAAGTGGGGAATGAACTTTACAAATCGCCCATTTTATTCTCATTTTATTGCTTTTCAACCCTTAAAGTGGGGAAGAAATATCTCAAAATAGAGTAAAATTGTTCATTTGACCCAGTCTGAAAGTATCTCCCCGCCGCCAGCTGATTTGCTGTAATCTTTCGATAAGTCTTATTTTATATGAAACAATTTCAATCCATGCTCTCTTTCGAAATGCTCTTTATTTAAAGTTAGAAGACTCAGGTTATGTGAAATGGCAGTTGCGGCAATAAAGATATCGGGCGGTGAGATCAGTTGATTTTTGCTCTTTAAATTTTTGTAAATTTCAGAGGCTGTTTGTGTACACGTTGAGTCGAAAGGCAATATGAGAAAATTTGCAAAAAGCGTGTTGGTAAATTTCAGATGTATTGCGGATAAGCCGGCAAAAAACTCAAATTCTGTTACAGTAGAAATTGCAAAGCGGTAAGTAAAAGACAAGCTGTATAAAAGGGTCTTGTCTTTATGCCTTTTTCTGAAGTAATCAATTAAGATAGAAGTATCTATCAAGATTTGGGGACTTTCCATTCACGCAACCAATATTGAATACCTTTGATATTCTCTATTTCTTTCCGGTTTAACGACGGCCCTTTCAGTAATATGCCGGATAATTTTGAGAGCCGTTTTTTATTTTTGTGAGCAACAGGGAGAATAATTATTTCTACCTTTTTTGCCTGAAAGTCTTCGGGAATGTCTACTACAATCTTTTTATCCTTTATCTTTTTAATTTCTCGAATAACCTGCATGGCAAACCTCCTTTTAAAACAATTTTGACGCTTAGTTTACCTTTTTGTACCAGCTTATGCAATAAGATATAGCCTGGTAAGCATCCATCTTCAACCACTATGAGTTACATTATCATTTTTGATATTCGCGAAACAAAGCATGAGTTCACAATTTGATCTGTATCGTTTCCCTCAGACATTCTTCAAAAATTGATAGCGCTATGTCAGCATCGTTTTTTGTGAGTATCAAGGGCGGACAAAAGCGGATGGCGCTGCGTCCACAACCCAAAAGCAAAAGACCTTTTGAAAATGCCTTCTGGATAATACAATCCCGCTCTTCCAGGGCATATTCTTTCGTTTCCTTGTCTTTTACAATTTCGGCAGCAAGCATAAGCCCCAGACCTCTGACATCTCCAATGATGGGATATGCGCGTTCTAATTTCTTTAATTCGTTTATCATGTAAGCGCCTTGTTTGGACGCATTGTCTATGAGTCCATCTTCAAGAAGCTTGATCGTTGCAAGCGCAGCCTGACAGCTAATGGGATTGCCTCCAAACGTGCTTGCATGGCTGCCTGGAAGCCAATTCATTATTTTCTCCGATGCAACCGTGGCAGATATGGGAAGACCTGATGCTATACCCTTGGCAACAGTAATAATATCCGGGATTATATCAAAATGTTCGGAGGCAAACATCCGTCCCGTTCTCCCCATGCCTGATTGCACTTCATCGGCAATGTAAAGGATGTTGAAATCGCGTGTCAATTGATACAGCGCCCTATGAAACTCTTTTGGAGGCACAATGTATCCACCCTCTCCCTGGATAATTTCGACAAAAATTGCCGCCACATCTTCTGGCGGGACCTTCGTTTTAAATAGTTCTTCCCGTATCCAGGTCACACATGCTATGTTGCATTTATCGGGAGTCAGACCGTAATGACACCGGTAACAGTATGCATAGGGAATGTGAATCACTTCAGGAATTAAGGGGAGAAAATGTTTGCGCTGATTTAATTTGCTCGCAGTCAGAGAAAGAGCCCCCATGGTTCTTCCATGAAAGGCATTGTAAAAGGCAATGACAATGCTGCGCTTTGTGTGATAACGTGCTAATTTAAACGCAGCCTCTATAGATTCTGCGCCAGAATTCCCAAAGAAAACCCGTTTGGTAAAAGAACCTGGACAAATTGCAGAGAGTTTTTCTGCTAGTTGAATTTGCAAGGGATTATAAAAATCTGCGCCTGACATGTGAATAAGCGTACTTGCCTGACTGGAAATCGATGCAACAATCTGGTCGTGATTGTGTCCGGTATTGCAAACAGCAACACCTGCCGTAAAATCGAGGAAAACATTATCATCAACGTCCGTAACAGCCATACCTTTTGCACTTTTTACCACCAATGGGTAGCTCTTTGTCGAAGACGGGGAAACAAATTTCTTTTCCTTTTCCAGGTATTGAGTTGCGTTATGACCGGGGAGTTTACTTTGTATGCAAGGATAGTTTTTCATTAGTTCTTCTTTTGACAATAATATTTATATACCAAATCAGCAAATGCCTCCAGTGCGTAGGCACCTTTCCCAAGGTCTGCAAGGCATCTTCTAAATTCACGTAAATTTTTAAAATTATCTGATGTATACTGGGCAACAAACGTTTCGGAGGATATAAAGTTTAATTCCGGCCCTTTATCATCCGGACTCTGGTAAATTTTATAAGCCACAATATCGGTAATCATTTTTAGGTTAACGTCTTTTACTCTCGAAATCATAGTCTTAACGATTTCAAAGCTCAGGAGTTGCTTGTCCTGATAGTAATTAAACACTGTATCAGCAAATTGATTAATGGATTTCATCCCCTTATCAAGTTGAGCTAATTGATTTGTAAACGAATCCATATCCTTAAATTTTTCAGATATATATTGAGCTACGGACTCCGCAGCCGCCAAAAAGTTTGATTCAGGCCCCATATTTTCCGGACTTTCCGACATCTTATATGCCACAATGTCGGCAATAGTTTTCAGTGAAATGTCTTCTCTGCTGTGAATTTTACTTTTTATTAGTTCTTTATCGATTGGCATTTTGTACCCTCCGAAATCTCGTAAATAAAAAACTCTATACTTGCACTTGACAACGACATATTTTATAAATATATTTACATAAGAGCAACTACTATAATCAGCAACACAACCTTAAATGATTATAAGAATTTACCAGAATTTGATGAAAATTTCATTAACGTTTATTCTTCCTAAAGAGTATATCTATGGAAACAAAAGTGAAAAACAGATTTTTCAACTCGATTACGTTACCAAATTACGAATTCACCATTAAGTCGGGTGCGTTTAAAAAAGAAGGTGAAGAATTTACTATTTGGTTTCTCGAAGGCGTTCTTGAAAAAAATCCAAATTATATTGATTGCCTTATGTATTTAGGCAATGCGTATACCACGCATGGAATGTATGAAAAAGGCCTTCAGATAGATCAAAAATTATGCAGCCTCAGACCAAAAGACCCCGTGATCCATTATAACCTTGCATGCAGTTATGCATTGCTCAAAAATACTGATGCCGCATTTGATGCCCTGGAAAAGGCAATTACGTTAGGGTACGATGATATTCATCATCTGGAAAAGGATGAGGATCTGTCATATCTCAGAGAAGACGTTCGATATAGAAAATTGGTCGAAAAAATCAAGCAACGTTAATTTCGTATCTTTGAAGCAAGATTTCTTTTATACACAATTTTGATTCCCTCCAACGTCAAATAAGGGATTACAGCGGTAATTTGGGGGATTTCCGGCGCCAGCAACTGCATATCCCCACCCGTTGCTATTATCGCTGGCTGACATTTCAGTTCGTCACAAAGCATATTTATAAGCTTGCTTACCATACCGACTGTTCCCCAGTAAATGCCGGAGTTTATTGTATCCTTTGTATTTTTCCCAAGGACACTTTTTGGTTTCTTAATAGTTATTTCTGGTAAAAGAGCTGTAAAATGATGGAGCGCCTTTGAAGATATGCCCATACCAGAAGCAATAATGCCTCCCATAAAAGCGCCATCGTTGTTTATCACATCAATAGTTATTGCAGTACCCGCATCAACGACTATCGTCCAGCTCTTTGTCCTTTCAAATGCTGCAAGCGCACTCACCAGACGATCCACACCCACCTTTTCCGGCTGGTCGGTCAGAACCGGCATAGGAATCGGAATGTCTTTTCCAATAAATTGGGGATTTACAAAGAAATGTTTTTGGATATATTCAACGACAAAAACTTCTACTTTTGGATTAACAGACGATATGACAACTGTCTGTGGTTTGGTAAGGGTGGCTGGATTTAAAATTTTTTCTAAATTTTCCGAAAGCGGACGGGATATTTCACTTTTCACTGAACAGGAGGAATGCAGGACATCGTCTTCAAATATCCCGATATGGATATTTGTATTGCCAATGTCAATTGCTAGCCACATAGAAGTTCGCTCTTTTGGGACTGGATCTCATTTAAAGCGCTTATAATCATATTTATAAGATTGCCGATGTTTTTGCCGGTAACCATAGAGACAGGACAAACGGGTTTGGAAATTTTTTCTTCCAGTGTTTGAATAAACTTGCTACTGCTTGCTGTGTCCAAAAGATCAGTTTTATTTGCAATGATAATTTCTTTTTTTTCAGCAAGTTTCGGGTTATATTGTATTAATTCATTCCGAACGATACTATACGCATCCGAGGGGTTCATCCTTGCAAAAGGTGAGACATCCAAAAGATGCACTAATAATTTCGTCCTTTCAATATGACGCAGAAATTCATCACCAAGTCCTATTCCACTATGCGCACCTTCAATAAGACCCGGGATGTCTGCAACAACAAATCGCCGGCAATTCTCAACCTCTACAATTCCTAATTGAGGTTGCAGTGTGGTGAAAGGATAATCTGCAATTTTGGGTCTTGCAGCGGATATGCGGGAGAGTAATGTCGATTTCCCTGCATTGGGCATTCCGATGAGGCCGACATCTGCAAGCAACTTCAACTCAAGGGTCAGCCAGCGCTCTTCACCGGGTGTGCCTTTTTCTGCCTGGCGTGGCACCTGATTGATGGAATTTGCAAAGTGTTTATTCCCTCTTCCTCCTCTTCCTCCCCGTGCAATGATAATGCTTTCTCCAACGGTACTCATGTCTTTCAAGATACGACCACTTTCTTTATCTTTAACTAC
>JACRII010000061.1 GCA_016235875.1 Planctomycetota bacterium
ACAGCGCGAGGTGGAACTGTTAGCCAGCGCCTATAAAACCAGCCTCAGTCTTGCATCACAATACAAACTGAAGAGTGTTGCATTCCCGTCCATTAGCACCGGCGCTTACGGGTATCCACTTGACGACGCAGCTACAGTAGCCTTAAAAACAGCAATAAATTACTTAAAAACCCACACCGGCATCGAACTGGCACGTTTTGTTCTCTTTGGCAAGAAGGCATATCAGGCTTACGATAAGGCATTACAGGCACTCGTGAAATAAAAGCGCCGTCCTGGCATAGAGATGTAAGAATCAAACTTAATAAGTTAATATTTCAGATTTACGAATTACGATTTGTTTCAATCGTTCGACTGAGCTCACGACGAAGTCTTAAATCGTAATTTGCAAATCGTAAATTTCTTAAAATGTTTACTAATAAAAAAGAGATCATTCTCAATATCAACCGGATTATCTTTTCGAGTCTGGATATCCGGGAAGTTTACGAAACGATGAGCAAGGAACTGCTCAAAGTAATTGATTTTGACCGATTGAGCGTTACTCTCATTACCGAAGATAATAACTTGTACGAGACCTTTGTGCTGTCAAAGGATTATGCATATACAGAACTAAAAGAAGGCGTCCAGTATCCCATGGAAGGAAGCTTGATGAAAAGGGTGGTCCAATTCCGTCAGCCAGTGATCGTAGAAGATACGTCCAAAGGTCGATTTCTAACGGATCCCGTATTATATAAAGAGGGAATTCATTCAAGATTGGGATACCCACTCGAACACAAAGGACGCGTAATCGGCAGTGTAAATTTTGGGAGCAAACGAAAGGACTATTACTCAAAAAAACATATTACCTTTTTCTCGCAAATCGCCCCTCAATTAGCCATGGCAATCGAAAACACGCGGCTGTTCAACGGAATTAAAGAGGCTGAAGAAAAATACAGGACAGTCATTGAGAGTTCACCGGATATTATCTTTGAGTGCACAAAGGATGGGGAATTCCTCCTGATGAGTCCTTCTGTAGAAAAGATCACAGGCTACGCTGCAAATCAATTTTATGAAAATCGAGGCTATGGACTCTCCCTCTGTCACGAAGAAGATCAAGAGCGTGTGCAGCGTGAGATTTTACAAGTACTAAAAGGGCAGAACGATAGTCTAATGGACATTGAGTTTCGGATTTTACATAAGCAAGGTCATGTTGTATGGTTGTCCCTTGAAATGCTTCCTATGAAGCAGAATAAGGATATCGTTGGCATTGAGGGATTCTGTCGCGACATTACCGAACGGAAAAAATTGGATGAATTAAAGGACAATCTGGTCCGTGACGTTACCCATGAACTGAAGACGCCTGTCGCTAAAATAGAGATGGCTATTGACATGTTCGAACGTTCTGTCACGTTAGGGGATAAAGTATCGTTGGGAAGAGGCTCTCAAATACACGAAATCCTGCGGAACAATGTCAACCGATTAAAAAACTCCATAAAAAATATCCTTGATATATCCAAGTTAGAATCGGGAGTGGAACCATTAAAACTATCTGATATTTCAATTGCTGATCTAGTCAAACAGATTGTTTTTGAACAGAAGGATTCTGCCAGCACAAAAAACAATGTCCTCACACACCAACTACCTGCCGGTATTCCCATTATCAAGGCAGATCGGGATATGATATACCATTTGATAAATCACCTGGTAAACAATGCCATAAAGTTTACGGAACATGGGAAAATTATTATATCGGCAAGAGTGCTGTCAGACGCAGTGGAGGTCACGGTGGAAGATACGGGCAGAGGATTAGACGAGAAAACACGAGAACGGGTATTTGAGAAGTTTTACAAGGAAATGCCTTCGGCGTTTGGATCGGGAATCGGCCTTGCCATCTGCAAGAATATTGTGCAAAAGCATAAAGGCAGGATTTGGGTAGAATCCGAAGGAAAAGGGAAAGGATCACGGTTTAAATTTACCTTACCAATGATTGTGGACACCAAACAAAAAGTTACTACAAACCCTAAATAATCTTTTCACGGGAGTAAGAGAAAATGAAGGAATTGTTAATCGTAGAGGACGACCTGGAGATGCAGGAATTTTACAAGGACATGCTGGAAGGAGAACCATTCACGGTTACTATTGTTTCAAATGCAGAAGAGGGTCAGAAAAAGATAAAAGAAAAAATATACAATCTTGTAATATTAGATATTTTAATGGACGGGGTGACAGGAGACAGATTTTTTGCCTTACTGAGGAGAGATAGCCGATATAAAGAAGTACCGGTTATCATGGCCTCTGCATTGGACGAAAAGACGTATCGATGTTTCCAGGCATTAGGAAACGTCTCGTTCCTGGAAAAACCGTTTAATAAAGAAAGGCTTTTAAGTGAGATATCAATGAGGTTTGGAAGTAAGAAATAGACGGGTTTTACTACATATTTTTGACGGGAAGACAATGAATCCAGCTAAGTTTGGATAAAATTGATAATTTCAAAAACTATATTTAGGAGGGAAAAAGATGAAGAGAGTTGGACATTGGAGTAAAAGCCCTAAAGGGGAGTTTTTCGATGAAAGCCATACGCTCCGCACTTATTGGGATGAAGAAAAATATTGCTTGAGATGCGGCAACTGCCATACCGAGGTGAAAGAAGGCACTGTTTGTAAATGTGCGAAAAAAACAAATGAATAGTTATCCCTTACAGAGACACGATGCAATGCGTCTCTTCTCGATTATTCTGTCTCTTTTTTAAGTTTTTCGACCGCGTCACTAACGACCTTAATTGCCAAGTCGACTTCATCCTTGTATGGTGCGCTCTCATTCGTTTCCATCGACCATAACATTTTACCTTTATTCGTATCAATACATTCCGCTGTAAAAGACACGTTCCCTCGCGCATAGACGGTCATGTTTGATAGTCCAAACTTGTATACCTTGCCAATGACCACAGCATCCACATTCAACATCTTGCCTAATGCGGCGTAATCTTTGAATTTGACCAGTTCTTCTTCCTTAGCATCACTTGTCTTTATTGTATTCTTAACCTCGGAACGGCTTAAAATGCGATACTTTCCCCATCTGTGTAGCTCATCGGTCATCATATCTGCAAGCATTTCGCCTGCATCAGGATTGCTTATCGTTTTCATTATTAATCCCTTCACCGCCTCATCCTGGATAAGTTTATCGTCAAAGCGCATGACAGCAACAGTCTTTACACTGTGGTCTGATGGATCTAAATTTACATTTATCGTACTCACGGAGATCGTCTTACATCCGACGCATAACACTGCCATCGACAATATAACCAACCCGATTTGTCTTATCATAAGCGCTCCTTGAAAAATCATTGTAGAGACAGGTTTAAAACCTGTCTCTACAATGAAAATGTTATACATGCATTAACGTTGCATTTCAAAAAACTAAATTGATACGAGAAATTTGACCCTTATTTCCTCTTTTTCTTACAAAATGCTTTTAGTCTATCAACTGAAAATGTGTTGATTACATCCTTTGCCTCAAGCCACCCCCTGCGTGCTATTCCCACCCCTAACTCGATCATCCACATCTGATCCAGATGGTGCGCATCTGTACTGATCGCAATCATGACCCCTGCTTCCTTTGCCTTCCTGCAGTGGATATCATTCAAATCGAGTCGATCATAATAGCAATTAATCTCAAGCGCCGTCCCCGTTTCTGCACATGTATCAATAACCTTATCCAGATTGACTTCGTACCCTTCTCTTCTGCTGATCAAGCGCCCCGTCGGATGTGCAATTACATTCACGTAAGGATTGCGAATGGCAGCAATCATTCGTTCAGTAATCTTTTCTTTTCCCTGTTTAAACCCGCTATGAATGGAAGCCACAACAATGTCCAGTTTTTCTAATAATTTATCGGGAAAATCCAGCGACCCATCGGCCTTAATGTCCACCTCTGTTGCCTTAAGCAACGTAAATCCCCTAAAAGTTTTATTCAGTTTATCTATCTCTTCAATCTCTTCAAGCAGTTCTTCATCCTTCAGACCATTAGCCACATGAAGCGATTTTGAGTGATCTGAAACCACAAGATATTTATAACCCATCTTCATGGCATGCCCGGCCATCTCCTCGAAGGTAGGCGTGCCGTCACTCCAATTGGAATGGTTGTGGAGGTCTCCCTTGATATCTGAAAGTTCGATGAGCTTTGGTAATTTCCCCTCCAGAGAAGCCTCTATTTCCCCTCGATTTTCGCGTAATTCCGGCGGTATCCAATCCATGCCCAGTGTCTTATAGATATCTTCCTCCAGTTGACCCCCAATTTTCTTTTCTCCTTTGAAAATGCCGTATTCACTGATTTTCAACCCTTTCTTCTTTGCGATCTCACGGAGATGGATATTGTGTTCCTTTGAACCGGTAAAGTACTGTAACGCAGCGCCAAATTCATCTTCACGGACCACCCGCAAATCCACTTGTACACCCTCTTCTACCCGTACACTGCCTTTTGTATCTCCCGCCGCTAATATCTGCGTAACGCCACGCATATTCACAAATGACTTTACAATATCTGTACCGTCCGCACCCGAGGCGAGTATATCAATATCTCCAATGGTTTCTTTCATCCTGCGCAATGAGCCTGCGGCCTGAATTTCCTTAATCTGGGAATTATGCTTCAATCCTTCGATAATCCTTTTTACAACAGGAAATGCCATCCCGATGGATATGCGTTGCTGACTCGTCTTAAACAACTCAATCCCTTTAATGATATTTTCAATCTTCTTATCCCCAATACCAAACAACCCTTTTAATTTTCCTTCCTGCAAGGCCTTTTCAAGGTCACTCAAACCTACAATTCCTAATTCTTTGTTTAGCATAGCCACAGTCTTTGGACCCAATCCCGGTATCTGCATGAGGGTTATAGTATCTTCAGAAACGCCCTTCATCACTTCCTCATACTTGGACATCCTTCCCGTGTTAATATATTCAACTATCTTTTCAGCCGTGCCTTCACCAATTCCGGGTATATCAGTCAATTTTCCTGCCTTTGCAAGTTCTTCAATGTCCTCGGTCAAATCACCGATCACCCGGGCGGCCTTGCGGTAGGAATTAATACGGAATGTATTTTCCCCTTTGAGTTCCAGCACATTGGCAATCCGTTCAAATAATGCGGCAATTTCGTGGTTCTTCATATCCAAATCCTCATAAACAGGGATTAATTTTTGTGGATTTGCGGATTATACCAATAGCTGCAGAACACTTCAAATTTTATTTATTGACAGAAACAGGGCATTTTTCGCATAATTAACGCTTCATTATAACCTTTGAAATTTTAATAAGCATAAAAAGGAGAGATTGAAACATGGCTGAGCAGATGATTGGCATCATTGGAGGCAGTGGTCTTTATAATATAGAAGGTATCAAGGACGTAAAACCGGTATCAATCGAAACACCTTTTGGCAAACCCTCCGACAGTTATACAGTAGGTACTCTTGAAGGCCGCAAGGTCGCATTTCTGCCCCGACACGGCAAAGGACATACGATCTTACCTTCAGAACTTAATTTTAGAGCAAATATTTACGGAATGAAAAAGCTTGGTGTAGAACATATCATTGCCGTTAGCGCTGTTGGCAGTATGAGGGAGGAAATCAAGCCCTTAGATATTGTCATTCCAGACCAGTTTTTTGACAGGACACGAGGCAGAATCAGCACATTTTTTGGAGATGGAATTGTTGGACATGTAAGTTTTGCCGATCCGGTATGTGAGACACTTGCCACTACCTTGTTTAATGCTGCAAAATCGGTAGGTGCTCAGGCGCACAAAGGCGGCTCCTATCTATGTATGGAAGGGCCTATGTTCTCTACCCGTGCAGAATCAAATGTGTACCGGCAATGGGGTGTCAGCGTAATTGGCATGACCAACCTCCAGGAAGCCAAGCTGGCACGGGAGGCGGAAATTTGTTACAGCACACTTGCCATGGCCACGGATTATGATTGCTGGCACGTAGGCGAGGAAGCGGTAACATTAGAAATGATTATCGGGAATTTGAATAAAAACGCTGAAACTGCAAAACGCATCCTCAAGGCAGCCATTCCGAAGATTGAGCAGAAGAGAATCTGTGCATGTGCAACGGCAGTACAAAATGCCATTGTGACGCATAAGGATCTGATTCCGGAGAATACCAAAAAGAAACTCGATATTCTCTTTGGCAAATATCTGAGATAATTCTGGGAACTATAGTAAATGCCAGAAGAAACTTGTCATTGCGAGGAGGAACGACGAAGCAATCCCTGCCATCAGATTGCTTCGCTGTCGCTCGCAATGACGGATTCGTGTCAACTTATTTAGGGCGTTTACGATACTTAAGCATAATTCCTGCTCCAAACCTCCCGGTTTCTCTTTGTTGATAACGGTATGAGAAAAAAACGGTATGATCACAATACGTACATATTTTAGCAATTTCTATATTTTTCTCTGGAATGCCTGACTGGACAAGTTGCATTTTGTTTGCTTCCCACAAATTAAAATAGCTCTTACCATCCGATGTCTCATTGATACATTCTCTTTTGTTATTGAAAGCTTTAGCAATTTGAATGATAACTTCCGGACCTATTTCGTAGCAACATGGTCCGATAGAAGGGCCAATTCCTACAAGAATATCGTCAGGCAAACAATTGAATTTTTCCTTTAGCAACTTTACCGTGTTCTGAGCTACCATTCGAACCGTTCCCTTCCAACCTGCATGGGCAACTCCAATTACCTTCTTCTTCAAATCAAAGAATAAAAGAGGAACGCAATCAGCCTGGAGAACCATAAGACAAATATTTGGTGTATTTGTTACCATGGCATCTGTTGCGCTTATTGCCGTGTCAAAATTAAAAGCGCCTCCGCCTCTTAATGCCTCTGTTATTATTTCAACATTATTGTCATGAACCTGTCTGGCTGTGGTAAAATTATCCAATGGAATCTTCATTGCTGCGGCAAGCCGCTCACGGTTTTTGAGCACCATTTCTGGATTGTCCCCGACGTGAAATCCCAAATTGAGCGCATCATACGGAGGGTTACTAAAACCGCCTGTCCTCGTGGATACGAAGTGATAAATTTCCCTATGGTTTAAAAAATTCTCAAAAAACCACAGTGGTAACGAATTCAAGCGCCTTTCAATCATAGGAAAACTTCACCGTTATAAGAAAAAAAAGAAGGGCGTTGAGCCATACAAACTCAACGCCCTTTTACTCATCTAAAAATATTAATTATTAAACGACTAGACGGCCTTTTCCCCTCTCTCGCCCGTCCGGATGCGCAGTACATCTTCAATGTTCGAGATAAAAATCTTCCCGTCACCGATACTTCCTGTCTGCGATTCCTTTGTAATGCATTGAACAATCTTTTCCACGTCGCCATCAGCAACAACGAGCTCGACCTTCACTTTTGATAACAAATCTACTCTGAAGGTTCTTCCGCGCCATTGTTCTGTTATCCCACGCTGGGCGCCATGGCCTTTTACATCAGTCACAGTCATACCGGGATAACCCAATTCTTCCAATGCATCCTTCACGATGGTCAACCGCTCGGGTCTTATTATTGCCTCAATTCTTTTCATTTACAAACCTCCTTCATAATGAAAATGCCCCTTTACCTGTTTAAAAGGATTAAGGAAGGCATTTTATCAGGTATCTTACAATATTCAATTAAGCCTGTTCTGACTCGTAATAATGATAAGCAATTTCCTTGTGCTGGGAAATATCCATACCACTGACTTCCTCGCTTTCGCTTGGTCTTAAACCGACAACTGCATTTACAAACCAGGCTAAGAGCGATGTAACACTGATGCAATAGAACCATGTGGCACAGATGCCGATCCACTGTTTTCCCATCTGGGCAACATTCCCATAGATAGCGCCATCAAAACCGGCTGGATTTACCGCAGTTGAACAAAAGATACCCGTTGCCCATGCACCCCAGGTTCCGCCCACTCCATGAACTCCGATAACGTCCAACGCATCGTCGTAGCCAAAAGCCTTTTTCATCTTTGTTGTGGCATAGAAGCACGCCAGACCAGCTCCCACACCTATTGCAATCGAAGCCATAGGTCCTACAAAACCAGATGCCGGCGTGATGGCAACCAGACCCGCTACGGCGCCTGAACAAGCACCGAGAATGGTCGGCTTCTTATGGTGTATCCATTCAAGGACAGACCATACGAATCCAGCCGCAGCAGTGGCCGTATTGGTAACTACAAAGGCACTCGCAGCAAGTCCGTTTGCGGCTACTGCGCTACCTGCATTGAATCCGAACCAGCCAAACCACAATAAAGCGGTACCTAACATCATGAAAGGTAAATTATGAGGAGGCTTTACTTCTGCCGGATAACCTTTCCGTTTTCCTACAAACAAAATCAAAGCAAGGGCTGAAGCTGCAGAACAGATGTGAACTACTGTTCCGCCTGCGAAATCCAATGCGCCGAATTTATACAACCAACCATCCGAACCCCATACCCAGTGTGCCAGCGGCGCATAAACAGCGCTAGCCCACAAAGGGATAAGGAGTAACCATGCGCTGAATTTAAACCGTTCCGCAAAGGCGCCCGTCATCAGTGCAGGGGTAATAACAGCAAACATGCATTGGAATATCATAAAAGATAAATGGGGTACCGTTGTTGCGTAAAGGTCACTCGGCGCCTGTCCTACTGAACTCAATCCACACCATTGAATGCCACCAATAAACCAGCCACCGGGCGCAAATGATAAACTATAACCCCAGAGCACCCATTGCACACTTATAATACAAATAACAATAAAACTCATCCACAATGTATTCACCATATTCTTTGCCCTTACCATACCGCCGTAAAACAGGGCAAGACCAGGTGTCATGATTAAAACCAGAGCTGACGATGCAAGCAGCCATGCATTATCTCCCGTATCAATCTTTGGTGCATCAGCAGCCATAGCATTTGAAGCAAATAGCGCTATCATCGATAATGCAAAAATCGATGAAATGCCTATATAGGCTCCTTTTCTCATTTCCCTCTCCTTTTTAAAATTATAAATTAACTACCTTTTCTACACATATGCAGACACAAAAATACCTTTAATCACACTGCTCTTCACCAATCGGTACAATAAAATCACAAGCTATGCTATGTCATTCGACCACCTCCTCTCTTAAAATTTTTCAATGAGGTAAATTAAGAATTATCTCAAAAGTCTTTTAAGATGTTGAGCTGATAACTACAGTCAATTCTCACAGGGTCTGAGCTTTATCTCCCACATATAGCTAGCCAGTCGATCCATATCTTTTTGTAAAAAGAGGGACGGTTCTTTTTCTTTCATTCTATCAACAATGCTCTTGCACCGCCGTTTTGAATACAATAAAGAAACATCTGTTATCTTTGAAGGATTATGACAGGGCACACAATTATTCATATAAACGTTTTCTGCGATGCTGGCTACATCTTTCTCTCCGATCTGTTTTAATGACTTGAACTCGGCAAGCTTTCCTTTATCTATTTCGCCTTTCTGGTATTTTTTAAATAAATCAATTACCTTTTGTTCATCCGCTGTAAATCTCTCTTCCTTTTCCATCTGCATCCTGTTGAATGCATGCAGGATATCTTCTTCAACCCATTTTTTATGGGAAAATATGTATTCCAAAATATGACACTGACCACACTTCTTGCTCAAGGTTATTTCCATACCTTCTTCGGAATGTATCACCGATTTGGGAATCCCTTGACTATCTCCGTTTAATGAAATCACTAGCTTTGCATCTGTAGGAGAACTCGCAATCGTTACACCCTCGACCAATGCAATATAGGGCATAAAGCCAAAAAAACTTTTTACCCTTCCTACCTCGATCTCAGAGTTATCCTTGTAATAATAAATACATTTACTAACTTCATCATAAGTTATCTCCTTTGGCAATAAATACGTTATTTCCTTGTATCGCTTATGATTTGCAATATTTCTTGCACCTTCGTCAAGGATTAACTGGACGTAAACTCGTTTATCTTTGATGATTAAAGATTCCCGGCGTACTATACTGTCTTTAATATCTATCTCTTGATCCTTTTTTTCTAATATTCCATTGATGACATAGTTTTGAGGAAAAACAGGAAAGGATAAGAGCACATTTATGAAAACTACCATCAAAGCGCTAAATTGAAACCTGAAGTTAAACATATTAAGTTTTGGTTATTTAAAAATTTAATATATATCAATTATTAAATTCATGTAAACTTATTAAACAATCGCACAAAATGTGCCCTCAAAACCTGAAAAAACAATTATTATTGTAACATATTCATTTTTACGATATTATGATTTGTTTTATATTTACACATGCTATTTTGCACCGTATTTGCTAATTACACAGATGGTGGATTTGAACCAAGAATACCATATCTAAATTATAAATCAATACTAAATTTAGTAATTCTATAATTCAGCAAAAAGAATTAAAATAGCAAACAAAAGACAGGAAAACAGGAAGAAAAACGGAAAAGCTTATTTATTGAACTTACCAAAGAATCAACCATATAGTTAACTATAACCTGTTTATTTGAAAGTTAAGTTACAAAACGGCCAATCTTTGTCGTGTATTAGAAAGGATTTTTCAAAATTATATCATGTAATTTTTAAATCACAACCCAGGATAACAACTTGTACCATGTTCATACGTATCGATACCAGACCGTTCAATGTTGACCGGCACTCTCAGTCCTAACGTACGTTTTAAAACAAAGAAAAAGGCGAAGGCGACAGTAAAACACCATGCTATTAGCGTAACACAGGCTATAAATTGGGCAAGGAGCTGCCAACACGACCCTGCTATCACTCCTTTTACACCTCCATAAGTGCCATCTGAAAAGATTCCGACAGAAAGCAAACCCCAAAGTCCATTTGCCCCGTGAACAGAAATAGCGCCAACGGGGTCGTCAATCTTTAACTTACTTTCGATAAAATAAAGGGAAATTCTTGTTATTAAACTTGCGATAACTCCAATTACTATCGCCGCCCAATGCGGAACATACGCCCCGGATGCCGTAATTGCAACACAGCCTGCCAGCGCCCCGTTACAAGCCATAACAATATCCGACTTCTTTGTCATGAAATAGGAAAGATAGAGAACGGTAACGGCGCCTGCTGTAGCAGATAAAAAAGTATTTACCGCTATAACAGATACGCGAAGTTCAGTAACTGCAAGCGTACTGCCTGCATTAAAACCAAACCATCCGAAAATTAAGGTAAGTGTCCCAATCACGATATAAACCAGATTATGACCGTGGATTACATTGGGACTGCCATCGGGATTATATTTTCCATATCTGGGTCCTACCATCCATGCCGCAATAAATGCAACCAAACCACCCATCCCATGCACTACCCCCGAACCAGCAAAATCCCTTGCCCCTACTCCAAATGGCAAGGTCTCCAACCATCCCTTGCCCCACATCCAGTGTCCAAATATGGGATAAAGCACACCGCACACAAAGATGCTGTAAATTATATGCGCATGGAATTTAAATCTTTCTGCTACAGCACCAGTGACGATTGTACAGGCGGTCGCTGCGAACATTATCTGGAATATCCAAAGAACGGAGGTATGTACATCGTAAGAATCCCCTAGTAACAAAAAACCACTATACCCAATAAAACTATTTCCCCAGGAAAGCCCGGAAGCTAATTTCGAGCCGCCAAACATGAGGGCAAAACCAAACAGCCAAAAAATGAGCGCACCGACACAAAAATCCATGAAGCTCATTGCAAGATAATTGAGCGTATTCTTTTCCTGGACAAAACCAGCGCCAAGGAATGTAAACCCTGCCTGCATATTAAAAACTAAAAAGGCGCTCAGGAGAGTCCAAGCAAAATTTACTGAAAATTTTAATCCCTGTATGCTATCAGAATACGTATTTGAGCCGCTTGGATCTCCGGCAAACACGGCTTGCACCAAAAACCCCAATAACCCGCTTATTAGAATGACTATAAAAGGGAACTTCTTCAAACCCATGCTTTCATTAAAAAAACGCTGGTGTTGTCCTGCAAAAAAAAGGACAACACCAGCCTGATAAAAATCAACGGCAACAACTCCGTTCAGATAGCAGCATCACCCGACTCTTTTGTACGAATACGATACACATTTTCTACATTGAAAATAAATATCTTTCCATCGCCAATGCTACCAGTCTGCGATTCGTTGATGATCGTATTGACGATTTTCTCTACATCTGAATCTTTAACGGTGATTTCAAGCTTGATCTTTGACAAGAGATCAACTCGATATCTTCTTCCACGCCACACCTCGCTAATGCCTTTTTGACTACCGTGTCCTTTTACTTCTATAACGGTCATCCCCGGATAACCCAATTCCGTCAAGGCATCTCTGACAATGTTAAACTTTTCCGGCCTGATTATTGCTTCTATTTTTTTCATGAAAAAACCTCCCTCCGATTTAGATTATATTCGATTAATAAACTATTTTTTTGGTGTTTTTTCCGGCTTTACTAATGCAAATACCCATCGCCCGAGTTTGTCCGAATATATCTTCTCTCGAGTCGCATCCTTGCTCAATGCACGTTCAAGTAAAGACGCTTGTTCCTCGTCTACTCTCTTGACCTCCTCAACCGGTATACCTGCAAGTGTAATAATACCAGACTCAGCCGGATAACATGGAGAGCCGTGTATATGGAGATCCAACCCCTCAGCTTCTACAAGATCAGAGACCCTGAGATTCATATGATATTTTATTACAGCGAACAAACCAAAACCCCAGGCGAATGCCCAGGCCATGGCAACTATCGTTCCGATGAATTGAGCCAACAATTGCCATCCAGAACCGGTAATTAAACCGTTTACACCGCCATAAGTACCATCAGCAAAGAAACCCACGGCAAGCATACCCCAGATACCATTTGTCGCATGAACGGCCACTGCACCCAGTGGATCATCGATTTTCATCTTGACCTCGACAAGCCATACGGTTCCCCTCATTGCGAGACCAGCAAGTACGCCAATCACCACTGCCGCCCATGGCGCTACATAGGCACAAGGCGCTGTAATTGCTACCAGGCCTGCCAGTGCACCGTTACATATGAAGGCCACATCTATGTATCCTGTTGTTGCCCAGGTATAAAATAACATTATCGAAGCGCCAGCTGCGGCAGCGATAAAGGTATTGGATGCAATTATGGATATACGTAAATCTGTTGCCGCAAGGGTACTTCCTGCATTAAAACCAAACCAGCCAAATGCGAGGAGAATGGTGCCTATCACGACAAACACCATGTTATGACCAGGGATTGGATTTGCCGTACCGTCGGGATTGTATTTCCCCTTTCTTGGTCCCAGCACCCAAGCGCCAACAAGTGCAAGAATACCTCCAACTGTATGGACGCAAGCACAGCCAGCAAAGTCTTTTACTCCAGTGCCAAAAGGAAGCGTACTTAACCAGCCTCCGCCCCACACCCAATGCCCATAAATCGGATAAATTATACCGCACACGAAAAAGCTGTATGTAAGATATGCGCCAAATTTCAGCCTTTCTGCTACAGCGCCTGCAATAATCGAGACTGTCTTTGTGGCGAATACCATCTGGAAGAGCCAGAGCATAATCGTCTGGACATCATACGACCTGCCCAAGAGCATAAAACCATCACCTCCAAAGACGGAAGTACCGTTTTCAAGTCCGGGCGCTAACTTTGAACCGCCAAACATCAGACCAAACCCGAAAAAGTAAAACACCATCGCACCAAACGTGGAATCAATAAAACAATGCGCCATATAACTCAGCATGTTTTTTTGCCTTAAGAATCCGCCTAGTAATGCAAAACCTGCTTGCATAATAAACACCAGAAAGGCACCTAAGAGCGTCCAGCTAAAATTAACGGCATATTTTAATCCTGTAACGGAATCTGACTCCCCGTATGTTGCAATACCAGTCGGATCCGCCGCTTCAACATTTCCCAAAGTTAATGCTAATACCCCTATCATTATCAATAATAACCACAAACCTGTCTTTATTTTATTAGAAACGTCTTTCATACTATTGTCCCTCTCCTTTCCAATAAATACTACCTTTTATGCAAATTAATTACAATAATTAATTAAATTTCATTTATATTTTTCACCCCTCCTTTCAAAAATAAATATTCACAAAACAATAAGTGAACTGTATCAAAACAGGTGCAATTTTTATCTAAACCCATATAAAAGGAGCAATATTTATTCCATTATCAACTTACAAAAAGTCAGTGAGGAGTTTTAACACATTCCTTAAATTTATAATTCTTTTAATATCAAGAGATACGACTTATTTATAATATGAATAATTATGCAATCTCCTTATCTATTCTAAATATTGGCATTATTTATAATTTCTCAGAATTTGATTCGTATGTTTTCTACGTAAAACACATAATGAATGGTATTTATAAAATATTTATCAAATGATAAATTCCGAAACATTATATTGGTTGATTTACGCCATAACGAAGAAATCCATCTATTACTCCATTTCTTCTTTTCAAAAAATTGAAAATCCTTGTTTTATCTATTTATTCAGTTATAATCTCGAAAATTTATCATACCAGATTGCAAAATTCAAATTTATTATGTATAGAATTAATAAATATCCTTTTAATGATTTTAAGTGCCAGGCAAATCTGCACAAGTCTAACTACGCAGTCTTGATTAATGCCCCAGAAAAGGGCATAAAATACTCACCCGACTTCGATTTTTCAGAAGAATATTACCTATTAAAGGAACTCAATCACACTCAGATACCTATTGCCTACGATTTTGGACAGGGAGAGTTGTTCAGGGATGAAAAATTCTTGATCAAACAAAATTTTATTGTATTGCAACACATCAACGGATACGATCTTGTGGATTATTTTGCAGAAAAGGATGTTGAAGACAACAATACCATTGAGGAAGCTGTCAAATTGTTTATTAGCATTTGCGACCCGCTACAATACCTTCACAGCAAACACTATGTTCATTGTGATTTGAAACCCGGACACTTGATTCTCAACCATAAAACATGGTTAGTACACCTTATCGACTTCGAATTATCCATTAAACGCGGAGGAATTATCAAAGGAATTAGCAAGGAATATGCGTCACCGGAACAACTGCAGATGCTAGCCTATCTTAAGGACTTACCCAGAAAGGTCCATTACGAGGCTATCTCTTCTACCATTCGACTCGATGGCAGGACGGATCTTTACTCTGTCGGTTTAATTCTCTATCAAATATTAACAAAGAAATTATGGCAGGCGGAAAAAGTTCCACCCACTCGAATAAACAACCATATACCCCAGAAATTGGAAGATATCATAAAGGGACTATTAGAGGTAAATGTATCTAGTAGAATTCCCTCTGCGGAGGAATTAAAAAAAGCGCTGAGCAGCATCTGATCTCATTCACATTTTTATGTGCTTACAGAAAACCAATGAAATACATTATCCTGTCAGATATACATGGCAATGTGGATGCCTTACTCGCTGTAATTAAAGAAATTGCCGAAAAGGAAAATCCCATTGACAACCTTTTAATAGCCGGCGATATTGTTGGCTATGGCGCATCGCCAAATGAGTGCTGTGAGGTTATCCGCTATTTAATTTATGGCAGAAAGAAATTAGCTTTAGAAAATATCAAGAGGATCATAGCTCAACCATATTTTGATTCCTCACAAAAGGATACCTTGCTGAATGCCACCCTGTTATTGGAAAAGAAAGGTATAGCCGTTGGTGGAAATCATGATAAAGAGGCATCCGGCGAACCATCCCTTACCAGCGAGATGAACCCCATAGCAAAGACTGCGGTAGACTGGACAAATGGGATACTCACGAAAGAAAACATAAAATTCTTGCTAAGACTTCCTCTCAGAATAAAATTTAGCAAAGAAGGTTTTGAAATCGTACACAGCAAACCATCATATCCACAAGGGTATGATTACGTCAAGAATGCAGGAGCGCTAAAGTATACAACTTTATGGTCAAAAGTAACCTTTGGAGGGCATACACATCGGCCGGCGGCTTATATTTATACAAAGGAAACCAGGACCGTAAATGCCACCGTCCTGATCCCAGCAGATAACTACGATATGAGACTTATGCTTATTGAAAAGGGAACAACAAACAAAGTAGAATCTTTTACTATTGATTCAAGAAAGGACTGGAAATATTATGTCAATGTGGGTTCGGTAGGCCAGCCGAGGGATGGGAACCCGCATGCATGTTATGTGGTATTTGATTCCGCAACAAGGCACATCTGTTTTAAAAGAGTTCCGTATAACACGGAAGCGGCATCAAAAAAAATCGCAGAGGCAAGTTTGCCTAACGAATTAGCGCAAAGAATTTTAAAAGGCTCTTAAGTTGAATTCTCTTCAAAAATAAATGTCCCGCTCTTTCCACCTGATTTTTTTACAAGATGGATATCGCTTATCACCATCCCCTTATCCGCGGATTTGCACATATCGTATATCGTGATCGCACAGACAGACGCAGCGGTAATAGCCTCCATTTCCACCCCCGTTTTCCCGGTTACCCGAACCTCTGAAAATATCTCAATTGTATCCACAGAATTATTCGAATAATCAATCTTCACACTCGTTAGATTGAGCGGATGACACATCGGAATAAGGCAGGATGTCTGCTTTGCCGCCATAATGCCAGCAACCCTCGCCACCTCCAGGACGTCCCCCTTCTGTATCTTTTTATCCATGATAAGTTGGAAGGTCTCCGGCTTCATCGTAATCTTTGCGTGGGCAACGGCAACCCTATCCGTAATTTCTTTATTACTGACATCCACCATGCGGGATGCGCCCTGTTTGTCAAAATGAGTTAGCTGTGTCATCTGGCTAATATTCACCTCTTTTCTATAGTATTATCAAGTTTTTTCAATTTCTTTACATCTAACAAATCCTGTTCTCGTCCTGTTGCCATTTTATTTTTAATTAATTGATTTTTCCCTATAAAATACGTAGGAATCTGGGATTTCCCAAAAAACCATTTTTTTCTGTTTTTCCATACATCATCCCACTTTACCCCTGTGATAGATGTTAGAACATCTATTCTTACTGGAGGTCTACCCAATTGAATAATTACTTCTGGACTCATGAGTTCTTTTGTTTCCAGATTTGACGAACTAAATCCAAACTCCCGGAGGGCTTCAACTATCTTTTTTGCATTATTTTCGGATGCTTCTATGAGAATGTCCAAATCCTTAGTAGCTCTTGGCAGTAAGTACGCACTTAAGGCGTAACCACCAACTATTACGTATCTAACTTTGTGGTGATTTAGCAATTTCAAGAACTCGTCGAAGTCTTTGTGCATTAATATCTACCCCTTTTTGTATCCAATAACATTCTTCCCATAGGGAATAAGCCATTTCAGTTTTTTCAGAAGTCGAAACCGAAGTCCAATATTCCAAGTCTTCTTCTTCCTGTTTTTCTGCATCTTCAAGCCGGTATTTTTTTATTATTTTTTCTATTTTAACCTCATATGCCTTTGGTAGCTTAGCGTTTTTTGCTCTAACATTATTCGTTATACAAATGGAAGGGGGGGGTTTTGACTTATTGACTGATTTCATATCTATCTCCCATCTTTATTTCAAGATTACTTTCGTGTTTACGATGCCCATAATTTGTTTACTCCTTTAATAATACATGGTAAAAAGTAGCCGCGCCCCTTAGATCAGGCTTTCTATCTATCCACCCACCTGATGCATAACCACATGCCCTTTGCCGGAGTGTACAGAAGGTTTCAGATTCGCCGCACGGACAAATGCATCGGTGAGTATTTCTTCGGTAGGGTTGTTTCTCAGAATGGCCTTCAAATCCACCTCTCCCCCGGATAATAAGCAGGAACGCAATTTCCCATCAGAGGTTAGACGAAGCCGATTACAGGAGCCGCAAAAGGGTTGGCTTACAGCAGATACAAATCCCAACGTCCCCATAGCTCCTTTGATTTTATAAAGCTTTGCAGCGCCGCTGCCGAGCATGGGAGGAGGCAGCGCTATGAGTTCGTTATTTCCCTCAATAATATCGATAATATCGGACATAGGAATAAACTTATCCTCAGAGGCGAGGCTTTCCTTGTTCATCGCCATATATTCGATAAAACGCACTTCGAGGTCTCGTTCCAGGGTAAGTCTTGCAAACCCTTCAAATTCATCGTCATTTATCCCCTTCATGGCAACCACATTGATCTTTGTATTTTTAAATCCCAATTTAAGGACTTCTTCGATCCCATCCAGGACGTCTCGTAACTTCCCGCCTCTTGTGACCCTTTCAAATTTTGACTCCTCTAAACTATCGAGGCTTATGTTTAATCTGAACAATCCGGTTTCTTTCAGCAGCCTTGCATAGTTTTTCAGATAAATACCGTTCGTCGTTATTGCCAGGTCTTCAACACCCTGGATTTTTCCCAGCATGCACAACAGGTTTTCGATACCTCTTCGTACAAGGGGTTCCCCTCCTGTCAGGCGAAAGCTCTTAATTCCCAACCTAACCGCATGACGCACAACGGTTGCAATCTCCTCGTAGGTGAGAATGTCTTTATGTTTCCCGAGATCCAGCCCATTCTCCGGTCTGCAATAAATACACCGGAGATTGCAAAGTTCGGTTACTGATATTCTTAATCGGTTTATCCTTCTAAAATATTTATCAACGATCTTCATGGCATGAACTTTTTATGTATTTTCCGTGTTATAACTCGTTTTGGGTATGATTTGGTATTCCTTCATCTTTCGCCACAAGGTTGTGGTAGAAATTCCGAGATTGCTTGCGGCTTGCTTGCGATTCCCCGCATACTTTCGCAGGGATTCGATAATCGTCTTTCTTTCCTGCTGAGCCAGGGCAGCCCGAATCCCCCCCATCTCAGTCATAATATCAATGGTATCTGCCGGCAGTGGGCTCTGGAGCGCCAGATCGGCAACGGTAATCTTCTCGCCCCTGACCAGCGTAACCGCCCTCTCGATTACATTTTCCAATTCCCTGACATTTCCCGGCCACGGATAGCTCTGGAGTAACGATGATGCATCGCCTGATATCTCCGGCGGTTTCTTCCCAAGCTTGTCCGAGTATACATTTACAAAATAGTTGGTTAAAACAGGAATATCTTCCTTTCTTTCCATCAGAGGCGGCAGGTGAATCCTGATGACATTAAGCCGATAAAACAAGTCCTTTCTAAACGTCCCGTTTTTCGTGGCCACATCAAGGTCTTTATTTGTTGCTACAATAATCCGGACATCGAGATTAATCGGTTTATTATCTCCGACCTTCCGTATCTCGCCGTTTTGCAAAAAACGAAGCAGTTTGACCTGGCTCGAAAGCGAAACCTCGCCGATCTCATCCAAAAATAAGGTGCCACCCTGCGCTTCTAAAAAGATACCTTTTTTATCTTTCACCGCTCCCGTAAACGAACCCATAACGTGTCCAAACAATTCGCTCTCCTGCAAATTTTCGGGCAACGCACCACAATTCACCACGACAAACGGCTTATTACTCCTGCGGCTATTATCGTGGATGGCACGCGCAACCAATTCCTTTCCCGTCCCGCTCTCTCCTGTAATCAGAACCGTACTTTCACTATTTGTCAATTCCATGAGAATGTTCAAGACCCGCATCATCACAGGGGAATTGCCAATAACACCTTCAAACTTGTACTTTTCTTTAATCTCTTTTTGGAGGTCATTGGCTTTATCAGACAACCGTTTCTTCTCTAACGCCCGTTCAATCACCGAAAGGATATCGGGTAATTGAAAAGGCTTGGTAACATAGTCGTACGCACCTTTTCTCATTGCCAGAATGGCGCTGTCGATTGTTCCAAATGCGGTCATAACGATAACCTCCGTGGATGGATTATCATGCTTAATGCGCGATAAAACTTCCAGACCATCCATCGCTTCCATCTTAAGGTCAACAACAACCAAATCGAAGAAACGATCTTTTTGTAGTTTTACGGCCATTTCCCCGTTCTCTACGCTTTCGACATGATAGCCAGCCCTCTTAAAGGCAATTACCAGGGACTCCCGCATATTTTTTTGATCTTCGACAACCAGAATATTAAACATAATTCCTTGAGAACCTTATACTAACACGGTTTTAACTTGTTTGTTTTTTATCGGCAGCCGGATTGTAAATGCCGTCCCTTTATTACGCTCGCTCTTTACATCGATAACACCGCCATGATTATCTACAATACGATGTACAATGGGAAGCCCCAGTCCCGTCCCCTTCGCTTTTTTCGTGGTGAAAAAGGGTTCGAAAATCTTTTTCATAATTTCCGGTGGGATTCCTTTCCCCGTATCTGCGACTACGATTTCCAGCTCCTCGTTATTCGGTACATTCGGTCTTCTTACATGAATGTAAATTTTCCCACCCCGAGGCATGGCATCAATAGAATTTACCAACAAATTCCAAAAGACCTTCCTGATCCAATTCTGATCCAAATAAATCTTTGGAACATTATTCTCATAGACCTTTATAATTTTGATTTTTTCATTAAACCGTTCATCCCGCTGCAGCAAAAGCAATGTCTCATCAATAATTGCAAGAATATCGCTCCTGACGAAATGATATTCTGCAGGATGCGCAAAGGTCAGGAAGTTGGTAATAATGCTATTGAGCCGATCTGTTTCCTCTACCACCATCTCAAACAACTTTTGATCGTCGCCATCCAGGGCTAAATCCCGTTTCAACATGCATACCGAATTCGATATTGCTCCCAAGGGGTTCCTGATCTCATGGGCAATAGAAGCAGCCAATTCTCCAATGGAGGCCAGGCGTTCAGAACGACGTATTTGATCTTCTATCTTTTTCCTATCTGTGATATCCCTGATAATTCCTTCAACGCCAAGAATACTTCCATTTTTATTTTTAATCGGATAAGTATTCTGGGAGAGCCAGAGTTCCTTACCGTTTTTACAATAAATACGATATTCCAAATCCTTCGAAACTTTTAATTCATCATCAAGTATCTTCTGCATGGTTTCCTTAACCAGCCTCACATCATCCTTGTGAATCATCTCGGTAGCGATGGAAGGGGTCTCGTAAAATTCCTGGGGAAAATATCCCGTTACCTTCTGCAGTGCATTATTAAGGAACAAATATCTCCCCGTTTTATCCATCCTGAATATAACATCTTCAATGTCTTCAACCAGATTCCTGTATTTCTCCTCAGACTCCTTAATTCTATCAAAAAGACGCGTATTGTCAATCGCAATGGCCAACTGGGGGGCGATTTTGCTGACAAAATCAAATAACTGGTTTTCAGAAAAATTATTAACCTTCCTGCTTCCGAAATTAACACTCCCAATAGTTTCACCCTTATATATCAACGGGAATGCCATGCGTGACTTAATTCCCTCTTTGTACAAAATAGGATCAGTCGAAAATGCCCCCCGGGATGTATCATTAACCATATAAACTTCACCATCATCCACAACCTTTCCTGCCAGCGTTCCATATTTAGAGTAATGCATACCTTCCTCCAATCTGGATCTGTCGTAATCCTTTGAAACTGCAAAAATGAGAAATTCCTCTCTTTTGTCGTCAAGTAAGGTAACACTCATTCTATCAAAATCGATTACCTGGTTAAGTTCCGCGGTGAGAGATTTAAATACTTCTCTAATGTCCAGTTTCGAGGCGAGAATCTTGTTGATGTTATTCACGATATCCTTCTCTTGCTCTATCCTCTTCCTTTCGGTCAGGTCGATGATAATTCCCTCGTATCCGACAACGTTGTTTCGTTCATCTCGCCTGAGATTGCTCGTCATCAGAGAGGGAACCTTGATACCGTCTTTCTTTTTTAATTCCACCTCGTAATCCTTGATAAAACCGTTTCTGTATACCATCTCCTTAATTATTTTACCTTCATCGGGATTAAAGAATAAATGTTGTGCGAGGTTTAGTTTTAGGATTTCGTTTTTCGATTCGTAACCAAACAGGTCAACTCCTGCCTGATTAATATCTATGAAATAACCTTCAGAGTCGCAGAAAAACACAACGTCTTTGCTGGTCTCAAAAAGACGTCTATATTTCTCCTCTGATATCCTTAGCTTCCGTGTCCGCTCTTCAACAATTTTTTCCAGGCGCACGGTATAATCATGAAGCTCCAGTTCTAAGAGCTTTTGCTTTGTTATATCCCTGGTAATTGTTACAAAACCGATTGGTCTCCCATCAGTTGCACGCCGGGTTGTAAATGTGCTGTATCCCGTAAAGATTTCTCCGTTTTTACGAACCAATTGCATCTCGTTTTTATATATGCCGGTTTGCAATGTTGTCTCAAGTATCTTCAACACCTTGCTAGAGACTGCGTCCGTTTTTGCATGCAATATTTTAATATTTGATTTGAAAATTAATTCATCCGGCTCATATCCATACATCCGCTTTGCGCCTTCGTTGAATGCCAGGATATTCCCACCAAGATCACTGGCAATGATTGCGTGTTCGGTAGAACTAACCAGTATGCTGTTTAAAAAATTTGTTGTTTCCTGCAGCTTTGAGGTCTTTTCCTGCACTGACTTGGCCATCGCGTTAAATGCATCTCCTAATTCTCGTACCTCATCCTCCGTCTTTATCGTCACCTGTTGGGATAAATCCCCTGCAGACATCTTGCGGGTTGCCGTCGTTAGCCCCATAATCGGCCTGGCAATCTTTTGCCCGATTAAAAAGGCAAAGGCAATCCCCACCACTGCCAGGATTACTCCGGTAATGGTTAAATACGAAAATATCTTTGAGAAGGGATTCTTTAAATTATTCATTGCCAGAGACACTTCCTCGGTGCTAATTTCCGTAATAACACCCCATTTAATTTCTGGAATCCAATACCATACCCCCAATACCTTTTGACCTCTGTAGTTAGTATAACCTCTCGTATCAAATCCACCGATGCCCTTCAAACACGACTCTGCACTCCTTGTAAATTTTTCGGTTCGCGGCTCCACAATTGCCAATTCCATCGTTGTTCTCTTCGTAATTAACCCAATTTTCTTTAACTGGTCGGCGAATTTAGATTCGGTTATCATCACGCCATGCTGGTTGATTATATAGGCGTCATAACTATCTCCATGTATCTCCTGCATCTCACTATTCAGAACGGACAGATCGGCCTGAAATACCATCACACCTACCACGTGACCATCTTCATTCTTTGCAGGCGCAAAGACATACATGGCCGGCAATTGCTCGTATCTGTTCCCAAACTCGTCAGAATCATAAAAAACGGAGGAAACAATGTCAGAGATGTAGGTCTTACCATTAAGGGCACGATGAAAACCTTGAATATCAGATATGTTTAAACCGATTAGCTTGTCATCCGCTGATATCCTGATATTACCGGATACATCGCTAATCATAAATCTGTGAAACAGGGCATCGTATGGTATATGAGAAAGGAATTTGGAAACAGTATCAGCATCTGCTTTCGTTAAATTAACAGCCTCTGCTACAAGTGGATTGTTGGCAATGCGTTCTGCCGTAGTCTCCAGCTTTTGTAACCAGTCATTCACTTGAGACACCTTCTTCGAGCCGATCGATTGCAAATTACCAATCGTCGTTTCCTGAATGACCTTTTGCGCGGAAGGATATGCAATGAGCCGCATAACCAATAAGGGTGTAAGGACAGCGATCAGGAATAGAAAGATTAATTTGTTCTTGATTGATCGAAACATATCGCTACCCCTATCCTGCTGGTCGGTTATTCACTTATTGTTATGAAGCTGTAAATCTTTTGGAAGGATACTACTGAAATACAACCGAAGGACTACAATTATTCAACAAAATTCGGGTCGACCGGGACCTTCCCTAAAAATGGCACCTCCCTGAATTCTGTCGCTTTTTCAGATGCTTCTTTGTTTGCCCTGACAAATACTTCGCACTTGTTCACTATCTCATCAAACACCTTTGCAGCAACAGAATTGGGATAGGCAGCCACAAATGCCTCGCCATTGTCACACTTTTCCGTAATAGCCGGATCCAGCGGTATCTTCCCAAGAAATGTGACGCCCAATTCCATACAAATCTTCTCACCACCGCCGGTTTTAAACACATCAATATTTTCGTGACAATGAGGGCATTTTAGGCCGCTCATGTTTTCAACAATCCCAATAATCGGCACATTACTGTCTCGGGAGAAAAACACCGCCTTCTTCACATCTAACAAAACCACGTCCTGCGGTGTGGTGACAATTACAGAGCCATCCACCTTTCCAATGAGTTCAATAATGGATATCGCTTCATTCCCCGTTCCCGGCGGTAAATCTACCAGAAGAAAATCCAAGCTCCCCCAGCACACACTTCCCATCAACTCGCAGAGAAAATCCCACTTTGCCGAATCCCTCCAGATAACCGGCATTGACGGATCCTCGATCAAAAAGGACAGAGAAGCTACTTTTAAATTCGGCATCACTTCCAGAGGCATCACCCCGCCGCTGCTGCCCTTGAGCCTTTTCCCCTCTACGCCTAACATCATCGGGATATTCGGCCCGTGAATATCCGCATCGGCTATTCCAACCTTAAATCCCTTTCGTGCCAGTGCAACACCGAGATTCGTTGTCACGGTACTCTTTCCTACACCGCCCTTATTGCTCATCACAACGATTTTGTAAGTAATCTCTTTCATACGCTGTGCAATTGCCCACTTGTTGTGTTCTATCTGATCCAGTTGACAGGACAACTGCTTCTCACAAAGCTCACAGGTAAACGGAATCTTGCATTCTGGCATGACAACCCCCTTCTGAACTCATTTACTTCTATGTATAATCGTAAAATAAAAAACTACCTATCGGCTATAATCTTAATAGCACACGTGTTATTTATGGTATGGCAGGCGTATTCGCAAACCCCGCAACCCACACACTTATCCTCATTAATCACTGGTTTGCCATCTTCCTGATACATTGCATCACCTTGTAACGGGCATTTTATAAAACAAAGCTGACAATCCTGCCCTCCCCACGCCAAACATCGCGACGGATTAATCTCTGCAACACCCATCCTGACTTTATTCACATGCACAACAGGTTTTAATGCCCCCTCTTTACACGCTGCGATACACAACAACCCATTGCACAAGACACACGGATTTTCCTTCGGTACAATAACAGGCGTACCTACCGCCACATCCATCAGCCCATTCGACCTCCTGATAGCCTTTGCAGGACATGCCTTGATGCACTCATCACAACGGGTGCACAGGGAAAGGAATTCCGTCTCTTCAATAGCGCCGGGAGGACGCAGGTAGTCTCCCTTGGGCATCACACGATCGACTTTTTTACTGGCATAATCAGCGACCTTGTTTCCTACAAAGCTAAACAAGTCTTTAAAAAGCTGCCGCCTATCTAGTATCTTTTCCGTATTATCCATAGTAAAACTAAGTTTACTTCAACAAAAATAGGTTGTCAAGGCTAAATCCCGACTACCCTTTGTGAAGTGAAACAGCATTAAAATTTAGGTAACAGTTCGGCTCACCGCAAAGGCGCAAAGGAAAACCTTTAAAAAAGACAAAAAACTTCACAGAAGAAATATCTTCTATAACAAAATCACTAGGTTTTTCAGTAGAGACAGGTTTTAAACCTGTCTCTACTTTCCAAAAAATAATACCTTTGCGCTCTTTGCGCCTTTGCGGTGAACTATTACGAATTTAGTTTGTTTTTGTAACCCATTTTTTATAATTTATACGTTATGAAATTCAAAGTACCTGTAGTATCTATTGTAGGCAGGTCAAACAGCGGCAAGACCACCCTTCTTGTAAAGCTCGTAAAAGAACTAAAATCCAGGAATTATAAAGTCGCCACCATCAAACACAGCCATCATCATTTTGAACTGGATACAGAAGGCAAAGATAGCTGGTTACACACACAGGCCGGGGCCGATGCCGTAGTCGTAGCTTCACAAAATATGATAGGCATCATGCGACAGGCACCGAAAGAACTCCCCCTGACGGAGATTATAAACACCTATTTGCAGGACGTGGACATTATCGTTGTCGAGGGCTATAAGACCGAAGCAATCCCGAAGATCGAGGCATTTCGCTCAGAAATTAGCGCTG
Organism: Planctomycetota bacterium; assembly: GCA_016235875.1. Lineage (GTDB taxonomy): Bacteria > Planctomycetota > Brocadiia > Brocadiales > Brocadiaceae > Wunengus. The sequence goes on from JACRII010000061.1 coordinate 26,006, forward strand.
AATTGGTATGCAGGGATGATAAAAACTTGATTGCCGTTGTCGGAGACAAAAATCCGGGAATCGGTATACCTTTTTTTCACATCGATGATAAGGTTTCTACCATTGTCGATTTTTTGTTAAATTATAAATTTGAGGAATAAATCATGAAACAGACACGTATTCTCACCTATTCATGCTTGTTGATCAGCCTGATGATTATCATAACCACCAAAGCTGTTGCGCAAACATTTACCTTGAAAAATACGGTAACCATAGATTTTGGCGCTGTCTGGTGTGTACCTGTCTATGACGGAAGTAATATCGTAGTTTCATCAGAAAGCGATGGCACGATTAAGGTAGGGAAATTCGATTTGTCCCTCAATGAGGCAACCAGCCATGCGACAATCGTGGCTGATACCGCAGATACCGACAATAATGATACGATTGCCGACCATAAACACATCTTCCAAAATGGCTATCATTATCTGGTTTTCTCTACCGCGGGTAGCGGACAGGGTGGGTATTTGTATCTTTTGAAATTAGATACCGACTTGAACAGGGAAGATATTGTCACTGTGGTAAACAACGATCCGCCGACAAACGATATGTTCCTCGTCGGTGATGGCACTTACATTTATGCTGGCAAATTCCTGCCCGGCACAGGCCATACAGTTTACAAATATGATTCGAATCTTAACAAGCTTGCGTCATATACAATAGGCGGGGACACAAATACCCATGCAAATGGCGCCGCTGCGGTCTATACCAATAACCAGTTCCACCTGGTAGCGCCCTTTACTTTAGCGCCTGGACAAAATGACGAATTTTACAGATTCATTTTTGACAATGACTGGCATATAGTAAAAAACAAGGAACCAATACTTTTAGACGAAGGGATGCTCAGCATCGTATCTGCCCTTTCCGTAGAACCAATTTCACAGGAATTTATTATCCACTATGGACGGGGAAGCAGTGACGCCGGTGGACCACTCTATCGTGCTGTTTATGATTCCGACTGGAACCAACTTTCCAATACCCAGGTTATAGACGGCACATGGACGCGTCCTCACAGCGTTATTGTTAACGACACCCTGTATGTCGGCTATGATGGGTCATCCAGCGTCCAACTTTCAAGTTTTGCCATAACCGACATACCAACACCTACGCCAGTTATTACAACGACAGCAACGCCAACGGCAATCCCCACAGCTATACCTTCACCAATTCCAACAATTACATCCATAGTGACAACGACAATAACACCCTCGCCTATACCAACACCTGTGTGCGAAGCAAGTTCATTAGCGGTATCACCAACCACGCTGACACTGAACAGGAAGACAAGCGGCAATGTAACAGTAACGGTAACAGGCGATGGCAATTGCCTGGTAGAAGGCGAAACGGTAACAGCAACGGTTGGCGCATCCGGAAAAAAACGTGTATCTGTGTCTCCAACAAGTCAGTCAACCAATGAAAATGGTCAGGCAACATTTACCATTACCGCAAAGAAGAAGACTGGCAAGGCAAGGGTCACATTCCAGGCAGCAGAACAAAAGAAGTCAATAACCGTGACGGTTAAAAAGTAAATTACTGGCGTAAAACGCGTAAAACGCGCGTAAAACGGGGTCACATCTTAACAGGCTGTCCGAGAATGTAGCTGGCAAATGAAAGTAAAAGACAAAGTAAATTGTGTGTAAATTAAATGCGATCTATAAACAAGTCAGGAAAAGGTTAAAATTTTTCCATCCAAATCATAATTTTGTATCTTCGTATTAA